>JAJYEK010000128.1:2525-9850 GCA_021785795.1 Pseudomonadota bacterium
AAATAAAGAACGGCCGGGCCTGCTGCGCCCGGCCGTGTCAGCCCGCCGCCAGCATCAGGCCGCCTGTCGTTGTGACCGCGCCAGCGTGCCATCCAGTCCAAAAGAAGGTAGGACGTCCAAGCCGATCCAAGAATGGATCATGGCAGCCCAAAGCGCTACGCCTTCGAGCGCCTTGGCAATGAGCTGCCGCCCCCGCACAGAGTTCTGGTCCTGCGGTTCGAGGTGCGCCATACCCATGATGCTGTGATGCTCGTCCGCCTCCACATGGATGTCGAAATACGTGTCCCCGGCGCCGAGTGTGCGCATCTTCGGTGCGGCTATTTTGAAGAAATCATTAGAACACCGCTCGATACCGCTGTTGATTGTAAGTACCCACTTGTACCGGTCGCCCTCGAGCGCCATCTGATAGGCAAGATTGATGCAGGCGTTTGTCGCGAGCGTTGGGATCACCGAAGCGATTGCAGACCGGTCGGGGAGCAATCGGTGCCTGAGCATCCACTGCATAAGCAACTCGTGATGGGTTGCCTCTCCGTAAGCGTGCGTTGCGTAGAACGGCATCATGTGGTTCTCTGACATCGGGGTTGTGGCCAGCATGAGACCCATCACCTTTGGGAAGGTGGCGGAGTGATGAAATAGCTGTACGGCCGCTGGCTGGAACTCTTGAGGGTTTTTCAGCGAATCGAGCCAATCAAAGAATGGCATCTCCAGAACCTGATCGCTTGCACGATAGAGCGGCTCCGTAATCCATGCATGCTCGTGCCGCAGGCGTTCGATCTCGCGTGCGTCGGCCGCATCATAGGTGGATTTAGACACATCGCTTGTACGTGGCATTGCCTTCCTCCTTGTAGTGGGCGTTAGGATTTAAAGATAGGTCCACATCCCTGTGGTGCCCATATCGCCGTCGTTCTATGGGCTCGGTGCTCTCCATGGCGCCGATTGATGCGCAAAAACTCTGAAAGCTCTCAGAACCAATACATCGGATAGCGGCGACCTTTCACAAACGAGTGGTACAGGAGCGCTATAGTCTGCAGGATCAGTACACCGAGCAGTGTCGGGCGGAGCAGAAATGGCCAGCCGGCATGTGCGAGCATGATGATGACAGGGTTTGATCCCGCCGGTGGATGCACGGTGCGGGTGATCTGCATGACGCTGATCGCAGTCGCAAGCGCAAGTCCTGTGCTCCACCATGTGGAGCCGAAAAGAGTGATGGCTAGGAGGCCCGTCAAAGATGACAGGACATGACCACCGATCACGTTCCGTGGTTGCGAGAATGGGCTCTCTGGGAACCCAAATAACAGGACACAGGATGCGCCGAAGGAGCCAAGCAGAAGCGGTGTGCGAGCGGCATCGGCAACATAGGCAACGGTCGCAATCGCCAAGAATCCGCCGAGCCATGCGAGTACGATCTGTGTCAGCGGTGTGGTAGCCGGCGGAGCGGCGTGTCCGCCACGCATGCTCCCAAGCCAAGCCCGAACGAGCCCTGTGTGGGGCTTGTTTGTCAAAGACATCGAAGGTATCGGTTCACGCATAAACAGCCTTAGTTAAACAAATGGTTGGTAGTCAAAAAGACTAGAAAGGGCCTCAGTTAAACTTCGTTTTTTTATCCGGACATCATTGGCCACTGCGCAAGGTGGGTTAGCGCCTCACGCAGGGTCTCTTTGTTCCCGAAGATCCGGTTCATCATGAGCGCGCCCTGAATCAGCGCCACCGCCTCCCGGGCCTTTGTCAGCGCCTGTCGCCTAGCTAACCCCAAGGCTTGATAGATGGTCGCATAGGAGTTCACCCAGTCCGAGAAGTATGATTGGATCGCTGGCCGGAACTCGCCCACAGAATCAATTGTTTCAAGTGCGAGATTGCCAATAAGGCAACCCCCCTCCCGACTGTCAAAGTACTGAAGGACGGCGTCCGCAAAATTTTTGAGGCGATCGGCAGGCATGACTGTGGGATCGCTGACAAGCGGAAACACATACGTGCGGAAATGCCCATGTACCGTCTCCATGGCGCGGATCGCGAGCTGCTCTTTGCCCGGAAAGTAGTGATAAAGGCTTCCCTTCAGCAGGCCGCTCGCAGTACCCAACTCGGCCATGGTCGTCTTGTGATAGCCGTGGCGTCGGAAGAGGTCGATCGCACAAAAAACCACAGTTTCCTCATCAGATTTCTGTACTGGCATGGATCGCTCTCCTTCAATTGCTCAAGGTACTGTAACAAACGACCGGTTGGTTGTCAACGTATTTTACGCGGACGGAACCTCCGTACTTCGGCCTTGAGCCATCTCGCGCTCGCGTTACCCGCGGCATAGCGGGCATCGACATACGCCCGTGTGATGGCTGCAACCTGTGGCGCAAGGTCAGGGCGTGCGCGTGCCACCCTTACAGAATAATCGCTCGGGCCCTCATGGGGGTGTTTTGGCAACCCGACCCGGGCGAGCCGTTTATGGAAGCGAAGGTAGGCCGCAGCCGCGGGGTCGCGAAGACGCGGCGTATGAGCCCCAAACGTCTTCACGGCAAGCATACTGATCATTGCGAAAATAAATACTGCGCCCGCAAGCGACACGCGCCGCACGTCGCGCCAGCCAAGGGCATGCAGAAGTCGCTCTTGGCGGCGCCAGTTATAGTTCGCGACCCAGTCGTCCCAAGTGGTGGTGAAAGCATCATGCCAGAGCATCAGCCGGTATCTGGCGGCCGACCAGAGGGACCGCGCGAGCAGGCGCGTAGTTACAGTTTGCCCGGCAGGGAGTGGCCAGCGTCCTTGTGCGGTGAGCCGCAGTATTGCCCCAACCCCGTAGTCCAGGGCGGCAGGGGCCACAACGGCGGTGGGGTCGACGCGTCGCCAATGGTTTTTGAGCCAGACCTCTGTCCAAGCGTGCGCGTCGCGCGCACGCACGATGAAGTCGTGGCCGACAGGGTTGTACGTACCACCTGCGTAACCGACGACCACACGGCTTGGAACTCCCTCGGCGCGCATCAGGGTCGCGAACGCCGCCGCATAATCTGTGCAATACCCCCGGCGTGCCTTGAACAGAAACGTGACGAGTGGATCCCGGCCCATAGGCGGGGGCGCCAGTGTATAGACAAAACCGTGCGCAACAAAATAGTGAAGGGTGTGTGCAACGCGCGCGGTGGCCGTTGGTGCACCGTCAGCAAGATGCTGAGCGAGTCGGAGAATACGGGGATTGATCGTCTGTGGAAGTACAAGGTCCCGTGCCCGTTCGGCAGGTGTCAAACTTGATGGGGGTGTAAAGGTGGCCCGTGCGTGGTAGCGGAAGAGGTGATCGACCGGGTGAGATGCGCGCAGCAGGTCCCCAGTCACGAGCATTGCTCCCGGTATCGGCAAGGGCCAATCGAGCGCTGGGAGTGCCCGTCGGCCGGTCGGCTGGAGGAGTAGTGTGTAACTAAGGTTTGCGCGGGTCGCCGAAGGCCGTGCAATCTCCTGTTCGTGGCGTTGCGCACGCCAGACGCGTCCGTCCGTGCGGGTCATGACGTAGACTCTGAAGTAGCGCTTATCGCTCGGGGGCGCATCACCCCTTTTGAAAAGTACCCGGAAAGCGACTCGTCGGGACGGGATGAGGCGTGTAAATGCACCGGGCCTGAGGACATGGCTCAAGCCTGTTTCGGCAGTGTGGCTTGTCGTTGTCATTCCCCATAGACCACCGGCAAGTCGTGGGAATAGGAGATAGGCGATGAGTGCAAGCGGCAGAGCCTTTGCAAGAAGTGCAAGCGCCAGCTGGAAGCGGTTTTTCAGTGGGAGGCCTACGGGTTGCGTGATTGTGCCAAGTGTCACAAGCGACAGTACGAGAAAGCCGAGCGCATAGAGGCCTATCACGATGGATTGGGCGAACACCAAGCCCCCGAGTAGGGCGATATAGCTCAAAAGTACCAGCACCACGAGATCGCGGCGCGTTTTCGCCTCGAGGATCTTGAGACCGAACATCGCCACGAAGAAGCTGAAACCTGGCTCGGCGCCCCGCAGGGTATGGAATTGCGCGTATACAGCTGTAAGCGCCGCGAGCACGAGACAAAGTTTGACAGAAAGGTGGACAGGTGGCAGCGATCGGCGCTCTGCACCGATGCGCCAGCTAAGCAACGCTGCCGCGAAGATGAGCGTCCACCATGGGAGGTGATCCGCAAGGGGCAACAGCGAAAACCCCGTGAGGATCGGCAGCAACGTAGGTAGGGCAGTGGGCTTAGGGGGGGTCGTTTCCATAGAGCGCGAGGAGGCGGAGGCAGCGGGCCTTGTGCCGTCCCCCGACGTCGGGTGGAACAATTGCAGTTCCGAGATCAAGCCCGTAGCGTAACCCCTGTCGCTCCGCGGATAGGACCTGCCAGCATAGGAGGCTCAGTTCGGGTTCCATGTCAGTGTTGTTGCGAAACTTAAGCCATACCTCGTTATCGTGTTGTCCACTGAAGTGTTTGATGAGAAGGCCGCGGCCACTGGCCGCCGCCTTCCAATGAATGTGCCGGGGATTTTCCCCTGCCCGGTAGACAGCAAGACCCGAAAAATCTGAGCTTCCACGACTTACGGGTGCTCGTGACACCGCCCCCTCTGTGGCCCCGGGGCGACGTTCTTCGGGGAGGGCGCCGATGGCAGTGGGGCATGGGTAGGCGAGCGCCACCTGGGTCAAACGAAGCCCACGTGACCAGACACGAAGCAGACCGAACGGATAGCGCGTGCTGAGCCGCACAGTGCCTGGGCGCACACGCCCCCGTTTAAGCGCCTGAAATGGTAGCTCGACCAGGCGTTGCTCCCTGGGGTTTAGGTCAATTGTGGTGCGCCCACTATGGAGCAGTTCGACAGTCACGCCGAAGCGCGTTGTAGGCCCTTCGTTTTTAATAAGGACGCGGAAGTGTACCTTTTTCCCGGAAAAACCCGAACGTGGTGGAATCTCGGCGATAATGAGGCCGAGAAGGTTGCGTTGCCCAATGGCCATCGAGAGTATTGCCACTGTGGCAAGCAAAAAAGTGAACGCGTAGGCAAGCCCGTTGTCGTAATTGATAGCCCCGAGTAGTAACACGAGCAATGTGCCCGCGAAGAAGATTCCATCGCGGGTCGGCAAAAGATAGACGTTACGGCGCCCAAGGACGAGGGTCGCGCGGCTCATGGCACAGTCACGGTCTCAAGCAAACGAAGGACTTCTTGTTCTGCATCGATGGCATCGATGCGGTGTGCAAGCACGGCGACCGCAACAGCCTGAACGTCTTCGGGCAATACGTGAGCGCGTCCCGAGAGGAGCGCGTATGCGCGCGCAGCGGCAAGCAGTCCGAGTCCTGCTCGCGGTGACGCGCCACCACCGAGCGCTGGTGTACTGCGAGTCGCCGCGAGCAGATCTTGCACATAGTCGAGGAGCGCCCCTGACACATGCACCTTTGACGCAAGGGTGCGCAGCGTCAACACCTCTCGGGATGAGGCAAGGGGCGCCTGAGCCTTGAGCAGTAGGCGCCGATCGTCTCCCAGGAGCAACTTTCGTTCCGCATCGCGATCGGTGTAGCCCAGGCTGATACGCATGAGGAAGCGATCGAGCTGGGACTCAGGCAGCGGAAAGGTGCCTATCTGGTGTTTCGGGTTCTGTGTTGCCACAACAAAAAACGGCTGGGGAAGAGAGTAGGCCACTCCGTCAACCGTGACCTGACCCTCCGCCATGGCTTCGAGCAACGCGCTCTGCGTCTTAGGGGTTGCGCGGTTAATCTCGTCTGCAAGCAACAATTCAGTGAACAGGGGTCCCTGATGAAACGTAAAGCGGCGCGTTTCGGGGTCAAAAATCGATACGCCGATCACATCCGCTGGTAACAGGTCCGCCGTGAACTGCAGCCGTCCGACGCGTAGCCCAAGCACCGCGCCGAGCGCACGGGCGAGAGTGGTCTTGCCGACCCCAGGTACATCTTCGAGCAACAGGTGACCGCCCGCGAGTAGACAGCAGAGGGCGAGCCGTACGCCGGTTGCTTTGCCGAGCACGATTCGCTCAATGCCGGCCTGTACCGCGTTCAGCGTGGTCTGTGGCAGGGGTTCGATGCGATTCATAGGAAAGAGTATAGCGGCGCGCAGCTAGGACGGCGATGAGCTAGGAATGGGGCTAACACCGGCCTGCGCCGCTCTGGGATCGTGATCTGCGACTATATGAAGCGCCCTTTGGCAGTGGTGGAGAGGAGCCTCTTATGGCAGGATTGACGTGACGGCAGTTGGACCTTCTGCGCGTCCATTGCCATAACCTGGTTCGCGCGCGGCCAACGTGCGCCGTCACACTGTCCTATCGAATCGATCCTGAACCCCGTATTGTTTGCGCGAATCCAGCTCGGATTCATCGCTGGCTTCCACATCTTGTGGGCCCCGCTTACCGTGGGGCTTGTATTTATTTTGTTTGTCCTCGAGCTTCTTTGGCACCGGTCAGGAGGGGAGATCTATTATCGTCGGGCGCGATTCTAGTCCAGCCTGTTTCTTCTCAATTCCGGCATTGGGATGGCGACTGGCATCCCTCTTGAGTTCTCGTTCCGCCCTAACTGGAAATTGTTTGCGATCGCCGCAGGAAATTGGTTTGGGAACATCCTGGGTTTTCAGACGGTAATGGCTTTTATGCACGAAGCAGATTTCGTTGGGATCATGATCTTCGGCTGGCGGCCTGTACCACCACTTGTTCATCTCTTTGCCATGGCTATCGTTATGCGCGACAGCGTACTCTCCATCTTCTGGATCATGGTCGCAAACTCGTGGATGCAGACACCTACTGGAACCATTCATGATCGCTTACAACGCCTATCAGTACCTGGTATTGTGCAGTAAGGTACATGCTGATGCGCATTATGGCGAGGGGCGGTGATGTTCTGCCCGCGTCGCTTTAAGGTGTCTCGGTCGAGAACGCGCCGGCACACCTAGTCTGGACCAGGCTGGTCATTGTGGACATAATCCATCATACCGTGGCAAGGTCCAACGACGCGCTGACGGAGAACCCATGGCGAGCAAGATCAAAACTGTACGTACGGATAGCGGACTGGTGCTCATCGGGGACATCGGCGGGACCAAGACAGATCTCGCGGTGGTGTCTTTGGCGGAGGGCGTGCGCACTCACCTCGCGAGGCGCCGTTATCACAGTGCCGACTATTCGGATCTTGAAACCATCGTCCGCGACTTTCTTGGTGTGATCGGTTTACCCATACACCACGCCTGCTTTGATGTTGCCGGCCCGGTAATCGAGGGGCGCGCGCGGCTTACAAACCTGCCTTGGGCCGTGGATGCGTCCGCGTTGCGTGTTGCGCTCGCGCTCCAGGTGGTCTGGGTACTGAACGATCTTTCCGCCATCGCGCACGCTGTGCCGCTCCTTAAGGACACTGATCTTG
>JAJYEK010000129.1 GCA_021785795.1 Pseudomonadota bacterium
GCGCGATGCACAGGACTTCGGCCCGCTCACAGGTCTGCGCGTTCACGGCCCGGCCCGCGCTATGAACGACCTCGGTCAGCCCGAAAATCTCCCCAGGGAAGCAGAACCACAGAATCACTTCTCTCCCCAGCGTCGAATTCTGATAGATCTTGACTCTTCCGGCGCGCAGGAAATAGACATTCATGCCCGGATCCCCTGCACGGTAGATGAACTCGCCCTTCTCGTATTTGCGTACCGTGCCGATGGCCAGCAGGTCGGAGAACTCGTTCGGACTGATCTTGGAAAAAATATCGGACGGCGCCGTAAATACGGGATCGGTGGTGGCGCATGGCGAATCAAAGCCTTCGAACATTGTGGCACCCCTTCCGGTACTGCATCCGGTTCAGTATTGACCAGCCATTCTACAAAAAATGTCGCCTGCGTGACATTCGGCAGCGGCACCGCTCATCCGATACCATTTAAATATATCCCGCATCGAAAATGTCTCTAAGTTTCAAGGATCTACGGCCCACATCGCTATCCGGTGCGGCATTGCAGACACCGGCCAGTATCCGCGATCCTCGCCGCACGGCTTGAACTGGCGCGCCACGGAATCAAGCGGTTACGATCACGCATGGGTATCTTTCGCGATGTCGCAACACAGCTACCCATCTGCGATACAACATCAATGGCCGCAATAGCAAAATATTCCTATTCAAAAAAATTGGCTGGATGGTGCCTCACCCCTTCCGTCTCTGCACCCCGCCCGAAGCGACCTCAGCTACCGGCCGGACCATGCCGACCGGCCTTGCAGATCGCTCAGCCCGCTTCCACCTGTGATGCGGTGCGGGGCTGCACAAAGGGCCCGGGTACTACAGGACTCGATCAACAAAAATGATTTGATGTCACGCCTGTGACATACCACGTTCCAATCTTTATGTATTCTCATTCGAGATCCTGATGTGGGTATAGGATAGGTCGTTCGGCGCAATCCATCGATGTCACACTCTAGATTCAGGAGCCCAGAATGGAAACTGCAGCAGCCAATATCACGCCACCGGCGGCCGAGGCCGCCGCATCCGGCACCAGGACAAGACAGGTCGCGGGGCTGGCCATCGCCTTTGCGGTCCTGTTCGGACTGCATCTCGGACCAAGGATACCCGGCTTGAATCCCGAAGGTCAGACGGTGCTGGGCGTGTTTCTGTGGTTCATCGTATGCATGGTCAGCGGTGCCCTGCCGAAAGCAGTCGTCGGCCTGGCCTCTCCGCTGCTGCTGGTGGTGTTCGCCCATACCAAGGTCCCGGTCGCTTTCAAGGCCTTCAACACGGACATTTTTTTTCTCGCCGCCGGCGCGTTCACCATAGCCGCGGTCATGATGGGAACTCCACTCGGCAGAAGGGTCACGTGTACGGTGGCGTCCACGATGAGATCGAACCGGGTCACCCGGGTTCTGCTCGGGCTCATGCTCGCCGAAGTGGCCACACAGCCCTTTCTGCCGGTCGTCAACGAAAGCGCCTTGTTCCTGCCCATGTGCAAGGGCATCTCGTCTTTCACGGAGGGAAAGGAGCACCTGCCCGAGGTAAAGAGGATAAACACCGCAGTGCTGTATCTGATAGCGGGTCTTGTCCCTCTGTTCATCGGCCCACTGATGCTGACGAGTGCCTTTCCCAATTTGATACTTACCGCATATCTCAAGACCACTCAGCATATAAACATTTCGTGGGCTCACTGGTTCTGGCTCAATCTTCCTTTGTGGGGGTTGCTGCCAATCCTGTACATCTATGTGATCCGCTACTTCAAGCTGCAACACCTGGACATACCCGGCCTCGAGGCGGGCATGGCAGCCATGAAGAAGGAGCTCGGCACCATCACATGGCCCGAAATGTGGACATTGATATGCCTCGCCATCGGAATGACCCTGTGGATCACGGGCTGGCTTAAACCCGGCATGACGGCTCTGCTGGCCGCATCGCTGATGTTCGTGCCATGGAGCGGCATCAAATACGACAACATCAGCAAGTACATGCTCTGGGATGTGTTAATGCTGCTGGGCGGAGCGATTTCCCTCGGCACGGCGCTTTATGCTGCAGGAACTGTCACCTGGCTGGCACACGGAGTGGTCAGCCCTTTCAAAGACACCGGCCTGCCGATCCTGGCGGTGCTGTTCCTGCTGGTATTCAGCTTCCACATACCGCGCGCCGGAATCGTCAGCGCCGTCGCGGCGGGCGCAGCATTCGTACCGCTGGCCGTCGGGCTGGCCAAGGTGCTTCACGTCCATGTACTGCCATTCTCGCTGATCATCATCAATTGCATGCAATACGCATTCTTCCTGCCGATCTCCATTACAGCATTTCTGATTGCATGGAGTGCATCAGGAACTTCCGGTTGGGAGGCAGTCAAATTCGGCACACCGCTGACGATCATCGCCAATGCCTACGTGCTTCTGGTGCAGCCGGTTTGGCTGAAGATGATCGGATTTCCGCTGTAGCGTGCGGCCGATACTCAAATAATCTCAACAGACTTGCCGCAGGAGATGCCTGATGAAGAAGATGACGGAGAGCGAACTCGGGAAGCGCCTGGGTCACTATGTCGCCCCGCAGGGGCTGTACGCCAAGACCAAGGACCTTTCGTTCCTGGGAAAAGTGACTTGCAACGTGCGCAAAATCGTTGCGGGTTCATGGCAGGAGATCGTGCTCGACTACGAACTTGGTGCCTCCGGAATGGCCGATGGGTCGTGGTTCAAGGCAACATTCCGATTCTACTCTGACTGGGAACTGTTCCAGACCTCCGACCCAAAAAGCGCGAATTACATCTCCGCGGAATATCACGCCGGCGCTCTGGTCGCAGGCCAGTCGCCGGCAACAGTCCAGGCGCTGAAGGTGCGCTTCGACCAGAAAGGCCATGAGCGCCCGTTCCAGAAGGCAGTCATCGTGGACACGGTGGACGGATACCTGAAGGCCGGCGATCACATTGTCATCCGGCTCGGAGACCGGCGCTTCGGAGGTCCGGGCACACGCGTGCAGACCTTCGTCGAGCAGAACTTCCGCTTCCGCTGCTATGTCGACCCGCTTGGCACCTCACGGGCTGCCACGGTACCCGGAGACATCGTCATCCAGATCGTTCCCGGGGTACCGGCACAACTTGTCATGAACGCCTCGCGGCTGGTGCGTGCCGGGGAGGAGCTTCCGCTGCGTGTGTGTGCCGAGGATGAATGGGGAAATACCTGCTGGCAGCAACCGGAAAAAGTCCTCATTACCGCAACCCTCAATGGAAAATCTGTCTACGAGAAGCACGCGACACTTGCCGCCCAGGGCTGGGCGGTGCTGCTGCTTGATGATCTGCCGACTGACCAGCCCGGAGAACTCGCCGTCACCGCCCGTCTGGTCGATCATCCGCACGTGCAGCCCAAAACCTTCCATGCGACCATCGACAGGGACATGGAGATGCCGCGCATCTACTACTGCGATCTGCACGTGCATTCGGAAGACACCATCGGCACCAACAGCACGACCTACAATCTCACTTACGGTCGCGATGTCTCGCGCATCGACGTTCTGGCGTTCGCCCACAACGACTTCAACATCACCAAGGACAAGTGGGATCGCACCGTGGAGCTTATCCACGAAATCAACAAGGACGGCAGTTTCGTCGCCTTTCCCGGCACTGAATGGTGTGGCAGCTCTTGTGCCGGCGGTGATCACAATGTGGTGTTCCTGCACGGCGGTACACCCGAGTTTCCCTATCTCAAGAGCGGTGAACATGTACGTTCGTTCGAATGGAACGAGGATATGAGCGCCAAGGTCGACGTCGAACCCGGTGCCTGGCCGCTGGAAGAGCTCTGGGCTGCCTATGCCAAGGACCCGGAAGGGCATTTGCTGATCCCGCACGTCGGCGGCCGGCGCTGCATCCTAGACTGGCATTACCCGGCACTCGAGCGGCTGATCGAGATCGGATCTTCCTGGGGACATTTCGGCTGGTTGTACCAGGAAGCGATGGAGCGTGGCTACAAGATCGGCGCTTCCATGGCCGGCGACGAACACCGCGGGCGCTGCGGAGGCGGCGTGCCGGGAACGGCGGTATTCGGCACCAAGGGCGGCATCTCCGGCGTGATCGCCAACGGACTTACACGCAAGGACATAGCACAGGCCCTGCGTGCGCGGCACACTTTCGCCTCTACCGGCGAACGCAGCTACGGACTAGTGCGCTGCGGCAAACACATCATGGGCGACGAGTTCACGCATACGGGAAAAGCGAAGCTCGAATACCGCTTCCTGGGGGATGCCGGTTGGGATGAAATCGTGGCCTACGACCATAGCGGCGCCATCTGGCGCCGCGACCTGCAGCAGGAGCTCGGTCACTCGGAGCGCAAGATCCGCCTGCGCTGGGGCGGAGCGCGCGTCAAGGACCGCTACCGCGTGGCGGCGTGGAAGGGAAAGATCACCATCACCAACGCCGTGATCAACGACTTCAGCGCCCGAGGCTTCGAGCATATCGAGGAAACCTGCTGGCGCGAAAGTACGACTCAGATCGGCTTTAAGAGCGACACCTATGGCGATGTGGATGCAATCGAAATCGATATCTCCAATCTCTCCGAATCTGTCCTGAGGGTGGAAGGCAGTATCGACGGCTACGTCAAGGTTGGCGATCCCCTCAAGGGCAATCCGTTCGTGCACTGTCCCACATTCTCCTGGGAGATCACCGGAAAGGAGCTCATCGGGCAGGCACGGCTGCGCCGGGATCTGCCGGGCATCGAGATGTTTCTCGCTTTCGAGCGCATGAGCGAAACGCCCGCGCCGCGCGAAGTATCGGGGCATATCGAAATCGATCCGAAAAACGGTCCACATGGCCACCGCCCGGTGTATCTGCTCGCGCGCCAGGTGGACGATGCGAAGGTATGGACCTCGGCTCTGTTCATCGAGTTCAAGTAGGGATCATTGCGCAGACGTGCAGGCGGCTCCGTTTCGGGCAGCCTGCACATCGGATGCACGCTGCGGAAGCGCTGCGCATCGCGCCATCCGGAACACCGGGGCGCGGACCCGCCCGGCGTGGCTGGTGCCGAAGTCGCGTGGCGCACTTCGCAGGGCCGGGACCAGGATCTCGGGCGAACGCGCTCTGCCTGCTCCCTTCGAGCGAGGACGGGTTTGCAGTCAATCCCGCTAGCGCAGCGGAAAGACATCCGTCCAAGTTTCAGTGAGCTGCTTCTTCCCGTCGGTAAGTGCGGCCTGCACACGCACGGGACCCGGGCCGGTACGCGCCACGACAAACTGCAGCCGCCAGTGTCCCGCGGCGCCGTTGCGGGTCGCCCAGGCACTCGTCACCCGCCCGGCGCCCTGGACCCGAACCTCAGGCCGGACCGTGGACAACGCCAGATCCGCAAGGCGTTTGCCGCGAAAATCCACGATGTAGGTTTCGCTGTGCCGCTTGGCACTGTAGCTATAGCGGGTGGCAGAGACGTATCCGAATTTCGCACCTTGCGGCGTCCCGCCGGCCCAGACAATCCGGTAGTGAAATGCGAGCGGCTGCCCGGGAGACCCCTGGCTGTCCGGTACCCAAAACACGGTGATGTTGTCATTCGTCTGCGAATTCGTCGGCAGTTCGACCAGCAACAGGTGCCCACTGCCCCACTTCCCCTTGGGCGTGACCCAGACGCTCGGCCGATTCTCGTAATTCATACCGAGAGCACGGTAGTCCTGCGCCCGGCGTGGACGCTGGATGAGACCGAAGCCGCGCGGATCCTTGAGCTGGAAACGGAAAACGGCGAGCCTGCGCGGATTGCGCAGCGGCCTCCACGTCCGCGGCCCATGACCGGTATCGATCAACAGTCCATCGGAGTCATGGGCGCTGCGGATAAGCCGGTCATAGCGATGGTCGCTGAAACGGCCCTGCAGGAACATGCTCGTGATCGGCGCGATGCCGAGTCGGCGCACCTTGTGGCGCTGGAACAGGACCGCCTTTACATCCACTACGGTGCTCTTCCCGGGCTGTACGATGAACCGGTATGCGCCGGTCAGCGAGGGACTGTCGAGCAAGGCGCAGAACCCCAGGTGTCGGGCGTTGCGGCCCGGCGCAACGATCCAGAACGCCCGAAAATAGGGAAACTCCTCGGCACGGTGCGGAAGCGCCGTGTCCACCGCAATTCCGCGCGCCGACGCCCCCCATGGCTCGCCCAGGCCGACCCCCCGGAAATAGCTGGCGCCGAGAAATGACAGAAACTCGTTGACCAATGGGGTGTTGGCGGCATGGCGGTAGACGCTAAATCCCGCGGTCGGCACCGTTGCGGGAAGCCGTCGTGCCAGCTGCGGATCACCGCTCACGACTGCCGGCAGCTGCGCGAGCAGGGTCGTGTGGCCGGTGACCACATGAATCTCCACCGGCCACGTAAAAAGATAGCCTGCCGGATAGAGGCTGACATGGAAGGGGCTGCCCTTGGGCCACCCCGGCAACTGCCCGGGAAAAGCGATCTTGCCGTAATCGCCATAGCTCAGCGACTTCAGAACGGGTGGAATCCGGGCCGGCGCCTGGTAGCGGGCCGCTGCCAGGGCAGCAGCCTGGGTCATCACCCTCCTGAAGACGCTGTCGGCCCGTGCTTTGGTCTGGCCCCAGACCGCCGGCAGCACTGTCGGGCCACCGGCATGGTGCCTGGCCTGCAGCTCCCGCGTCAGCTCCGCCTCGTGCGCCGCCAGTTGCGCCACTTCGGTCTGCAGTTCCCTTACGGTGTCCCGCCGGCGGGCGGCCTCTGCACGGGCCGCGACCAGTGCCTGATCACTCTGCCTGAGAGCCTGCTGTGATCGCACGTCGGCATTCCTCGCCGTCATCGGCAGCGCACAGCCGGTCAGAGCGGCTGCCACCGCCATCGTGGCCACCACGACCCGTCTGGCTGCATTCATTGGTAACGTCTCTCCATTGGAAGTCTGCGCGGATCATCGCCTGTCCGGGGCAGCGCACCGGAAGGATGCTTCACGCTGCGCGCGGCTTCCCCATCGGCCCGAGCGCCGTGCAGCCAGCGATGCATGCCGGACCCCTGAAGCGCCCAGATCCGCCGATGCAGTGCTGCCAGTGTCCCTCGATCGCTCAGCAGACACAGTCTGTCACGTGCATCAAGGGCAGCCGGTCCGCTCCTGAGGGCGCGCGCCATGACAAGCCGGCGATGCAGCGCCACGGATTCGCCGGGTGTGCCTGCAAGCCCCAGCAGCGCGCAATGCAGCGCGTTCATGCCGGGATCAACGACGGCTGCACGAAAGCCCCGCGTCGGCGTGCACTGCCGCGGCGCTGGCCGGGTGCGAACCTGCTCGAAGATGTGCAGCAGCGGCGGCCGGTGGATCTCCTCCGGAGTCATGAACAGCCCCAGTCTGCAGGCAGTCAGACCTGGCCCTGTGCGGCTCAGCCATACTGACATGGGAATCGCGACGAGCCAGGCGGCGATGATGGGCATGAGCCACCAGAAATAGCTCGGGCTCAGCAGGTAGATGACGCTGCCCCAGGCGACAGCCAGAACCGTGCCGGGCGCATGATGACGCAAGGCCTCGCGCCACGAAGTGCCCCCGTCGCCACGCACCTGCGGGCCCCAGCCGATTTTGCGACCAGCCAGGATCGTTACGACGAACATGGTATGAAACAGCATGCGCACGGGCGCAAGCAGCGCCGATACCAGGCTCTCCAGGGTGACGCTGGCAATCAGCCGCCCCAGACCCCCGAACAGGCGCGTACGCCGGTGCACGATGACCAGCAGAAGCGCCAGCAGCTTTGGCAGAAACAGAATCGACATAGTGAACCAGAACAGCGCCAGCGCCCAATGCGGGTGCCACACCGGCCAGACCGGGAACAGCATGTGGGGCCTGGGAAAATAGCGAGGTGCCACGATGCGATGCGATACCACCTCTACGCTCGACAGGACCAGAAGTGCCAGCCACAGCAACGATGAAACATAGGACATGATGCCGTTCAAAAAGACAACCCGGTGGGGAAACGCAATACCGCGCGTGAATATCATCCGTGTATGCTGGAGATTCCCCTGTGCCCAGCGCCGGTCGCGCTTCAGCTCGTCCAGAAGCGTCGGAGGCACCTCCTCGTAACTTCCCTCCAGCCCCGGCTCGAGCCACACAGCCCAGCCCGCCCGGCGCAGCAGCGCCGCCTCGACGAAGTCGTGGCTCATGATCTCGCCGCCGAGGGCGCTGTTCCCGGGCAAACGCGGCAATGCGCAATGGCGCATGAATGGCTCGATCCGGATGATGGCGTTATGTCCCCAGTAATGACCCTCACCCATGTGCCAGAAATGCAGCCCGGCGGCAAAGACCGGTCCGTAGAGGCGGTTTGCGAACTGCTGTATCCGGCCGAAGAGAGTGCGCTGGTGAACGGCCGCAGGCAGCGTCTGGATCAGGCCGACCCGGGGATTCGCTTCCATGGTCTCGACCAGCTGCATGAGCGCAGCACCACTCATCAGGCTGTCGGCATCAAGCACGACCATGTAGCGGTAATGCGCACCGAAGCGGCGGCAGAAATCCGCGATGTTGCCACTTTTGCGCTTGATGTTGTTGCGCCGACGCCGGTAGAACACCCGCGCCTGCGGACCGAGCCGGTGACGCAGTTCCGCCCATGCCCGTTCCTCTTCCACCCAGGCATCGGCATCGTCGCTGTCGCTCAGGATGAAGAAATCGAATTGCGCCAGACGGCCGGTCTCTTCGAGCGATCGGTACACGGCTTCGAGACCGGCGCATACGCGCGAGGGATCTTCGCGGAACACGGGCATCACCACGGCGGTTCCAGGCATTTCGGCGGCTGCAATGTCCTGCTCCCTGCGCAGTCCCGGTCTTCGCCAGAAGAGCAGCGCAATGGCGCCCGCAAGGGATATCCAAAGACCTATGGAGATCCAGCCGAACAGAAGCCCGAACACGACCGCCAGACTGTCGTTCAGCCAGGCGAGGCCCGGATGAGGCAGAACCCCAAGCAGGAACTGGCTCGCAATATAGCTCGGGATCAGCACCAGTACGGCCAGCAGCGCGCCGCGCCAGGGCATGAACGGACCGGTCCGCCCCGCTGACCGCCATCGCTCAGATGCCATGGACCGGCGCACCAGTGGGGGCTTGGCGGTGATGTCGACATGAGCTTTGCTATCGGCTCCGGCAAGCCAGGCATGAACCCGGAACCGTGCCGCGTCGGCAGTCCGGTCCGGAGCCTCCGACCCTGCAACCGCCGGCCAGCGCGCCATGAGACCTTCAAGACGCACAAACGCCTCGTCGGCATTGCCTGCACACTCGCTCGCCTCGCCGACCCACGAGACAAGCAAGCGCTCTGGAACTCCGAGCGTTTCCAGGTAGGACCGCAACCGCATCCTGATCACCTGGCGTTCTTCGTCACGAAGCGGCGATTCACCGTCGCGTTCATGCATCATTTCTTTGGATATCATGACCTTCTCTGACCGGTGAGGGCTGACGCGCGCTCTGCATCGACAAGCGTACCGGTCGTCTTGGGTGTTGTTGATGCTGCCTTGATTTCAACCTCATCCGGAAAACCGCTGACCGGTCTATGACATTCGGGGAGTGCCCCTGAAGTCCCAGAGACTTGCCTGTCAGGGGGTCGGCAGGCCGATGCACGATAACCACGCGGATTATCCGATTTTTCATAGCTTAATGCCACACACAGATGACCTGGAATCGCGGCTTGCGTCGGTATTCCCGCACAGACCCTAACCGGGCATCACGTATTGTCCTGCGATCACTTCATGGCGCACGCGCGGAAAAGCGTTTACGGTCAGCATCGTTGCGACAGCCCGGCTTCCTGCCGGCCGACACCGCACGTGCAAAATCGAATCGATCCCGTTCGCAGTGCCACGGGAAAATTTCCCATGCCGGAGTAGATCGGGCCCGGAG
>JAJYEK010000130.1 GCA_021785795.1 Pseudomonadota bacterium
TTGCTGCTGACCTGGCCGAGCCGCGCGGCGGCCGGCTTACCATCACCGAGGAGAGCGTGCAGGAACTTGTCAGCGGCGGTGTGCGCCGTTTCGACAAGGGTGGCGAGGTTTTTTATGACCAGATCTCGGCGCTTCACAAGTCGGTGCGCGGTTCGTCTCCGGACGCCGCGCTCTACTGGCTGGCGCGCATGCTGGACGGCGGATGCGATCCGCTGTATGTCGCACGCCGCGTGGTGCGCATGGCGAGCGAGGACATCGGCAATGCCGATCCGCGCGGTCTGGAGATCGCGCTCAATGCCTGGGACGTGCAGGAGCGCCTGGGCAGCCCGGAGGGGGAGCTTGCCATAGCCCAGGCCGTTGTTTACCTGGCGTGCGCGCCAAAGAGCAATGCCGTCTACACGGCTTTCGGCGCTGCCCGCGAGGACGTGCGTACTGGCGGTTCTCTCGAGGTGCCACTGCGTCTGCGCAACGCACCGACCGGGCTGATGAAGGATCTCGGCTACGGCGGGCACTACCGCTACGCACACGATGAGCCGGAAGCCTATGCTGCCGGCGAGAACTATTTTCCGGATGAGCTGGCGGGCAGGCGCTATTATCGTCCGGTTGCGCGCGGGCTGGAGCAGAAGATTGCCGAACGCCTCGCCCATCTGCGCGATCTGGATAAAAAGCGCGGCAACTGAGGTCTTCCGCGCTGCGGCCATCGGCTGTCATGTCGCCGAGAGGGCACAGGATGGCCAAAGTGCCTGCTTGAGCGCCGGGCCTCGATGGGTCGTGCCGCTGAATCCATCTCACGCGCCGTACTGACCGGGCGATGTACCGGCAATCCGGGCCGTGTCCTGGGCGCGTGGTTGAAGCGTCGTCTGTGCTGCGCCCCTTCTTCGCATCTTGCATGCACCGTGCACCATCCGCGATTTTCTTGTACACGAGACCGAGAGTATGTGTGGCGCACGGCGCGACGATCAGCGCGGATCGCCTGAACTCGAATCGGGACGCCGACGGCATCGAAACTATCCACGAGGACCGAGCCAGGGCGTTCGTGCATGCAACGGGGCGCAGGCGCCATGGCGACGTTTGGGAGTATCTTGCGCGTACAATTGTCGCCATCGGCCAGGAAGCGATCAGCCATCGGGCTAAGTGCGCTACGGCACGGAACGGCCCTCGCCCTGAGCATACCCTGACATTTCGCGTGAAGTTGCACCGTCGATGATACGGATTTCGTTGCGACGGGAACCTGCGTGGAGCGTAATGACGAACCGGATGATGGACAAATGTAAAAATGGCCAGTGGCAGTCGATTTACGCGCGCAACTGCAGTACGGCAGTCATGTTGTTCAATTCACCCTCGCACCCCGAATAGGCGCTGACCGAACCGCAGAAGGCCGGATGCGACAGGAAACATGGTTGGCTGCGGCGCCCGGTTGTCACGCCGCGGAGCACGTCAGCGACCCATACGGCTCGCGGAAGAAGATGACGCCCGTGGCCAGGCAGACTGGAAAGAATTTGGAGCGGCATCGGGAGATTGCCGTTTGGCTCGGCTTGTTTCCTGATGCCCGGCGGCGACCGTGGGTTCCGGTGGACTGAAGCGCACGTGGCTTACGACATCGATATTGCGTGAGCGTGTCATCCTTGCGCATGAATCGGTGATTGCGCGGGGAAGTTTGCATTGATTATGCAAGGAGCACGCGATTGTGTCGCCAGCATGGAAAGGCATCCGGCAGAACACCGGATCCATCGCGATCGATCACCATGGGTCGGCAGTCTGAGCCGCAGCGTCCGGGGCCAGACAGCGGGGTTTTCCTGCTGCTTCCTCGGCAGGCGAAACTGTCGGATTGGTCTGCTGTCTTAGACGTAAGTTGCGACGTAACAGACGATCGGGCGCATGCTGGAAAAAGCCCAAGGACAATCATATGAGTGACGAGTCTTCGACCGCAATAACCGCTTCTTCCTTGGATGAGCTAAGTATTAACACCCTGCGTTTCCTTTCGGTAGATGCCGTGCAAAAGGCAAACAGCGGGCATCCGGGGCTGCCGCTGGGCGCGGCGGCGATGGCCTATGTGCTGTGGACGCGTTTCCTCAAACACCATCCGGCCAATCCACACTGGTTCGACCGCGACCGCTTTGTCCTTTCCGCCGGACACGGATCAATGCTGCTTTACAGCCTGCTTCACCTTACCGGTTATGCGTTGCCGCTGGAACAGATCAAGCAGTTCCGTCAATGGGGCAGCATGACCCCGGGGCACCCGGAGCGCGGCCTCACCCCGGGTGTGGAAACCACGACCGGACCCCTGGGCCAGGGGTTCGGTAATGGCGTTGGCATGGCCATGGCCGAGGCCCACCTGGCGGCGCGCTACAACCGTCCAGGTTTTAGGATCATTGATCATTACACCTACGGTATCGTCAGCGACGGCGACCTGATGGAAGGTATTGCGTCGGAGTCGGCCTCGCTCGCCGGTCATTTGCAGCTCGGCAAACTGATTTATCTGTACGATAACAATCACGTCACGCTCTCCGCCGGAACTGCGATCACCTTCACCGAGAATTGCGCGCGCCGCTTCGAGGCGTATGGCTGGCATACGCTGGCGGTCATGGATGGAAACGACCTGGGCGAGATCGAGCGCGCACTGGAAAGCGCACGCTCCGAAACACAGCGACCGTCGCTGATTCTGCTGCATACCCATCTTGGGTTTGGATCGCCGCACAAACAGGACAGTTTCGAAGCGCACGGTTCACCACTGGGGACCGCAGAGGTGCGGCTGACGAAAGAGAACCTGGGCTGGCCGACGGAGCCGCCGTTTTACATTCCGGAGCCGGTGCGTGCGCATTTTCTACAGGCAGTCGAGCGGGGCGGGCGGGCCGAGGCAGCGTGGAACGAGAAATTTTCCGCCTATGTGCGAGCCTTTCCCGAACTGGCCCGGGAACTACAGCAGCTGATGCGCGGCGATTTGCCTGTCGGCTGGGATGCCGATATCCCCCGGTTCATGGTCGACGCCAAAGGCCTGGCCACCCGCGTCGCCTCGGGCAGAATCATGAACGCCATCGCACCGCGCCTGCCGGCGCTGATCGGTGGCTCGGCCGATCTGGACCCCTCGACCTACACCGCGCTGAACGGGATGGGAGACTTCGAAGCATCGGGAGCGGGTCGCAGCGACAAGCAGGGTTCCGACGGCGGCGGGTGGTCGTACGCCGGCCGCAATCTGCATTTCGGCGTGCGCGAGCACGCCATGGGGTCGATCATGAACGGCCTGGCCGTGCACGGAGGGACCCTGCCATTCGGTGCAACGTTTCTGGTGTTTTCGGATTATATGCGGCCACCGATGCGCCTTGCCGCTCTGATGGGGTTGCACGTGGTCTACGTGTTCACTCATGACAGCATTGCGCTGGGCGAGGACGGCTCCACGCATCAGCCGGTCGAACAACTCGCCAGCTTGCGCGCGATTCCGCGTCTGACTGTCATTCGCCCCGGCGACGCCAATGAGACCGCCGTCGCGTGGCGCGTTGCCTTGACGACACGCGATCGACCGGTGGCGCTGGTGCTGACGCGACAAGCCGTGCCAACGCTCGACCGCACACTGTATGCTGACGCCGATGGCTTGCAAAATGGCGCGTACATCCTGGCCGATGATCCAAGCGGCAAGCCTGATCTGATTATCATGGCCAGCGGCTCTGAAATTGGTCTGGTCGTGGCGGCCAGACAGCAGTTGATGGAGAAAAAAGTCCGGGTGCGCATTGTCTCGATGCCAAGCTGGGAACTGTTCGAGGCGCAGTCGCAGGCATACCGTGACACGGTGCTGCCGCCCGCGGTCAAAGGCAGACTCGCGGTCGAGGCCGGTGTGTCACAGGGTTGGCACCGTTATGTCGGCAGCTGCGGCGATGTGCTCGCCGTGGACCGATTTGGCGCCTCGGCTCCCGGTGAAGTGATGATGCGCGAGTATGGGTTTACCGTAGAAAATGTATGCCGGCGGGCTGTTTCCATTCTGGAAACTTTGCCCTGATACCGCAGCGCCTTCTGCCGGGCAGACGCATCGAGTCTGGCGTTTCGCGAATGCTCGCATGAACCGCTGGACGCGCAGAGGCCATCTTGCCCATGCGAAGTCCGGGATATTTTGGGGAACCCGAGGCGCCAGAATGTCAGATTTTCCAGATCAGCACCGCACCTTAATGCCGGGATGGACGCGGGTGCCGCCACAATGCAGAACATGTACCGCAACTCGACGTTGCGGTCGTTCCAGCCCGGATACGTGCGGCGACAGGTGCTGCAGAATGCCCTTTCTGGTGCCGGTCGAGAGAGATGGTGTGCGCCTTCGGATCACGGAACACAACGTGCACCGTGGAGTGCGGCTGGGCGCACGGGGAATGCGCAGGCATCCTCCAGCCGGCGTTTGCGGTCGGGAGTATGCAGCGGGGAATCGTGCCAAATTTCGACAGCCGGTCAAAGCCGCCTGGCATCGTAAAGATACGGCCGGGTCACACCATCGGCCTGAATACCGCCCACGCGACTACGCGATTAGCCGCAGGGAATTGCAATCTTTTCGGGAGTGTTTGATCCGCCTTGGAACACCGCCGCAGCGTGTGTGATGGGGCGCGGTTTGTGAAGCCGTACGCAGCAAGCGATAATTCCGGGCGGCGGTGAGCCCGGATTCAGGGCGCGGGCCGAGCGGGTTGCAGACACAGGTATTCCGGCGCTGGCGGATCGTGCCGGCGGTCGGTACGAATATGATCGTGGAATTTTCATTGCTTCTGCCACGGACTTGCCCAGATAAGTCAAGGAGGCTCAAGATGCAACTCGGTATGATCGGATTAGGACGTATGGGTGCCAATCTGGTGCGGCGCCTGACGAAGGATGGTCACGATTGCGTTGTCTACGATGTAAGCCCGGCCGCAGTAAAGGAAATCGCGGGTCGCGGCATTGAGGGCGCCGCTTCAATCAGCGAACTGGTCGCGAAACTGGCTAAACCACGTGCGGTCTGGATAATGGTTCCGGCAAGCGTGGCAGGCAAGACAGTCGAAGATCTGGCCGTGCGCATGGATGCCGGTGACATCATTATCGACGGCGGTAATAGCTATTATCGTGACGATCTTCTGAGGGCGGAGGCGCTCAAGGCGAAGGGCATACATTACGTCGATTGCGGCACCAGCGGCGGGGTGTTTGGGCTGGAGCGCGGCTACTGTCTGATGATCGGGGGAGAGGACCAGATCGTCAAGCATCTGGATCCGGTCTTCAGGAGCATCGCGCCTGGGATCGAGGCGGCGCCGCGCACCCCGGGCAGAAAGGGTACCGCCAGTCCCGCCGAGCACGGTTACCTGCATTGCGGCCCGACCGGCGCGGGCCACTTCGTCAAGATGGTCCACAACGGCATTGAGTATGGCCTGATGGCGGCTTATGCAGAAGGTCTGAATATCCTGCACAACGCCAACGCTGGAAAACGCACCCTCGATAGCGATGCCGAAACCGCGCCGATGCGTAACCCGGAGCATTATCAATACGACTTGGACCTGTCTGCGATCGCAGAAGTCTGGCGGCGCGGCAGTGTGGTGACGTCGTGGCTCCTCGACCTGACGGCCGCGGCGCTGGTTAAGGACGCCGAGCTCACCGGGTATGCGGGGCATGTGTCGGATTCCGGTGAAGGGCGCTGGACCGCGCTTGCCGCCATCGACGAGGGCGTGCCTGCGCCGGTTATCAACGCGGCGCTATTTGCGCGCTTTGCATCGCGCGGCAACGGCGATTATGCCAACCGGATTTTGTCCGCAATGAGAAAGCAGTTTGGCGGGCATGATGAAAAGAAAAAAGAGCGCTGACATGCGCAAGGACCACGGTTTGCCCGGAACCGTCCGGCATGCCCGGCAGCGGCAGTCCGGATCCTGAGCGCGATGACGTCCGGTTCGATCGGGCGGCGTGACTGCCGGCCTGGCTGGCGCGGCGGAGGTGGTCGGATTCCGCCTACGATCGGGCAGATGCGTACTCGATTCAGTGCGGACCGGCATGCGCCCGCGCGTGCCCATCTTCGGCGTTTCAGGCGGCGCTTCGGCGCGTTGCGCGCGAGGCGTCAGCGTTGCGCGGGCAGCGGGCACTGACATCGGGAACCTCGAGCATCCACAGACAAAACTCGAGGTCCCGGACCATGGCCGGGTGCGTGTGGGACAGGCTTGCCGGGAATACAAAACAGAGGGTATCCGGACAGGCGGTGCACGTTCCACAGGGCTGCGGCTGTTTTTCCCCCTGCCAGTGCGCGGCCGCAATGCCCAGCAGCCGGTATATCCAGTTAGAAGGACGAACCCGTTGCTTCCCGGAACCAAACGCCACGAACCCTGCTGGATCTCTCATCGCGGATCACCGTGTGTCGAGCGGTCACGTGCTCTCGCGGTGATTAAAAGCAAACCCCGTGCCACCGGATAACATCATTTGTAAACAATGGGTTGTGAGATAGTTGGGCGAATTTCTTTCCTGATTCTGCACCATAGACAGGAAAGTCTCGATGTCTTTGGACATTGTTGGTGCAGCTTTGCATATTGCGGTGCGGGCAGCCTGCGGCGAAGGGACATCAGCCTGGTGCCGGTGGCGATCGGGGTAGCGGGGCGAGAGGCGATGCATGGGCACTGGGAATCGACGCTGTCAGTGTGACCAGGACAAGCCCCGCAACGGCCGACGTATTGAGCAGCCTGCCGGTATCCCGCCATTTTGGGTAGTCCGGCAGCCCACCGGCCACGTGCAGTGCCGGCAGGCAGCCCCGGATGCAGAGGATGGCTGTGCAACGAACGATGCGTGACCAGACCGGGTTATGCCAAGTCGCGGCCGGCGCTGCAAGCGCCGGGACCGGTGTTTGTCCTAGTCTGGCCTTGCCGGATTGCGCCCCGCCTGGGCGGTCTGGAGATTGATTCCGTCGCCGGCCAACGCGACCGCGCGACGGATGTCGCCGTTGTCGGACCGCCTGGATGGACGCATGGTCGCTTCATGTACGGCGCCGTCCGGATCAGACTTCCAGGCATCGCCACCGGATAGGCAAGCGCCGGAGAGTGCCGGATGATGTGCCAGGTCCGCGACATGCTTCGGCATGCCCCGATATTTTGGTTAAATGGGCGAGGCGCACATCACCAATCCGTCATTGGGCCGACGTGACCGATGCCGCGCGGCCTGTCCGCCGGGTGTCCGCCCCGGGCATGGTCCGCAGACTGCTGGCCGCAATCCGTTTCTTATCGCTTGCCGCGCGTGGGTTTGCGCAAAGGGTTGCCGGTGTCCGAGGAGGCTTTGCTGCGCGTGACCCGGTGATTGCGCTGCAGCAGCCTGGTCATTTTTTCGGAACTCAGCGGCTTGCTGAAGTGGTATCCCTGCATACCGTCACATCGATGCGTGCGCATGAACGCGCGCTGTGCCGATGTTTCCACGCCCTCGGCGATCACGCGAATTCCGAGACTGTGGGCCATGGCAATGATGGCCTGTGCGATCGCGGCATCGTTCGGATCCGTGGGAATGTCGCGCACGAACGAGCGGTCGATCTTGAGCGCATCGATAGGAAAGCGCTTGAGATAGGAGAGCGAGGAGTATCCGGTACCGAAATCGTCCATGGTAAAGACCACGCCCAGGCCGTGCAGCCGTTTCATGGTGGCGAGTGTTTCATTGGTATTGTGCAGCAAGATGCTTTCGGTCAGCTCCAGATCCAGATATAGCGGGTCGAGCCCGGTTTCTTTCAGGACTGCTTCTACCACCTTCGCCAGATTGTGATTCTGGAACTGGCGCCCGGAAAGATTCACCGCGATCCGGAAGTTGTGGAATCCGGCGATGCGCCACGCCTGGGCTTGGCGGCAGGCGGTGCGCAATACCCATTCACCGATCGGAATGATGAGTCCGGTTTCCTCGGCCAGCGGTATGAATTTCAGCGGCGGTACCAGACCCATTTCCGGGTGCCGCCAGCGCAGCAGGGCTTCCGCGCCGGTGATTTTTCCGGTTGCGAAATCAACCTGCGGCTGGTAGTACACTGTCAGCTCGTTGCGATCCAGCGTGTGGCGCAGTGCGGTTTCGAGCTGCAGCCGCTGAACCGTGCGGCGATTGAGTTCGGTCGTGTAGAACTGGAAAGTATTACGGCCGAGTTCCTTGGCGTGATACATGGCGGCATCGGCATTGCGCAGCAGGCTGTCCAGATCGCTGTCGTCGAACGGATACAGTGTGATGCCGATGCTGGCGCTTATGAACATTTCTCGCCCGCCGATCAGGAAAGGCGGCATGAAACTGTCGATGAGTTTCTGCGCCAGGCGTGCTGCATCATCCACGTGCGCAATGTTGGCCAGTACGACGGTGAACTCATCGCCACCGAGGCGCGCGATCGTGTCGCCGGCGCGGACGCAGTCCGTCAGGCGGCTGGCCACTTCCCTGAGCAGCGCATCGCCCATTTCATGACCAAGCGTATCGTTGATGATCTTGAAGCGGTCCAGGTCGAGAAACAGCAGCGCCACCATGCGCTCGCGCCGCCTGGCATCGAGCATCGCCTGGCTTAGGCGGTCCTGGAGAAGAATGCGGTTGGGAAGACCCGTGAGCGGGTCGTAGTGCGCGAGATAGTGGAGCCGTTCGCGCGTTTCGCGGTGTTCGGTGATGTCCTCCGTGACACCCAGGAGATACTGAATTTGTCCATCCCGGTCCTTTACCGGGATGAGCTGCGAGTCGAAATTTCGTCCGGTGATCGTGACGAACTGAAATTGGCATGATGTTCCCTGCAGCGCCTCATTGAGAAGGCCATGAATGCGTGCACGGTCGGGTTCGCTTACCGATGCGAGCATTTCGGTTCCGCAGACCTCGTCTTCCTTTGTCGCGCCGAGCATGTACAGACCGGCGTGGTTGATGCTCGTGATCCGGCCATTCGAGTCGATGGTGTGGATGGAAAGCGGGATGTTTTGCACGACACCGCGAAAGCGTTCTTCACTCGTGCGCAGTGCTTCCTCGGCCAGAACGCGCTCGGTTATGTCCTTTCCGGTGGATACGAAATGCGTGATGTGGCCATCCAGGCTCTTGAGTGGTGTTATGGTTTTCTCTTCGTAATACAGCGATCCGTCTTTCTTGCGGTTGATAAATCGATCGCGGAATGCCCGGCCATCCAGAATCGTCGTCCACATCCGGTCAAAGAACGCCTTGTCGTGCTGCCCCCTATCGAGAATCTGCAGACTTTTGCCGATCGTCTCGTCACGTGCGTATCCCGTCACCGCTTCATGGGCGGGGTTGACGTACTGGATGATGCCGCGGCGGTCAGTGATGACGACGGAATCGGCGGTTTGCTCGATGACGCTCGAAAGCTCGCGCATGTGCAGTTCGGCGGCTTTGCGTGCGCTGATGTCCTCGATTACGGAAATGACATATTTCGGACCGTGCAGATCCCGCACGACCGAGACAGTCAGATTCGCCCAGACCAGGGAGCCGTCCTTTCGGTAATAGCGTCTTTCGGTCGAACAGGTCGAGATTTCGCCGGCCAGTATACGGCGGTCGGACTCGCGGTTGGCTTCCAGGTCCTCGAGATGGGTGAGGCCCTGGAAGGTGCGCTCGAGCACTTCGGCCTGCGTATAACCCAGTATGTCGCAGAATTTCTGATTGATGCGCAGAAACCGGCCGTCGAGCGCGACGTGTGCAATTCCCACGGCGGCCTGACTGAACGTCGCACTGAAGCGCTCTTCGCTCTCGCGCATGGTTTCAGACGCGCGCCGACGTTCGACCTCCGCGGCAGCGCGATCGGCGCAGAGCCGCAAAACGAGTTCGATGTGTTCTTTGTCGGCAATCGCCTTCTCGTGCATGGCAACGAGCAAGCCGATG
>JAJYEK010000131.1 GCA_021785795.1 Pseudomonadota bacterium
TCGGTAGCGCCCAGGCACGGGCCCAGGCGATGGCGGGTGCCACTGTCCAGATCGTGAGCAAGGCGGGCGACGAAGGCAAGCTGTTCGGATCCGTCGGCACCGCCGATATCGCCTCCGCCATGACCGCGGCGGGTTTCGAGCTGTCCCGCGCCGAAGTGCAGCTTCCCAATGGGCCCCTCAAGACCCTTGGTGACCACGAGGTGAGCGTGGTGCTGCATCCCGAGGTCACCATCCATATCATCGTATCGGTGGTCGGGCAGGCTTAAAGCCGGCCAGGCCGTTGGCCGCTGCAGCGGCAGCCAGCGGCCGGAGAAAATTACAAGGCCGCAGCACGCGGAGGATCGATGGAGGAATTGGCCTATTCGATCGGAAACTCCGGATCCGCCTCGGAGGCGCTCAGACTCCCGCCCCAGTCGCTCGAAGCGGAGCAATCCGTCCTCGGCGGACTCATGCTCGACAATCACCGCTGGGAGCAGATTGCCGATCGCGTCGCATCTGACGACTTCTACCGCAAGGAACACCGCCTGATCTTTCGGGCGGTCGCGACCCTGTGCGACGCCAGCAGCCCGGCCGACGTCGTGACGGTTTCCGAATGGCTCGAAAAGAATGGCGAGCTCGAAGCCGCCGGCGGACTGTCCTATCTCGGGCAGCTCGCCAACAACACCCCGAGTGCCGCGAACATCGTGGCTTATGCGGATATCGTGCGCGAGCGCGCCATCCTGCGCAGCCTGATCCGGGCGGCCAACACCATCGGCGACAGCGCCTTCAATCCCGAGGGACGCAATGCCGCCGAACTTCTCGACTACGCCGAGAAGCACATCCTGGATATCAGCGAACATGGCGTCCACCGGCGCGGCGGATTCCTGCCGCTCAAGACGCTGCTCACCAAGGCGGTCGACCGGATCGACCAGCTGTTCCGATCCGACAGTCCGATCACCGGAGTGCCGACCGGATTCAGCGACCTGGACGCGATGACTTCCGGGCTGCAGGCCGGCGATCTCGTCATCGTGGCCGGGCGCCCGAGCATGGGCAAAACCTCGCTCGCCATGAACATCGCCGAGAACGCATCGGTCGGCCAGAAACTCCCGGTCGCGGTGTTTAGCATGGAAATGCCCGGAGAACAGCTGGCGATGCGCATGATGTCGTCGCTCGGGCGGATCAATGCCCACAAGGTGCGCACCGGCAAGCTCGACGATGACGACTGGCCGCGGCTGACATCGGCCATCGGGCTGCTGGCCGACGCGCCCATGTTCATCGACGATACCCCGGCGCTCACGCCCCTGGAGCTGCGCTCGCGCGCCCGGCGCCTCAAGCGCGAACATGGCCTGGGACTCATCGTCGTGGACTACCTCCAGCTCATGCAGTCGCCGGAATCCGGGGAGAACCGCGCAACCGAGATTTCCGCCATCACCCGTTCGCTCAAGAGCCTGGCGAAGGAGCTGAACGTGCCGCTCATCGCGATGTCGCAGCTCAACCGCAGCCTGGAACAGCGCCCGAACAAGCGCCCGGTAATGTCGGATTTGCGCGAATCGGGCGCGATCGAACAGGATGCCGACGTCATATTCTTCATCTACCGGGACGAGGTGTACAACGAAGACAGCCAGGACAAGGGTACCGCCGAGATCATCATCGGCAAGCAGCGAAACGGCCCTACCGGCAAGGTGCGCCTGACCTTCCTCGGGGAGTACACCCGCTTCGAGAATTACGCCAGCGCGGGATATGAAGACCAGTTCTGAGGCGATCCTGCGCAAGCGGGCCGGCCATGGCTAGGCCGACGCAAGCGCGGCTATCGGCGGTTGCGCTGCGGCACAATCTCGAGCGCGTGCGCAGCCTTGCACCCCGGGCAAAAGTCATGGCGGTCGTCAAAGCCAACGGCTACGGTCACGGGCTGAGCTGGGTGGCGCAGGCGCTCGCGCGTGCCGACGGCTTCGGTGTCGCGAGTGTCGAGGAGGGCATGGTCCTGCGACGCGCGGGGGTAAGCGCGCCGGTATGTCTCCTGGAGGGGTTTTTTCAGCGCGACGAGCTGCCGCTGATTGCCGCGCACGCTCTGTCCGCCGTGGTCCATCACGAGCGCCAAATCCAGGATCTCGAGTCCTTCAGCAGCAGCGCGCCGGTCGATGTGTGGCTCAAGATCGACACCGGCATGCACCGCATCGGTTTCGATCCCCGGCAAGCAGCCGAGGCTGCCGGCCGCCTGCAGGCCTGCAAGGCCGTGCGCAGCGTCGGACTCATGTCCCATCTGGCCAACGCCGACAACCGGTTCGACGCCACGACCACATTCCAGATCAGCCTGTTCCAGGACCTTGCCGGCAGGCTCGGAGGGGAGCGCAGCCTCGCCAATTCCGCCGGAGTTGTAGCCTGGCCGGAGAGCCGTATGGAGTGGGTGCGCCCCGGGATCATGCTCTACGGCGTATCGCCCATGATCGGTCAAGGAAGCGCCGAACTCGGCCTGGAGCCGGTCATGACGCTGTGCAGCGAAGTTATGGCCATCAACCGGCGGCGCAAGGGTGAGCCCGTCGGCTACGGCGGTGACTGGGTATGTCCCGAGGAAATGCCCGTTGGCGTTGTGGCCGTCGGCTACGGAGACGGTTACCCGCGCCACGCGCCTGCCGGTACTCCGGTGCTGGTCAACGGACAGCGCGTTCCGCTCATCGGACGGGTGTCCATGGACATGATCACGGTCGACTTGCGGGGGCAGCCGGATGCGCAGGTGGGAGACCCGGCGGTACTCTGGGGCGCGGGACTGCCGGTGGAGGAGATCGCCGCGCAGGCCGGCACGATCGGCTACGAACTGCTCTGCCATGTCGCCTCGCGCGTGCCGCGGATCGGGTCGACGGAGCGCTGAGCTATGTCACGGACCAGGTCGGTATTCAGCTGCAACGAGTGTGGCGCCCAGTCACCGAAGTGGACCGGGCAGTGTCCCGGCTGCGGCGCATGGAACACGCTGGTGGAGGTCGCGGGACTTCCCGCGACCGAGCGCAGCGCACGCTTTAGCGTGCTGTCCGGCGCGTCGACGGTGCAGCCGCTGACGTCGGTGCCGGTACAGACCAATTCGAGAATCGGCAGCGGTCTGGGCGAGCTCGACCGGGTGCTGGGCGGTGGAATGGTTGCCGGATCGGTCGCGCTCATTGGCGGTGATCCGGGAATCGGAAAGTCGACGCTGCTGCTGCAGACGCTTGCGGTGATCAGCAGGAACGCGCCGGTACTCTACGTTACCGGCGAAGAGTCTGCGCAGCAGGTCGCGCTGCGCGCGCAGCGTCTCGGCGTGCAGGCGGACGCCGTCCGCCTGCTGGCCGAGAACCAGGTGGAGACGATCATCACGCACGCCCGCGCCGAACAGCCCGCGGTCATGGTCGTGGATTCCATTCAGACCGTATTCACCGAGATCCTGCAGTCCGCTCCCGGCAGCGTGGCCCAGGTTCGGGAATCCGCAGCCCAGCTGGTGCGCTACGCCAAGCAGGCAGGAACAGGCCTGTTTCTGGTGGGGCATGTCACCAAGGAAGGCGCCCTGGCCGGACCGCGCGTGCTGGAACACATGGTCGACACGGTGTTGTACTTCGAGGGTGACAACGCCAGCCAGTTCCGGGTCATTCGTGCCATCAAGAACCGGTTCGGCGCCGTCAATGAAATCGGGGTCTTTTTGATGACCGAGACAGGACTGCGGGAGGTGGGCAACCCGTCGGCAATGTTCATCAGCCGTCAGAGTGACGTGATTTCGGGCAGTGTCGTGCTGGCCACGCAGGAAGGCACGCGGCCACTGCTGGTCGAGGTCCAGGCCCTTGTGGACGAGAGCCATTCCTCGAATCCGCGCCGGGTATGTGTCGGTCTCGACCAGAACCGCCTGGCGATGCTGCTCGCGGTGCTGCACCGGCATGCGGGAATCGCCATGTTCGATCAGGATGTGTTTGTCAATGTCGCCGGCGGGGTGCGTGTGCTCGAACCGGCGGCTGATCTGGCGGTACTGCTCGCCGCCGTATCCAGCATGCGCAGCCTGCCGCTGGGCAAGGATCTGATCGTGTTCGGCGAGGTGGGCCTGGCCGGTGAAGTGCGGCCTGTGCAAAGGGGCCAGGAACGCATACGCGAGGCCGCAAAGCTTGGCTTCCGGCGTGCCGTGCTCCCCGCGGCCAACATGCCCCGAAAGCCGGATGCCGGCATGGATCTCATTCCGGTGCGGCGGGTTGAAGAGGCGCTCGAGGCGGTGCTGCGCTAGGGTGGCGGCTGGTCCGCGGATGCCTCACTTCAGGTAGAACTGCATGCGGGACCCGGCGATCTCTATGATGTCGCCGTTCTTGAGCTCTTCTCCGCGCGGTCCGAGCGGCTTGCCGTTCAGTTTCGGCTTCTCGGTATCGGTGCCGGACGCGAGCGTGTAGCTGCCGTTGGCATTGCGGCTGATCATGCCGGCCATTTTCCCCGACCGACCCAGGTGCGTCACCGCCTTGGTCAGGTCTATGCGCTTGCCGCTGCTGGCGCCGCTCAGGACGAAGATCGCGCCCTGGCGCGTATTCCTCGTCGCCTCGTTCGCCGGCGTGGCGGCGCGCGGCGGAGCCGCCGGCGTGGCGGGTGGCGGAACCGTCGGACGGATCGGTTCTTCGGGTCGCAGGGGCGGAATGATGACTGTCTTGGCGAGGGAATCGCCGGCGGACTTGGCGGCGTTTTCGTTGACGTAGATCAGGGCGTGCTTGCCTATTCCCACCACATCGCCGTTGGACAGATGGTGCTTGGAGATCTTTTTGTTGTTGACGAATGTGCCGTTGGTGCTGTTCAGGTCCTGGATGAAACTGTCTTCTCCAATGGTGAACAGCGACGCATGGCTGGCGCTGACAGCGAGATTGTCGAGCAGGATGTCGCTCCCAGGTCTGCGGCCGATGGTCATGTCGCCCTGCTTCAGGACGAGCTGGTCGATTACGACGTCTTCGAACTTGATGATGAATTTGGCCATTGTTGTATTTCCTGACATTCGCCCGTTACGCCACGGCCGTGGCATTGAATTTTGCGTGTTGTAATCCTGTCAACTGCCGTCCCGCCCCGATCGCGTCCGGTGCCGGGTGAAGCGTTTGCCGGCGCGAACCAGAACCACCGAAATGTTGTCCGGACCGCCCTTGGAGTTGACCTCGGTGATGATCTGGCGCGCAGCCTCGTCCAGATTTTCCCCGAAGGCCTGCAGCAGCAGCTCGATGTCGGAATCTGGCAGCACGTCGCTCAGCCCGTCGGAACACAGCAGGTACAGATCCTCCTTGCGCACCGCCTGTTCGCAGACGTCGATTTGCACGTGCGGTTCGACACCCAGCGCGCGCGTGACGAGATTCTTGTTCACGGAAGTGCGCGCCTCCTCCGGCGACAGCAGGCCGCGGCGCAGCAGTTCCTGGACCATGGAGTGGTCCTCGGTCAGCTGCTCGAGATGCTGACCGCGGTAGCGGTACAGCCGCGAATCTCCGACATGGGCGATGCAGACCCGGCTGTCAATAAACAGCGCCACTACGACCGTGGTTCCCATGCCGCTGCATTCCGCGCGGGTTCTGGCCTGTTCGTAGATCGCGGCGTTGGCCTGCTGTATGGCGTCGGTCACGATGGTTGCCGCGGAACGCTGTTCGCGGCCGCCGGTTTTGGCGGAAGCGGTATCGAGCGCTTCCCCGATACTGCGGTCGATGACATCGATCGCCATCGCGCTTGCGACTTCTCCCGCCTGGTGCCCTCCCATGCCGTCGGCCAGCACCGCCAGGCCGCGCTCCGGCCGGATGATCAGCGCATCTTCGTTGCGGTCCCTGACCATGCCGGGATCGGTGATCCCTGCCATGACGAGACCGCTCACGGGTGTATCCCGGTGTGGAGGGGACAGACTGCAGACCGGGCGCCGAAGACGGCCGCGCACGACGGGTGGACCCGGGTGGCCGGCATGGCTGGCCGCATGCGGCAATAGCCGGCGGGACGCCGCAGCCTGCGGCAGCGTCGTAGGGGTAGGCGTGCCCGGGGTGAGGAGCGCTGGCACAGTCCCCGCAAGTGCCGGTGGTCCGGGCACAACGGTCTTGGGCAGTGTGGCGGAGCAAAGCCTCTGTGGCGATCAGCCCGCGGAGGCATGCCGCTGGCCGATGCCGGGCAATGCCGGCCCCCTGCCGACGCGTTGCCGGCCGCAGGGGTCGCGCCGGACCGGATGCGGGCGGGGAGGGCGGCGTGCATGCCGGCGTGCTCCGTGGCGTGGTGCCCGGTCTGGCCTTGCCCGGTGTGGGCAGTGCACGGACTGCTGTTCAGGAACCCTCCTCTGGTCATGTGACGCTGGCGTGGTTACGCGGCCGGTTTCTCTTTATCATAAATAGATATGACACATTTCCCCGGTCCGCAAGGACTTTCCGGCTCGAAATTGCGCCGCAGCGGGGCTTTCGGGCGGTTTGCTCAGGCCAGCAGGTGCTCGAGGGTGCGTGTATAGACTTGCGCCAGCAAGTCCAGATCGGCGACCGGAACGCACTCGTCAATGCGATGGATGCTTTGGTTGATGGGGCCGAATTCGGCCACCTCGGCGCCGGTCGGGGCGATGAAGCGACCGTCCGAGGTGCCTCCGGCGGTGGACAACGACGGCTCTACCCCCAGGATATCGCGCACGGCCTGGCGCAGCGCTCTGAGCAGCGGACCGCCTGCGGTAAGGAAGGGTTGGCCCGAAAGCTGCCAGGCCAGGTCATAGCGCAGGCCGGCGGCCGTGAGCACATCCTCCACCCGCTGACGCAGCTCGCTGTCCGTTACCGCAGTGGAGAAACGGAAGTTGAATTGCGCCGTGAGCTCGCCTGGCGTGACATTTTCCGCGCCGGTGCCGGCGTGGATGTTTGATACCTGAAAGCTGGTGGGCGGGAAATGTTCGTTGCCCTGGTCCCATTCGGTAGACACGAGCGTGTTCAGGGCCCGGGCAAACTCATGGATGGGGTTGGTGCCGGGGCGCGGATAGGCAATGTGTCCCTGGATCCCGTGGACCGCGAGCCGCCCGTTGAGCGAGCCGCGGCGTCCGATCTTGATGACGTCCCCGAGCCGGGCCTGGCACGACGGCTCGCCGACGACGCAGTAATCGATGCGCCGGCCGTTGGCTCCGAGCCATTCCATCACCTTTGCGGTTCCCTCCACCGCCGGACCTTCCTCGTCGGATGTGATGAGCAGCGCGAGGGTGCCAGTGTGGCGCGGATGGCGTGCCACGAAGGCCTCAATGGCGGTGACGAACGCAGCCAGCGATCCTTTCATGTCGGCCGCGCCGCGGCCGTAGAGGATTCCGGCGCGCACCTCGGGTTTGAAGGGGTCGCTGGTCCATTGTTCGCGTGGGCCGGGCGGAACGACGTCGCTGTGGCCGGCAAATGCCACGACCGGGCCGGCCGTGCCGCGCTGCGCCCAGAAGTTGTCGACCGCGCCGAAGCGCAGGCGCCGGACCTCGAAGCCGAGACGCTCCAGCCGTGCGATCATGAGCGGCTGGCAGCCCTCATCGACCGGGGTGACCGAAGGGCAGGCCATGAGCTGCATGGCAAGATTGAGCGTTTCCGACATGGGCTCGGGAGGCTGCCGACCGGACGGTTCCGCCACCGTTCAGATGTCGCGCAGCAGTTCGTTGATGCCGACCTTGCTGCGTGTCTTCTCGTCCACCTGCTTGACGATCACGGCGCAGTAAAGGCTGTACTTTCCATCCGCCGAAGGCAGATTGCCCGATACAACGACTGACCCCGCCGGAACCCGTCCGTAGCTGACCTCCCCGGTGGTGCGGTTGTAGATCTTCGTACTTTTGCCGATGAATACCCCCATGGAAATCACCGAACCTTCCTCCACGACCACCCCTTCGACAATTTCGGAGCGTGCGCCAATGAAGCAGTTGTCCTCGATGATGGTTGGTGCGGCCTGGACCGGCTCCAGCACACCGCCGATTCCCACCCCCCCGGAAAGATGCACGTTCTTGCCGATCTGGGCGCACGAACCGACAGTCGCCCAGGTGTCCACCATGGTGCCTTCGTCCACGTAGCCGCCGATGTTGACATAGCTCGGCATGAGCACGACGTTGGGCGCAATGTAGGCGCCCCGGCGCACCGTGGCGAGCGGCACCACACGGAAGCCGCCCTCGCGGAAGTTGCGGGAATTGTAGTCGGCAAATTTGGACGGCACCTTGTCGTAATAATTGGTGTATCCACCCTTGACGAAACTGTTGTCCTCGATGCGGAAATAAAGCAGGACCGCCTTTTTCAGCCACTCATTGACGGTCCATTTGCCCGCATGTTTTTCGGCCACCCGCGCTTTGCCGGCATCGAGCAGCGCGATTGCCTCGAGTGTTGCATCCTTGACGTGCGTGTCGACATTGCGCGGGGTGATCTGCGCGCGGTGATCGAAAGCCTGTTCGATGACAGTCTTGATATCGTTCATTGGGCGATTCCTGTTAGACAAGCCGATTCTACATGATGCCGGATGCGGTGGGCGGCCGCCACGCACTGTTCGAGCGGCGCCACCAGGGCCAGGCGAACCCGGTTGCGCCCCGGATTGATGCCCGATGCGGTGCGCGAGAGGTAGCTGCCCGGCAGCACCAGGACGTTCTCGCGCTCGTACAGAGCGCGTGCAAAGCTCTCGTCATCCTGCGGCGTGCGCGGCCACAGGTAGAACCCGGCCTGGGGGCGGGCAACATCGAGGACCGGAGCAAGTATCGCCAGCACCGCGTCGAATTTGGCGCGGTACAGGTCGCGGTTGGCGCGGACGTGCTGCTCGTCATCCCAGGCCCGGATGCTGGCTGCCTGGGCCAGCGACGACAGGCTGCAGCCATGGTAGGTGCGGTATTCAAGGTAGCGGGCCATCACGGCTCCGTCTCCGGCGACAAATCCGGAACGCAGACCCGGCAGATTGGACCGTTTCGACAGGCTCTGGAAAGCCAGGCAGTGCCGGTAGTCCGCGACACCCAGGTCGTGGGCGGCCTGCAGGATCCCGATGGGCGGCTGGAGTTCATCGAAATAGACTTCCGAATAGCACTCGTCGGACACGATCAGGAAATCGTGGCGGTGGGCGAGCTCTATGAGTCGCGCATACTCCGTGCGGTCCATCACCGCGCCGGTGGGGTTGCCCGGCGAACACACAAACACCATGCGCGTACGTTTCCAGATCCCGGCCGGCACCGAGTCGAAATCCATCCGGTAGCCGGTTTCGGCGACGGTATTGAGAAAGTAGGGTTCGGCGCCAGCGATCAGTGCCGCACCTTCGTAGATCTGGTAAAAGGGGTTCGGCAGGATGATCACCGGACGGGTTGCGTCCTGCGGGTCAATCACCGCCTGGACGATGGAGAACAGCGCCTCGCGCGATCCGCTTACCGGCAGAATGTGTCGCTGCGGATCGAGCGGCATGCGCTGCAGGCGGTAGCGTCGGCCGGCCCATGCCGCAATCGATTGGCGCAGTGCCGGCAGGCCATGGGTAGTCGGATAGGAGGACAGCGTGTGCAGCTGTGCGCTGATCTCTTCCAAAACCATACGCGGTGCTGCATGCTGTGGCTCGCCGATCGACAGGCGGATGGGCGGCTTGTCCGGCGCCGGGGTGGTCCCGCGCGTCAACTCGGCGAGCCTCTGGAAGGGGTAGGGTTGAAGGCCCGAGAGTCTGGAATTCATCTGTGCCGTGGAAAGTCCCGAGAACGATAATTATACGGTAACGTCCTGATGCCATCCAATCTGCGCGCTCCGCGGCTGCTTCCCGTGCTGGCGCTGCTCGCCGGGGCAGGAATGTGGGGTGTCATCTGGTACCCGATGCGCCTGCTCGATGCTGCCGGGCTGAACGGCGTATGGCTCACCCTGGT
>JAJYEK010000132.1 GCA_021785795.1 Pseudomonadota bacterium
AACCTGTCTCCGGGGCCACATTGACACTTTCTGGCGTTGAAATCGTTAACACTCGATTAATCCACCTTTGTGCATATCCTTCATGAACTTACACGTTTCGCGCCGGGCAACGTTGGGACAGGCCTGATATTATCACGTTGATAACAGACACTGCCTTGGGTGTCAAGAAACGTGCTGAGCCGGCGACCCTCCCTCGGAACGCGTGTGTGGCCGCACTTCCGTACGCAAGGGTTTCAGTCACGGCCAGCCGCCGTAGACATGCCCAGCTTTCGTGCGGGTTAGTATTTGTTGTGCGCCGGCCTCAATTGTGAGCGTGTTCGGAGATGATCTTCCTGTACATCTCTAGGTACTGTGCGGCGATGTTGCTAGGAGACCATTGCGAGATTATACGGTACGCGGCGTCGGTCCGGGCGGCGGCGGCGGATGTGTCAGACAGCGATTCGATGATGCCGGCGGCAATTTTTTCCGGAGAAGACGTCGGCACGAAAATGGCGGAGCAGTCATCCAGGAATTCGCGATGCTCCCCGATGTCGGACACAACAACCGGACAGCGACAAGCGACGGCTTCTAGTACCGTATTGGGAATGCCTTCGAAAAGACTGACCGAAACAAATACGTTGGCCAGTTTGAGGATGCTCCAAAGCATGTCGCTAAATCCCAGTATGCGCAGTCTGTCGCTGTGGTCCGATCGATTTTTCAGGTCTTCAAGTTCTTGTCTTAAAGGGCCTTTGCCAAACAGTAAGGCAATGCAACGTTTGCGTTCCCGGAGTACGATGTCTAATGCGGCCATCAGCTGAGAGAGATTTTTCTGTTTGCAGAAACGTCCGGCAAATACCGCCAGTTCGCTGTCTGGGTTGTCCTTCAAATCGCGTGCGTGGTCCGGCGAAACTGCCTCGATCACATCGAACGGAATGGCATTTCTGATCACCTTTGTTGAAAGAGCTGATGCGCCGTTGGAGCGCCAGTACGCCTGTCCAGCATCAGAATTCGCGACGATGAGGTTGGCGCGGCATCCAACGAACCTGCGCAGACGATCCTTCCACGTTCCGGTGTACGACAGCGTGCTGTTGCGTTCCGAAAGGACAAACGGCGTGCGCAAAGTGATGGCAGCGAAGCCACCTATGATGTCCATCTGGGTTAGCCATGTCTGTATGAGATCGGGATGGATTGAGCGGATCAGTTTCCGCAGACTGAAAAACAGCCGTGGATCATGGTTGCCCGAGCACTTGAGCGCGTGGATCGTAGCACCCGATTCCTCGAGGCGGGCACTGTTTGTACCGCTATAGATGAGCGCTACATGTACGTCGGCACCAGCACTGGACAGTTCCTTGGAGAGGTACGTCAGCTGTCGTTCTGCTCCGCCTCCGAGCATGCTTGGTATGCAATATAGTATTCTCATGTGTTATTTGCTGGCCTCGATACCTGCGTAGATTTTACTCTGTCTGCGGGCAATCCAATACCGCCTGGGGGTCAGCAAAACATGATCGCGTCAGATTGTTACTCGGCGCCTGCTCGCTTTGCAAGCCATGTCGGGGCGGTGATCGGATGGTCGACGCTTACCACAAAAATCGGTGGGGGTACCTGGCTTTTTCTGTAGGCCGAACTAACAGTTGCGCCGGTTAATTTGCCTACGCTGTCCATCAGCATTCCATTTGTACGCGGTAGGCCGTCCGCGTGAGAACCGCACTAAGGTGTCGTGTATTGCAAATGATGTGCCAGAGGCATGACTAGCCAGTTTCCCGCGAGGTGCCCAAATTTGCCTGGGCCCGCAAGGAGTGGTTCAGTCGTGCAGAGGTAATGGTGGTACATGCTAGCCCGACGCCGCTTGCCACCAGATATGCGGTTGCCAGGCCCCGTGCGCCATACCCCGGGGTAAGCAGATAGGATCCAATGACAAGCGTCGTCTCGCGCGGAATCACGATCGCAAACAACGATAGCCACATCCGGCCCTGCGCCTGCACATGTTGGTACAGGCCGAGCGTGATGCTTTCCAGGATAGCGGCCGTTACTAACAGCACCATAACCGGATAGGCGTCGGAAAAATCTTTGCCAAATGCATGCAGAATCACCTTGCCGAATGCAGTGGTGGTAATTGCGGCTATCAGGGCGGCGCCGCCCATTAGTGCGACATTCACGCCAAGCGTTCTCTTGTACTGGCTAGAGGTACCGACACCCTTGGTGTGGTTCAAAATTGAAAGTCCGACCGTGTTGACGATGTTTGGAACGAACATGACCAATATGCGAATGGTATATCCCGCACTGTACAGTGCCATTTGCACGTAACCGCCGGGTTGGCGGACGAGGAGCGTATTGGCCATCCAGATCGCAGGTGTAGTGTATAGACCGGCTGCGGCCGCGGGCATCGCAAAACGGAATATGACGTCACGTTCTGTGCCCATACCATCGTATCGAGTCAGTATTCCGTGTTTTCTCTGCTCAATCCTGAGGTAGTGGCGCTGGATGAGCCACTGGCTGATCGCGCTCAGCAGCAGGCCGGCTATGGCGCCATCGAGGCCCCATTGTGAGGCCAGCGCGCTGCACAACAAGAGGTATAGGATGCCGCTTCCGATACCGGCTTTGGCGAGACACCGGTAGCCCTCCAAGCCGGCCAGCGCCCCGATCTGATAGACGCACAGCGCAGCAAAAAGCACGACGCCGGAGCCCAGCCTGAGGGTCGGCGCAAGTTGCGGGGCTTTGAGTGCATGCCCGGCGATCCAGGGGGCAAGTATGAACAGTCCAATCCCTACCAGACCAGCTCCTATCGCGGAAACTGTAGAGAGCAGTCCCAGAATGCGCCCTGTGCGCAGTTTGTCCATAGAGCGATGTTCAGCGACATACTTGGTTGCCGTGTAACCCGTAGCAAGCTGTGACATAAGCCCCAGAGGCGTGAGCGTCGCCTGGACCATGGAGTACTCTCCGAAAACGAAGCGGCCCAGCAGGTTGGCAAGAATGACATTGATCAGGAATGTACTGCCCCGGTTGAAGGCAGTCGCAATAAAATTGAAGGTCAGTCCGCTGCGTAAGCGGTTGCGTATGCTAGATCCGCTCATCTTCTAGTCCACGGCCTGGACAGATCGTTGTCAATCTATGAATTCCTGGAACCAAAGCTCCAGAAACAGGAACGCCCAGAGCCTTGTGCTCCAGTCGCGCTTTCCGCAAACGTGTTCGTCGATCATCTTTTTTAGGAACGACGGATTGAGCAAATCCCGTTTTCGGGATTTCTCGCCGAGCAGGACGGACCTGAGCATCTCCGAAAGGTCGTCGCGAAACCAGTTGGCGATGGGCGGACGGAATCCCGTCTTCTTTTTGGCTAGAATGTCCGGCGGCAGAAGTCCGCGCACGGCCTTCTTGAGGATCAGTTTCCCGCCGGTACTGTCCCGCTTCATAGCGCTTGGAATGCTTGAGGCGAAGGCGACCAGCCTGTGATCAAGCAGGGGTGCCCTGAGTTCCAGACTGTTAGCCATAGATGTGATATCCGCTTTGACCATGAGGCAGTCAGGCAGGTAGTGGGCCTGGTCATGACGCATCATCCAATCCAGACTGTCCATGTCATCCCGCCATGGAGGGTCCCATAGCGTCGCTTCTTGAGGTCCAGACCGGATGAGACTCTCGAAATGTCGGGTATATGCTGCCCGGCGTTCCTGGCTTTTCAGCACAGAAAGCTGGATGAAATAGCGGCCCGGCAGATTGGAGGCGGCCATTCTGCAGCCCCGACTGATTTTTGCCAGCAAATTTGAATATGGGAGACCGTCAAAAACACGCGCGGCTGAGCCGAAAACCGCATTCCGCAGCGCGTACGGAAAGTGATCGAACTTCTGCCAAGCTAGCACCTGCTGGTAATGTCCGTATCCGGCAAAGCTTTCATCCCCACCGTCTCCGGTCAGTGCAACAGTTACATGCTGTCTCGCAACTTGAGACACGTAATATGTAGGAACGGCCGATGGATCCGCAAAGGGTTCATTAAAATGCCTGACCAGCACCGGCAACATCTCCATGGCGGCGGGTTTCACGGTGAATTCGTGGTGTTCGGTCCCGTATTTTTGGGCAACCTGCTTGGCATAGGGTAGTTCGCTGGTTTCAGGATCGCCGAAGTCTATAGAAAAGGTTTTCACTTGCGTTGGGCTTTCCTGTGCCATCAGTGCTACCACTGCCCCGGAGTCGATCCCACCGCTCAGAAGCGCGCCGATTGGTACGTCTGAGATCAGTCTTGACCGGACAGACTCACGCAATAACCTAAGGATCTCAATTGATATCTCCTGCTCCGAGGCAGAGATTTTCTGCTCACTGGGTGGTGACCAGTACCGCGTGACGATCAGTTCCCCGGTATTGCTGCAGCTGAGATAGTGGCCTGCAGGCAGCTTCGATATGTTGGAGAATGCCGTTATCGGGCTCGGAACGTACTGGCGGTTAAGATACGCATCCAGGGCAGCGAAGTTCGGAGCGCAGGATACCTCCGGATCAGCAATCAGCGCGCTTACTGCTGAGCCAAAAACAAGGGAGGTACCCGTATTCGTGTAATAGAATGGTTTCTTCCCGAAACGATCGCGTGCAGCAAACAGAATCTTGTGGCGCGAGTCCCATAGAGCGAATGCGAACATACCTACCATGTGGTCCAGGCAGGAATATCCGTATTCCTCGTAGAGATGGATAATCACTTCAGTGTCCGTCCCGGTCCGGAACACGTGTCCTTTTGTCTTTAGCGTGGAGCGGAGTTCCTGAAAGTTGTATATCTCCCCGTTGAAGATCACCCAGATTGTTTCGTCCTCGTTGGGCAGCGGTGCGGTTGCCGAGCTGCGCAAATCAATTATGGAAAGGCGGCGCTGACCGAGCCCGATATAGGGTCCAGTGTGGACTTTCCCGTCATCCGGGCCCCGGTGGATCAAGGTGTCGCACATCTTTTTGACCAGGTCCGGGTCGACTACCCTGCCCCGAAAATCCAGTTTTCCAGCGATGCCGCACACGATAGGTTGCCTCTAATTTATTGGAACACAGAAGGAAATCTCAGTGCTTGGGCGCCACATCAGTCAGCGCTTTAGCGCAAGTGGGCGTCGTCTATCGTGCGTCGGCCGATCGCGCCACATGGCGGCGCAACCGCCGGCTAAACACAAAACGTGAGGCAAATCGCCAGATTCCGAGAGTAATTAACATAAAAGTTACCGGCTTCGAAAAGTTGCCGAAGTCGTTCCGCACCAATGTCAACAGTGGCCATATGGCAATTGCCGACGTTAACAATAGATTTGGATGCGCGCGCAGATTCACGACATCGAGTCGACCCAGAATCCATCCCAGGAAGGTGAAGAACACAATAACGCCGGGCAAGCCAAAATTCATATAAGGTTCCGCGATGGCACTGAACCCTACGCCTTGACCTAGGTTGAACTTGTTAGGTTCCAAGCGATATGTCAGCCAGTCAGACGGAATCATGTCGTTAAGTGCACTTGGATCGAACATGGCCCTTTCTTCCGCCTTCTTTCGTGCTGACCCTTCCATCTTGGGCATGACGTTGGGGATCGAGTTGCGCAGTGCCTCCAGGTAAGTCATGCCATATCGGTAGGGTTCAGTGGCCGGTATAAAGCGCAGCACGTCCGCAAGAATCGCTGCGGTTTGTCCCATTTCGAGGAAGGCCTTGCTGATGGTGGCGTGTTTGACTGAAGTGTCAAGATCGCTCTGGTTCAGTTGGTCATATGGCCCCATGTTACGCAGCATTCCGGCGATCGGGATAGCGAACAGGACGAACACAACGGCCAAACCGGCCAGTGCGACCGGAATCCTACGCCCAGTTTTGACCCATAGTACGACACCGACCAGAGATGGGAAGAATGCCCAGGAGCGGTAACCAGACAAAAGAAAGAAAGAGAATGCCATCAGTCCAACGCTACCGGCGAACCATTTTTGAGCGGTTGTCCGTGCCCCGATCACGAGCAGTATCGACGCGGTCGGGAATACCATCATGAAGACTCCAAGGCCCCGCGTGTCGCCGACACCGGCAAAGAACTGAACGCGCGAATAGGCTAGAAGATCACCAAAGGAGTAAATGGCCATCGCCAGAAATACCCCTGAAGCAAGAAGAAAACCGATGCCATCCCGGTAGATCACTGTTCTGGTGTCGCGGGCGGTTTCCGGGGTTACTGCCAGCCGATCCCGGCGAAAACGGGACCGTTTGAGCGACAGCGCAAAGCCAAACCCGATACATCCCAGCGTAAGCGCCACGTACCATCCGGCAAGCTGGAGCCATGGGGTGAGACCGCTGTTTGTCCAGTCACTGTCTTTTAGCCAGCCGAACCCATAGGGAATCGTAATGCCCAGATGGAAGAGAGAAAGCGGCAAAATAAATGCGCTGGTGAACAGATACAGCGAACGGAACTGGGCGTAAGAACAAAACAGGTAGCATCCGCCCCACAGCAAACAGACGACCGCTACTTCAGTCGACCAGTAAGGATTCACGCTGCCGGGAATCACGATCTGGTATATGGAAAAAACCATTACGAATATGCTGACTGTAAGGAGAATCGTCCGCCAGGGTCCCCAATGAATTGGAATCGCGTTGGTGCGACGGAACCGGTAAGGCGAGGCACCAGAAGTCTGGTTATTGTCCGTTTTCATTTAAGTGTGGCCGCGTGCAGTGGGTTTTCGTGCGCCGCTATTTCGCTTGGGTTTCCCGAAGGCGGAATGCCGTGTTGCCCGTTTTGGGAAGATGTCGGTTTCTTATGTGGATCGGTATTCTTCCAGTACGCGGTCGAATGCATCAAACCACAGAACATGCTGGTAGTTAACTGCAGCGCCGTAATACGCCCCATACCGAAAGGCCGTCGCCATCTGGCGTTTCACGGTTTCGATGTCATCGGCCCTTTTGAGCACCGACTGGTACATGTTGATGTAGGGTTTTACATGTCCTGGGAAAGGTGCGAACTGATATGCCATGTCATCCAGGCGCCCTTCGTCCATTTCACCGTTTAGCCCCTCCCAATTGTAGGCAGAGTTTCCAACCAGAATGACATTGGGAAACTCGTTTCGCAACCGAATCAGGGTTGTTTGCAGCGCTGCTCGCATTTCCTGCCTCACATGAGGAATGGGGCTAGCCTTGAAAAATACGGTGCATTGATCCAGGAAAAGGCCGTCAAATGGATATGAATTCAACGTTGCCCGGCATGCTTCGAGAAATAGATCCTGCCATTGGGGGCTCCGGGGATCGTAGATCTTGTCTCTGGCGCCAGGATATTCTCCTGGTACGGTAGGAACCGTACCCCAAGGGTATACCGCGTAGCTTCGGGACTGGCGTAGGATCGTGTTGCCCGGTCCCTGGGCCCTAGGGTGCTGGATCACCATCTGATATCCCAAGAGGACGATCTCCGGATTCAGCGATCGCACTTTATCTCGCCATCTCATGAACAACGGCCGGCTATTTTGCGGCACGATTGCGAGTGGATAGCGAGCAACTGCTGACTCTTGCCCTTCCTGACCAGGTGCGTCAGGGGTGATGTAGGCCGTGCAAAACAGCGGGGCGCGCGGAATCCGTGGGCCGCTGGCCGTGACCGACGACGAGGTATCGGCGCAAGCTAGGCCTCCCGCAATAAGGGAGCGACTGAAAACGCCAGCCGTCATTCCAGCAGCGATACCCAGGGTTCCACGCAAGAACCGGCGCCTTGAATTTGACATCTGATGCATAGTCCAGTGATCCCGCCGCCCGCATGCGGCCATCATTTTGTGTATTGAGGCAGACGCCAGGTGTACCACCTCGTCACATCTGGTCGTGGGGGTATGCCTGTTGGACGGATCCGTCGATTCGGTTCTTGGACCCGTAGGGGGCGGCAAGCGGCTCACCGATAAATATGCCCTGGCCTGGCATAGCCACGCTCTTCCAGTATGCCTCGATCAGTGATTCCCCCTCAAGATAATAGCGCATTAAAACCCCGGGGCTCGGGAATTTATCTATGAGATTGCAGGGTTCGACGACGGTTCCGTAGCTGCCGGTAGCGCCGGCCTTGAGCCAGGCCAGACTGCTCATTTGGCTGCTGCCAAGGAGTTGGCCGCCAAACGACGTCAGGTGGTCAGCGATTGCGCCAGGCAGAAAGTGATTCGTGCGCAGTGCCTGTACCCGGGCAATGCCGGTGAAATAGAAAAGTACGTTCTTTTTGTTGGCGATGAAGTTGGCGTGTACGATTCGAAGCCGTATCGTCTTCCCGAGTTCTGCCACGATTTCTGGGTACATCGTAGCGCGCACGTTGCGTGTGCGGTCGGAGGTACTCAAAAGATAACCGGTTCCGTGTGGGAATGTGCCGTCAGAGGCGACGCCGCGGTCGATGAGGCGTTTTACCTGTTGGAAGCTTGTTCCGGCAAGCGCCATAGTTGGGCGGATCCCGAAGTCTGTATAGGGGGCATGGCTTGGGGAGTCAAAATAGGGATCATATTTCGTCGGTCGACAATCACTGGCACAGTAGGCCAAATGAAAGCCAGCGGCGAATGCGGTGGTGATCGACATGCACCCGACGCGGTAGGGCTCGGTCCAGGTCAGCGCGTACGCCTGGACATTGTGGGGTGTCAGGGCATCGACTCGCACTTTGAGGGCCCGAAACTGGGCCGGCGGCATCACTGCCTCCCCCGGCGTGAAGCGGATATGAATTATGTTGGCGTTTGGGATGTGGCGCATGGCCTGATAGTACTCGCCGATCCGAATACTCAGCGGATCGGCGTCGTTCACAATGACCGCCAGATTCCGAGGGCCCAGGCGTGGTTCATAAGAGCCTCCTGGAGCTGCCCAGGTAATCCCCGGAATTGATATAAGTAACTGAAATAACAGAATAATGATCAGAAGCACGGGAATTCTTGGAAACATTCGTTGTGTTGACTTCAAGGTGCCGAAATGCCTAGTATAGGTTTGGGATTCAATAAAGATAACTAATCGATGGATCCTTACAGAACCAACCTGATTCGGGATTGGTTTTGGGCCTGATCGGGTTAGACCCAGGACGGCGTACGACGCCGACCCATTTCAAAGAATGGTCATAATGTCGGGTCATGTCGGGCGTGTGTGAAGCAGGGCTGTTCGTGCCGGATCTTGGCGATAGACCATGGCGCGCAGGGGCAAAGCTGATCGGGCGCCCTGGGCGGGGTATATGCGAGGATAGGTACGAGCCACTATCAACGCTAGTGAAGAAGGAGAGGAGAAGAGATGTCTACGACCGCAGAGAAGGTTTCGCAGCTCGACAGCAAACAGCTCGAGAAATTCATCGATCTGCGTCTGGAAGAGATGCTGCCCAAAAAGCTCGCCGAGATCGAGGCCAACAAGACCCCGAGCATGGCGCTGATCGCAACGAAAGGTACGTTGGACTGGGCCTATCCTCCGTTCATTCTAGCGTCCACGGGCGCAGCGCTGGGGTGGGACGTCAAGGTGTTCTTCACGTTTTATGGCCTGCTACTTCTGAAGAAGGAGATCGGGGCGGAAGTGAGCCCCTTGGGCAACCCGGCAATGCCCATGAAGATGCCCTTCGGTCCCAAGTGGTTCCAGAACATCACTTGGCCGATGCCGAATCTGCTCATGGGTAATATCCCCGGGTTTGAGAAGGTTGCGACGAGCCTCATGAAAAAGACCTTCAAGAACAAGGGTGTGGCTTCGGTCAAGGAACTGCGCGACCTGTGCATCGAAGCGGGTGTCGAAATGGTTGCCTGCCAGATGACCGTGGACGTCTTTGGTTTC
>JAJYEK010000133.1 GCA_021785795.1 Pseudomonadota bacterium
GAGGCACCTGAACAGCAAACCGCTGCCTGGTTTGACCAGCAGACGCACCTTTTACGCCGCCGCCTGCAGGCTGCTCAAGAGAAGCTATCGGACTATGAGCGCGCGCACGGCATTCCGGTGACGACCACCGCCCCGCGCCGTTTTGGGGGGTTGACACGCCCCTTTTCAGTGGCCCGGACCCCCCATCGCCGGCCTGACGAGGGTTTAGCCGCGCCTGGTGCAGTCAATCAGGCAGTGGTACAGAACATCAAGGTGTTACTGGTCAGAAGTGAGGCGCGATTGGCGCGTTTAGGCGAAAGCCTGGGCAGGCACAATCCGCGCTACCTGCGTGCAGAGGCGGAGGTGAGCGCCCTGAAGGCGCGATTAGGGGCTGCGTCGCGGAGCCTCGACCCGACCGCGTCGCTTTTGCAGCGCGATGTGGACAACTACCAGCGCATATACGACAACGCCATGCAGCGTTATGGGCAGGTCAGCATGGAGGCGGCTTATAACCAGACGGCCGCCGCGGTCCTCAACCCCGCCATACCACCAACGGAGGCGTCGACGCCGAAGACTTTCCTGAATATCGTGGTCTCCATTGTCCTGGGCTCGATGTTGGGGTTGGGTCTCGCCTTGCTGCTCGAGATGATCGATCGCCGGGTTCGTTCGGGGCAGGATATTGTCGCGATGCTCAGGATTCCGGTGCTCGCCGAGCTGTCGGAACCCGCTCCACGTTTTCAGTGGCTACGGCGGTGGGTTGGTCCATCACCCCGGGCGTCCATGTGAGCGAGGCCCCAATGGACAGGAGTCCGGTGCATCCCGTTGTCTCGCATGGTCATGCCACCGACGCCAAGGCCGATCTCACGATCGGACAGCTATTACTGGACGCAGGTAAACTCAAACTGCACGACGCGGAGCGGATCCTGAAGGTACAGCGCGAACAGCATCTGCGTTTTGGTGAAGCTGCGGTCCGGCTGGGGCTCGTGACTGAGACCGACATCCAAAAGGTGCTGGCTCAGCAGTTTGATTACCCTTATTTGGCGGATGGTCAGGGCAACTTCAGTCGTGAACTCGTCGCTGCCTATCTGCCCTTCAGCGCAGCGGTGGAGGTGTTGCGGGCGCTAAGGATGCAGCTCCTGCTCCGCTGGTTCAATCTAGGGCACAAGGCGCTGGCCATCACCGGCCCCGAGGGCGGCGAGGGCGCGAGTCACCTGGCTGCCAATCTGGCGGTGGTGTTTTCGCAGCTTGGGGAAAAAACGCTGCTGATCGATGCCGATCTGCGCGAACCCCGGCAGCACCGGCTGTTCAGCCTGGGTGAATCGAAGGGGCTCTCGGACATGATCGCAGGCCGGGTGGGTCTGGATGCCATCAAACCCATCGACGCGTTTGTATCGTTGTCGGTGCTGGCGGCAGGTACGCCCGCACCCAATCCGGCCGAACTACTGTCCCGGCCGACATTCGGTCAGCTGCTGGCCGATCTCGCGCAGCGGTTCGATGTGGTGCTGATCGACACCCATTCCGGTCGCCCACCGGCTGATTTTCAGGCCGTGGTGGCGCACGCGGAGGGTGCCTTGATCGTGGCCCGACGCCACCAGACGCGCTTAAGCCAGATCACAGTCATCAAGGAGGCTGTCGTCACTACGGGTGCTGAGGTAGTCGGTGCGGTTGTGGTTGGCTGAATCGTGCGCGCAGTAGTACTGCTTCCTGGCTGATGCCCAGGTACCTACCATGCACGGACGGCCGCGTGCTGTCGAGGGCCGCCCTTGCCGCCTGCGGGATTCATGACGAGGGTGTACGGGAGCTTCCGCAATCCCGATCGGCGACTCCGAATCTTTCGCTACGGGGGCGCTGCTTCAAGAACCTGAAAGCCCGCGGAGAAGGGGATGGGATGCTGTGGGTAATCTCGGACCGTCACGCAGGCCTCAAGGAGGCTGCGCGCTGGTACTTCCAGAGCGTCTCCTGACCATGAGGGAGGGGCGACTCTTCCAGGTTGCGCGCCCATCTCGCCGCCTTCGTTCGCACCTCGAGAAGACAACACCCGAAAGCCGTGCCTGCCTTGCTAGGGGCTCCTGAAGATGCGACGAGCGTGATCGGATTGCCCCAAAATGCCGCAAACGCCTGCACACCACCCACCGGCAGGAACGGTTGAACGACGAGGTTTACAGAAGGGGCGGGTCTGTATCCCCCCGAACACGGGCCGGACAGTACCACCTCGATAGGGTGGTGTCATGATCTGGAGGATCTGACAGGATATTCACCGGCCTAGTGACCACCCAGGTGTGTGGCGGTCAGCCATGACACAGCCGGATCAGCGGCCTATGAAGGAATGAAGCATGTGCGGTATCACCGGCTATCTTCATCAGGGAGGCGCTAGCCCCCCCAGGCTTGCGGAAGAATTGCCCGTGGCCGTACAGGCCCTGTACCACCGCGGCCCGGATGACCACGGCACCTGGGTGAGCGAAAACCGGTGTGTGGGCCTGGGGCATGCCCGGCTCTCCATCCTGGACTTGAGCGCCCATGGTCACCAGCCCATGGTGTCCGCCGACGGACGGCACGTTATGGTCTTCAATGGCGAAGTCTACAATTATCGTGATATCCGCCGGGAACTGGAGTTGTTGGGCCATGCCTTTCACGGTACAGGTGATTCCGAGGTCATTGTCGCTGCTTTCACCCAGTGGGGGATCGAGGCCGTACACCATTTTATCGGCATGTTCGCCATCGCCTTGTGGGACCGGCGCGAGCAGGCCCTGCATCTGCTCCGTGACCGTCTGGGCGTGAAGCCGCTGTACTACGGTTGGGATGGCAAAACCCTCTGTTTTGGTTCGGAACTGAAGGCCTTGCGCGCTTTTACGTACTGGCCGCCGCAGATCGAGCCCGATGCGCTCGCGGAATACTTCCAGTTTGGTTACATCAACGCGCCGCGCAGCATCTACCGGAACATCTTCAAGCTGCCACCAGGTCACGGGCTGGAGCTGGGGCGTACCGGCGCCCCGCGGGTTACGCCCTACTGGTCGGTGCTGGATGTTCTGGGTAAGCCGCTGGTCGCGAGCGAGAACGACTTGGCGGAAGCGCTCGAAACCTTGATGATCGACGCGTTCAAACTCAGAATGGTGGCTGATGTGCCGGTCGGCATGTTTCTTTCAGGTGGCATCGACTCATCGCTGGTCACGGCCATGCTGCAGCGCCATCACGGCAAGGTTCATACCTTCACTATTGGTTTCAGCGAAGCGCAATACGATGAGGCCCCGCATGCCCGTCGCGTGGCCGAACACCTCGGTACGACCCATACGGAACGGATTCTAGAGACACGCGAGGTACAGGCCATCCTGCCGCGCTGGGGGGATCTCTACGATGAACCTTATGCGGACTCCTCCGGGATCCCCACCTACCTGGTCTCTAAAATCGCGAGTGAGCAGGTCAAGGTGGTGTTGTCGGCCGATGGTGGCGACGAACTCTTCAGTGGCTATAATGCCTATACAGGCATCCTGGATCACATCGCGAAGAGGCAGCGTATCCCTGCTTGGTTTCAGACACCGCTCGCGACCGCGCTGCGATATCTCCCCTTGGATACCATCGATCGAATGGTAGTCAATGCCCCACTGCCCTCTGGCCTGCGTACCGGGATCCGCAACCAGCTGACGTGGCGCGCGAGCCGCATCCGGGACTATCTCGGCGCATCCTCATCCGGTGCCATGTACGAGCGGGGACTTACCTTCTGGTCGCCGGATCAGGTGCGTAAACTGACCGGTTGCTATGCGCGTGTGCGCGAAAGCGCCGACATCTACCCCGGCACCTTTGCCGAACAGATGTGTCTGTGGGATCTGCACAACTACCTTCCGGGAGACATCCTGACTAAAGTTGATCGTGCCACGATGGCGGTCAGCATCGAGGGGCGCGATCCGCTGATCGACCACCGCATCGTCGAATTTGCGTTCCGCCTGCCATTACATTTGCGCCGCGGCACTCTGGGTAGCAAGCATCTGCTGCGTCGCATTCTTTACAAGTACGTACCGCAGAGTCTGGTCGACCGGCCCAAGCAGGGTTTTGGCATCCCGTTGCTCGAATGGCTGCGTGGTGATCTGCATCACCTTATCGACACCTATCTGGATCCGGCAACAGTGCAAGCGCACGGCGTGCTTGACGCAGCGGTCGTGAGGAGCGTGGTCCATGCGTTCCGGCGCGGTGATGGTTATGCCGCGAACAAGATCTGGACGCTGCTCGCCTTCCAGTTGTGGCGCGAGCGCTGGGCATGACCATGCGTATTGTCCTCGTGATCAGCAATCTGCGCTGGGGGGGTGCCGAGATCCAGGTGATCGGCCTGGCGCGTGCGCTGTGCGAGCGCGGACATGCCGTGGCCATCTATACCCTCGGCCGCCACAATCCTCGCGCCGATGAGCTTGAGGGCTCCGGGGTGCAGCTGGTCGCGGACCAGAAGCGCAGCAAGCTCGATCCGTTGGTTATTCTGCGTCTGCGGCGTTTCCTGCGGCAATTCCGCGCGGATATCGTGCATGGTTTTCTCTACGACGGCGACCTCTATTCGCGCTTGGCAGCCGCAGGAACCGGCATTCCGGTGCTCAATTCAGAGCGCAGTGACAACTACCGGCTCAAACCACTGCAACAGGCGGGGCTTTGGTTGACCCGACATCTCGCCGCCGGGCTTGTTGCCAATACCCACGCAGGCGCGCGCTTCGCCGGAAAGCTCTTCAGGTTGCCGCCAGAGCGTCTGCACGTGGTGTGGAACGCGATCGATCTCGCGGCCGTGGATGAGCGCTGTCGCGTATCGGACCGTGACTACCGGCGCGAGTTCTTCTTATCGCCAGATATTAAAATGGCCACGTTGGTGGGTAACATCACGCCGACCAAAGACTATCTGCTGGCGCTTGATCTGGCCGATTATCTGACTCGCGCACATGCGTCGTGGCGGGTACTCTTCGTTGGGGAACAGATGACCGACACCGGTGGCTACAAATCCCGGGTGATGCAGCGATTCCATACCCTGGGTTTGGCGGACCGCGCCACGTTTGTCGGACTTCGGCGCGACGCCGTCGAAATCATGCATCAGAGCAATGTGGTCTTCTCTACCTCACACCATGAAGGTTTCCCCAATGTCGTGTTGGAGGCCATGGCCGTGGGGACCCCCGTGATCAGCACGGCCTATTCGGATATCCGCATGATTCTGCCGGAGCCGTGGCAGGTTGTTGATGAGCGTGCGGCAGAACCGCTGGCCGCCGCGATCCTGCGGGCTGACAGCGCGCACGAGAGCCTCAAGGCAGCACAGCGGGCATGGGTAGCACAACACGCGATGATGGGCGCGGCGGCGCAGGGGCTTGAATCAGTCTACCAGCGGTATATATGCCGTGCTGCAGTTGCGGCACCCGCGCCGGTCAATCGGCACTAGTTGTGCCATGCCAAAAATCCCCTCTCAACACTGCGGTTGCGCGCCGCTTCGCCAGTGTCGCTGACACCCCGCATCTGTTTTGTCGCGCTGTCCGCCTGGCCAGTGCTCAGTGAAGATCGCCGGATCAAGAGCGTGGGTGGCGCCGAAGTCCAGCAGTGCTATCTGGCGCGCGGGTTGGTTCAGGAGGGTTACTGTATTTCCATGATCTGCATGGACCACGGTCAGAAGGACGGGGTGATCGTCGATGGCATACATGTGTTCAAGGCGCATACCCCCACAGGGGGTCTGCCGGCGCTGCGTTTTGTTTACCCGCGGCTCACCTCAGTGTGGCGCGCTCTCGCGCGCAGCAACGCCGACGTGTATTACCAACGGGGTGGTGGCGTGCACACCGCTTATGTGGCCGCGTTTTGCCGTCGGCACGAGAAAAAATTTATTTATGCCGCGGCCCATGATGCCGACTTTGATCCGAATTTGCCGTACATCCGTTACGCGCGCGATCGTGTTCTCTTCCGCTGGGGGTTGCGTCGGGCGGATGCGGTGGTAGTGCAAAATCCGGCCCAACGGACGGCGTGTCACCGGAATTTAACCATCCCCGCGACGTTGATAAAAAGTGGCTATACCCTTCCGGCCCACCGGCGCAGGCATGCGGGCCACTATATTTTATGGGTCGCAAGCCTGCGTGACTGGAAGCGCCCGGAATGGTTCATCGAACTGGCACGCCGCCTGCCACATTGCCAGTTTCGCATGGTGGGCGGTGCGGACAGCCCGGACTATGAACGCCATCTGCGACAGATGGCGGCACCGGTCGCTAATTTGGAGTTTGTTGGCTTTGTACCCTACGCAGATATTGAACAGCACTTCGATGGCGCATGCCTGTTGGTTAACACCTCCCGACATGAAGGTTTTCCCAACACCTATCTGCAGGCGTGGGCACGCGGCATCCCCACCGTCGGTACCGTAGCGACAGGGGGTACGTGCGGTGGCGCACCGGTGGGAATCGAGGTGCACACGTTCGACGAATTGACGGAGACTGTCGCGCAGCTGATGCAGGATGACCAGGCCCGGGAATTGGCAGGCGCTCGTTGTCTTGACTGTTTTGAGGAAGAACATTCTCTGACGGCGGTTCTGCGCGACTACACGTCACTGATTGAGACCTTGATCCCAGAGCGGAGCGCAAAGGTTCCATGAACCCTCCGGTGTCAGAGATTGCAAAGGGCGAGCGCTTCGCCTTTGGCAGGAACTGGGATAACTTCCTGAAGCATCTGAATGAGCACCGTATCCGCAGGGCGGAGGATTCCCTGTGCACCATGCTTGGTCTGGAAAGTCTGGTGGGTAAACGCTTTCTCGACATCGGTTCGGGCAGCGGCCTGTTCAGCCTGGCCGCTCGACGACTGGGTGCGCACGTCCGTTCGTTCGATTACGACGTGCAGTCAGTCGCGTGTACGCGCCACCTCAGGGACCGGTTCTTTCCCGATGACGCAGACTGGATCGTGGAAGCAGGATCCGTGCTGGACGAAGACTATGTCCGTTCCCTGGGTCACTTCGACATCGTCTACTCCTGGGGGGTTCTGCATCATACGGGGGACATGTGGCGGGCCTTGGACAATGCGATCCTTCCGGTCCAGCCCGGAGGCCTGCTGTTCATTGCGATTTATAACGACCAGGGACCGCGCTCGACCATATGGCGGGCCCTCAAGAGGACCTATAATAAGTTGCCACCCGTTTTACGTGTGCTGTTTGCCACCATCGTCATGGGTCTGTGGGAACTAAGGGCCCTACTGGTGGCTTGGATCAAGTTGTGCCCCATGGGATACCTCCGGTCATGGACGACCTACCCAGAGATCAGTCTGCGAGGGATGAGCCGGTGGCACGACATTGTTGACTGGATCGGGGGGTATCCCTTTGAGGTGGCCACGCCAGAGGCTATTTTTGATTTCTACAAGCACCGCTTGTTCCAGCTTCAGACACTGCGGACGACACGCGGTCTTGGCTGCAACGAGTATGTTTTTCTGAGGATGGGAGTGAAATGAACCTATCCGTGGCCGGGATCTCGAGGGGGAGGCGCGTTGCCTCAGACGGACGGGCGTCTGTTTGTTTCGTCTCTCCCTTTGTGTATCCGATTGCCACCCAGAACCGGGCGGCGGGATTCGCGGGCGGCGCCGAGGTACAACAGCATTTCATTGCCCGCGGTCTGGTCGAGGCGGGATATCGTGTGTCCGTGCTCAGTGAGGATTTTGGCCAACCGGATGAAATCGATCTGGATGGGTTGCGCTTCATCAAGATCCGGCAGCAGGGACCCATTCTGCCGGTATTGCGCTACATTCATCCACGCCTGACCAGCGCGTGGTCCGCGATGCGCCGCGCGGATGCCGATATCTACTATCAGCGCGGTGCCGGTGCGGTAACGTGCGTGGCGGGTCTGTTTGCCCGCACGCACGGGAGGCGCTTCGTGTATGCGGCGGCGCATGATCTCGATCTGGACAAACCGCGTACGCGTGAGCTTATGCGGGGGCGGGGTGGCTGGCGGGACCGGCAACTCTACCGTACCGGTTTGCGGCTGGCAGACGCCATTGCAGTCCAGCACCCGGGACAAGCGAGACTCTGTCGGCAGTGGTACGGGCGCGAGGCGGTCTGGCTGCCCAGTGGTTATCGTGTCATCGCGTCCCCGGGGCTTGCGGATCCTGACGGTGTGGTGCTCTGGGTTTCGGTGCTGCGACGCTGGAAGCGGCCCGAATTATTCATCGATCTGGCGCGCCGTCTGCCGCATCTGAGTTTTCGCATGATCGGCGGGGCTTCGACGGCGATCGGCGAGGTCGGTGCCCAGGACTTTTATCACGAGATGGAATCCCGCGCCCGTGCGCTGCCCAATCTGGAATTCATGGGGTTTCTGCCTTTCCACGAGGCGGAACACCATTTCAGTCAGGCGCGCCTGTTTGTTAACACCTCTGAGTCTGAAGGCTTCCCTAACACTTTCCTGCAATCCTGGGCGCGTGGAGTGCCGACCGTGTCATTCGTCGATTGCGGCGCGCGCGATGCAGACGGGCCCGTAGGCGGTGTGGTCGGGACACTGCCGGAGATGCAGGAAGCCGTGGCTCGTCTGTGTGGCAATCAGAATATCTGGGCCGCAGAGAGTGGCCGCTGTCAGCGCTATTTCCAGGCCACCCATGACCTGCCATCGGTGATCGCGCGATACCGCGTGCTCTTCGGGCAACTCGGAGCAGAAGTTTAGCGTGGCCCTGCGCACGGCTCTTGGCTGGAGCAGCGTACAGTCTGCGCTGCGGCTGGTCCTGAGTTTCATCAGCATCAAGGTAACCGCGGTCTACCTGGGCGCCGCCGGGCTGGCCCTCGTGGGGCAGGTCAGCAACTTTGTCAGTCTGAGTCATGGACTGGTCGGCAACGCGTTGCAGACCGGGGTGACCACGATGACGGCCGAGCACCCGGACGACCCGAACCTTCACGCCCGGCTGTGGAGCACGGCGCTGAAAATGGCGCTGTTTTTCAGCGGTGTGGTGGCCTTGCTCATCATGGCGCTGGCGGTCCCGCTTTCATCCTGGCTGCTCGGCACTCGAGCCTACTGGCCGGTGATGGCATTAGCTGGCCCGGCGATTATGCTGGTTGCGGTCAGTTTGATCCTGAGCGGGATCCTGAATGGGCAAAAGAATATCCGCGCCCTGTCCCTGTCAGCCATAGGCGCTAATATGGTCGGTGCTGCGCTCTTCATCCCGTTGGTCTATGCCTTTGGCATCTGGGGTGGTCTGATCGGCACCGTGCTTTCCTCGGCCGGCAGTCTTTGCGTCGTGAGCTGGGTCTTTATACGGGCCCGCGTGGCTCGCCTGACCACTCTTTGGCAGCCATGGGACGCTACAATCGCACGCAAATTGATGCGCTATTTTCCCATGCTCCTGGCGCACTCGGTTGCCCCCACTTTAGCATTGCTGATGGTGCGCACCACCGTGATCACGCATCTTGGGCTGCCAGCGGCCGGTCTTTGGCAAGCGGTTTCACGCGTATCGGACATGTATACCCTGGTGTTAATGACGGCCCTCTCCCTGTATCTGATGTCGCATCTGTCTTCCATCCGCGCGACGCATCATTTCACGCGTGAGCTGATCAAGGTAACACTGCAGGTGGTGGCGCTCACCGCCGTGGGCGCGACCGGCATATACTTGCTGCGGGACTGGGTGGTGGCGCTGGTTTTTACACACGCGTTTGCGCCGGTACGCGATCTGTTCGGCTATCAGTTCCTGGGTGACGTGTTCCTGATGGCGGGCTGGCCCTTGCGGATGGCGCTGGTCATCAAACTGCGGACCCGC
>JAJYEK010000134.1:0-7945 GCA_021785795.1 Pseudomonadota bacterium
GCGCACTCATAAACGGCGGCGAAACGAATTACATCATGGCAACGGTGAGCCTGTATGTGGCCATCTACAATCTGTTCACCAGCCTGCTTCAGTTGCTTGGCATGTTTGCCGGCAACGACCGCTAAGGATCATTTTCCGCCAAATCACGAGCGGTGCCCCGAACCCCAGCCCTGGCCTACCCAAAGGTCAGGGGTCTGGGTAGCTGTTTTCAGACGACCTGAACAGTGTCATGAAGCCGTAATCCCTGTGCCACCGCATATAGCAGGTTAAGGAGGCGTGGGGCCGGGCTGGCGCCTCGTAACTACCCGGCATGACCGGGTCTTTCGTTATGCCGGCGCCCTTCCGTCTGACGACGAGGATGGGATCGAAGCGGTGACGCTGCAGATGGATCGGGTGGGGATATCGTTGGTGGCGCTCCTTCTTAACAGCGGTAACTTGCAGGTAAGTGGGCGTAACGGGCTCTGCCCGGTTGTTCCGGGCAGAGCCCTTCCCCTCCCCGCTCCACCAGCCCGTCAAAAAATCGACGTGCCTATAGAGTTTGATACGACGTGGATTCGCCTTATATATTAGGCACTGCGCATATATAGGGGCTAATTTCCCCGGGTGAAAACCATCCACTCGCAAAACAACTCCCTGTCTCCAGCACTAAAGGCGGTCGGAGAACCCAACCGATTGCGCATCCTTTGCGAACCGGGCTTGGAGTGCCACCCGGTGACGGACATCGTCAACGCCACCGGCGTCACCCAGACCAATGTGCCCTTTCATCTTCGTGCCCTGCACGAAGGCGGGTTCGTACGGGCGGACCGGCGCGGTCCCTCTATCTACTGCTGCCTTACCGACCCCAGGTTGCTGCGCATCCAGAACGACCTGCGAGATTGGCCACGGACCGACCCGTTATGCCGCCGGGCGCGGCCAGGCCTCGGAGCATCGCCCCGAGCAGACCGCTCCGGCAGATGATGCAGAAGATGATACCGGGCATGCCGAAACCAGAGGGCATGCCATCCGCTGATGGGCGGCATCTTCAAAGAAATACGCATTCAGGACAAAATCGCGTGCTCATGCAGGACATGTTACCGCGCTGCGTGACCATGATGTTTTCGGAGATGGACGCGAGCGAGCGCCGGTCACTCGCCAAACCGTCGCTGCGACGCATGCCGGCGGTCGGAAGACACTGGACTTCGACCGGAAATGGTCCGTGAGGACAGGAAAAGTGATCCAATGGGCGACGGCCGTTGTCAGGCTTCCACGGAGGAAGGATCATTCGAGCAGGTGCGCCGGCCCTATACCGAACTCGCACTTCAGCCGCAAAATGATTTCGGCTGGGCCAAAGGCAGGGCTAATGCGCAGCACCTGGACTATGATCCTGCCTGGCTCGCACGGCGGCCCGACTGCGTGGGGGAGTCGGCCGCGGCCGCCGGCAACCCGTTCGCGCTCGGGCTGCTGCATCCCGCAGAGACGGTGGTGGATGTCGGCTGCGGTGCCGGGGCTGACCTGTGCGTGGCTGCCATTCTGGTAGGTGTCGCCGGCCATGGTGGCCAAGGCCCGGGCCAACGCGCAACAGCGCAGGGTTTGAAAACGTGACGGTGTACGAAGCGAACATCGAGCGTCTGCTGCCGCCGACGGCAGCGGCAGACGTGGTGATCTCAAACGGGGCGATCAACCTGGCCCAGGACAAGGATGCGGTCTTCCGGGAGATGTACCGGGCCCTGCGACCAGGAGGGCGGATTCAGTTCGCCGACGTCATGCGTCGAAACGGCTGCTGCTGCGGCACCACCATGCAGGATGACACTGGGCCGATTGCGTGGCCGGCACGCTGCCCCCTGAACGCTATCTCGAACTGCGGCGCGCGGCAGGCTTTCAGAACATCGGGTTCACTCGGCTGGACCGGATATAGCACCGCTGCCAACACCGAGGGCGCCACCTTTCACGCCAAAAGGGCGTCTACAGACACGGCATGATCGCGCACATGCCTTAATCAATGGCCTGCCTTGCAAATCCATGACACATTGCCATCTTCCCCGGTGCGTACGGGCCGGAAACCGCCTTGTCTCTGGCAGCCTTGCGCGACCAGCCTGCTTGCTGATGCTGACCGTCCTGCTGGCGGGTTGCGTAACCACCCCTGTGACCGCACCCGGCATAGCCCTCAACAGCAACCGACTCGACCGCTCGAAGTATCTGGAATTCGTCTATGCCGGAAAGGGGCCGCCAACCCTTGAATACCGGCACCACCTCTGCAATGCCGGTCGTCGTCACCGGTCACGGGGGCTCGCCCCGTTCTGGCCGCCTGGGTCTGGCGGTCGGAAGCATTGCTGCACGATCGGAATGCGGCCCAGGCATTCCTGCAACGGGCGGCTGCGCACGGCATCAGTGCACTCTACCTGCAGATTCATCCCGATCTGGATTCATTTGCGGGCTTTCTGGACCTGGCCAGGAGCCACGGCATACGAGTCTTTGCCCTGGGCGGGTCGCCAGGTGATGTCGACAATTACGGGCACGATCTGCGGACGATCGATCGGGTGCTTGCGTACAACCGATCTCACGCCGTGGGGTTTTCCGGAATACAGTTCGACATCGAGCCTTATTTGCTCAAGCGCTACCGCAGCAACCGGCAAGCCGTGCTGAGGCGCTATGCCGGACTGCTACGCGCGCTTCATGCGAGATCTGCCGGCAGGATCCCGTTCGAAGTAGTGATTCCTTTCTGGTTCGACCAGGAAGCCGTCGGGGGTCGAAACCTGGAGGGAATCGTATTCCGCAATGCGGACCGCGTGGCCATCATGAGCTACCGTACCCACGTCGATCAGCTGCGGGCCGTTTCCAATAACAGTCTGTGCTACGGCCAGGTGTATGGCAAACCAGTCATGCTGGGCATCGAGCTGGGACACATACCGACCGAAACGCATTACTTCCTCGCGGTCTCGCAGCTGTCCCCATATATACGAATGTCCGGCGCTCGCCCGTACCTTGCAAAAAATCCGCGCGATTTCACCCATTACGCCCGCCAATACCGGGTGCCAGGATCCGAAATCTCCTTTTATCCCCATGTGCGCGCGGCATTCCGCTACACACACTCACCAATCCCCTACCGGAGCTTTTCCGGCTGGATCATGGACGGTCTTGACCGGGCCTGGATCCGCTAGTGCCACCCGGCATCGACGCTGCACTGCAAGGGGGTGCCTGCGATTTCGCAACAGATACCGCAGCGAGCTTCCGGCACACTTTAAGCGTACCGGCGGCTCGACTGCCGATTGCGTCTACTCCTTTCGCTGCGCCCGGAGCATGTCCACCACATCTTCGACCCGGTGTTTTCCGAGATAGCAATGGATGTAGACCTTCGTGCGCGGATGGCTACGAATGTACCGGCTTATGTCGCGCAGCGCCGCGGCATTGAGACGGCTGGTCGCAGGCTCACGGCTGTCCATCGGGAAATCGTACTCCCTGATACCCATCTGCCTGGCATAAAGATCCTCTTTGCGGATCAGGGATTTTTCATAGATCAGGTGCTTGTCCAGCAGCGAAATGATCGTGCGCACACCGCGCTCCCGCAGATCCGAGATCAGACCGTAGTCCGGATAGGGTCCGACGATCACGGTGTGCGTGACCTCCCGAACATTTCCCTGTAACAGGTGCAGCGGATACAGATACGGCTCGAACGTGGCGAAATTCGACAGAAAGACATAAGCTGGTGCCGCCAGGATGACCGCCAGCAGCACCAACCGCAGCGCGATTCCGGTCAGGCGCTGCGGCATCTCGGCCGGCCAGAACCGTTGTGTCACATGCCGTTCCTCATTCAATCCGCATTCCCCGCTTCACTCGGACCGCATCGACGGATTTCGGCTCCGGTGACTGACGGTCCCAACCCCATTACGCGTCCGGCATCCCGTGCGGACGACCCTCTCCGAGCCTGAACCAATCCGTGCCACAGCGTGCTGCTAGTCCGACCCGGATTCGGATCCCTGGATCGGTTTTCGGTTCATGTCCCCCCAGCGGCTGTGCCAGATCTGAAAAGTCGCAATCAGCCTTTCGACCGCAACCAGCTGCCGGTAACCAAGATATTCCAGAGATCCGAGCAGCGCGATCTTGTACGAATCAGTCAGTTTCTCGTAACGATGAATGACAAAATTGTCGAGCAGTACCGCCGATGCGTTGAGCCACATACCCCACAATATGGAAAAGGTAAAGAACAGCGTCGCAAATACCGGGTTCACCATATGAAAAACCAGAAACAGGACGAACCCGAAATAGCCGACGAATTCGACGATCGGACCGAACAGTTCTGCGATGAGAAAGTAAGGCATCCCGATCATCCCGGCCTTTCCGTACTTGTTGTTGAACAGCATTACCCGGTTATGCCAGATGCTGTCGAACAGTCCGCGCTGCCATCGGTTCCGCTGCCGCAGCAGCGACATCAAATCGCCCGGAACCAGCGTCCAGCATACCGGCTCGGGAATGTAATAGACCTTGTACCGGATACCGTTGTCGACGCAGTGCCGATGCAGGCGGAGAATGAGATCCATGTCCTCCCCGACTGTCATGCGAAAACCGCCGATCGCAAGCACCAGATCTTTTCTGAACATTCCAAACGCACCCGATATGATCAGAAGGCTGTCGATTTCACCGAATGCGACGCGTCCCGCCATGAACGCCCGCAGGTATTCGGCGATCTGGATGTTGACGAGGACGCTGCGGGGCGCCTTGATTTTCACAACCGACGAATTTCGCACCTCGCAACCGTTCAAAACACGCACCGCACCGCCGGCTGCAATCAGCTCCCGGTTGAGCAGGAATTGCTGCCCCATGCGCAAAAGCGCGTCCGTTTCCAGTATCGAGTCGGCGTCTATGGTGCAAAACAGCGGGAACCGGCTGTAGGACAGCCCGGCATTCAGGGCATCCGCCTTGCCGCCATTGTGCTTGTCGAGAACCCACACATTAGGGTGATTGCCGGAAACAAAAACCGTCCGGACGGGTTCGCTCTTTACATGGATTCCGGCGGGACGACGAATCTCCTTCAGCTCGAAGCACTTCCTAAGCGCCTCCAGCGTGCCATCAGTAGAGCCGTCATTAACCACGATAATCTCGAACTCCGGATACTCTATCTTGGTCGCGGCCAGCACAGTGCTGGCGATATTTACTTCCTCATTGTAGGCGGGAATGATGATACTGATCGGCCTGAGGTTGGATAACGCCAACGCGCGCTGCAACCCCTCCAGATCCGGGGCAGCGTCGGCCGAACGCCGTATGAAACGGAAGGCAAACAGGGTTATAAACGTATAGCCCGAATTGAGCAGCAAAAAATAAAGCAGTATGACTACCTGATAGACAATCAGCGCATACGCTACAGTTCTGAACATCGTTGCAACACCCGTCAGTCAGCTTCGAACCCCAGTCTACTAAAAAGCCGCCCCATACCATTACACATGAAACGGCCACCCTGACCCGCTACCGCCATCTCCCCGCCCGCGCTTGTCTCGTGTGTGACAAGACCGCTCGACACCCGGCGCGAATACACGAACGGCCCACGTGCTGCGTGCGCCGCACCGGCCTGCGCAGGCCGAATGCCCTGTGCCCCACCGCCGCACGCCGACCGTAACTCCTTGCGGTGCCTTATCTCACCGATAGAGCAAACTCCGCCATGTCGGTGGCAAAGGGATCGCTGCCCATTTTTGCCTGCTGCAGCAGTTCCTGCCCTCCGGACGAAAACTTCACAAGCGTCATGGCCGCGGCATAGCGCACATCAAAATGTGGTGACCCGAGAAATCGGGCAAGCTGCGCTTCGACGGAACCGTCGCAATGCAGGCTGGAGCGAATCGCAACGATCTGGACCACCGGGTCCGCTGAGCGAAACCCTCTGCTGATCAGATCGTCGCATACCCCCATGTTGTAGAGCGCACGCATCGCGGAAATGCGGATGATCCGATCCTCACTGACCCGCGCATAATCGATCATGGCGTCCGTCATGCGCGCGAATTTTTCCTTGCCGATCGCGTTGATCAAGGCCGCCTTGTACTGCTCGCTCAGCGTCTCCGAGAAAAGGCAGTCCCGCATGACCTGATAAGCCGCGGCCACACCACTGCGTGAAATCAGAGACCTGATTGCAGTTCTGACTGCACCTTCATCGTAACTGGCTGACAGAACCGGCCTCCTGTCCAGAAGCAACGAAAATTCCCTGAACTGCTCGGGCTCCCTGATCAGAATGGCGCAGGCCGACAGGCAGCTACCGAACACGCGCACAACTTCTTCATGCTCTGCGAAATTGCGTAGATACTCGAAATACGCCGGATCGCGCAGGTCAGCAAAAGCTCCGAGCGCCCGGCAACGGACCCCCCAATCCTCCGACGAAAGCGCGCTCTTCAGGATCAGGATCTCCGGCGACGCAGCAATCGCACTCTGTGCCCTGGAGATCTCCGCGTCGTCGTGAAAGGAGAAGCTGGCGAAGGCGCTGGCCAGACTCAGCGCCTCGTGAAAATTGCAAGGCGCGGTCACGGATGCGATCGTACCAGCACATAACGACACCAGTTCACCAGCATAAAACAGGATCTTCTCCTCCCTGCTGCGAGCGACGTTCACGACGTGACGCTTATGCAGTCCCAGCCCCACAAACAGGGTCGCCAGTGACGCGGCGAAAACGAAGATGATGCCGCGCAGCAGCAAGACGGTGATGTACGGGAAAGTCAGGCCATCAATCGTGTGCATTCACCACCTCTTGATCAGCGAGACATCCACGCCGCTGCGGTCATAGAGGCCGGAGCGATGCTCATAGAACACATCGCCCTCCAGTGCAATCGTAGACGTGATCTGCTGTATCCTTCCCAACTTGACACTGTCGCTTGGCGTGCGCAGTATGGCGCCGCTGACATTGAGCTGTTCTCCAGCCATGCCAGACGTCAGATACAGGAACGTCTTGTTTCCGTCCTGGGTCCATTGCGGCGCAAATAGGTAGCTGTAGGCACTGGTCTGCGGGACGTAATAAATTCCGGTCCTGATCGTCAATTTACGGTTCACGTCCAGGGCGACGCCCCCGAAAAAGACATTGGCGGACACCGTGGAAAAAACTAGGCGGCGCACGCCTCCATAGAGAGCGTAGTAGCGGTAATCCTTCGTGAGCGCAAACGCGGCGGATTCGCGCGCTAGGAATGTATTGCTGGGACTGTACGAGACGGCACATTCGCCGCTGTACCCGTGGCCGATGCGGAAATAGTAGTTGGCCCCGTATGAATCCGCGTTCTCCCCAAACCGATGCGCACGGATGGCGTCACCGACCAGGGTTCCGGAGGCCAGTGCGAGCTTCGCTCGCAGCCCCTCGTAGTAGTCCTCGCTCGGCGCAATACCGGAAGCGTGTGCCCGGCCAGCCAAGATGGCGATGGAATCGGGGTAAATCAGATCGTAGTTGCTGTCCAGGTCAGCGAGGACTGAGCGCTGCTGCGTCTTGGGCAGCGTCGCGTAAATCGACCTGGCATCCTGGTAACGTCTGGCATGCACGCTGGCCAGCACCGCCTGCCTGGCGAGGCCGGGATCACGCGGATAGCGTCGCGCGAGCTCGCTGTAGAGCTGCGCTGCGCGTGGCTCCTCATGGTTGGCCACGTAGGCACGCGCCAGGATCAGCCCGGCACGGTAGGGATCCGGACCCGAAGCATACAGCGGCGCTGCGATGCGGATCGCCCCCACAGCATCCCCCTGCCCGAGCAGGCGCTGTGCGCCGTCGAGGGCAATGCGGGCATTCAGAAGCCGCGCCTGCCTGGCGAGGCCGGGATCACGCGGATAGCGTCGCGCGAGCTCGCTGTAGAGCTGCGCTGCGCGTGGCTCCTCATGGTTGGCCACGTAGGCACGCGCCAGGATCAGCCCGGCACGGTAGGGATCCGGACCCGAAGCATACAGCGGCGCTGCGATGCGGATCGCCCCCACAGCATCCCCCTGCCCGAGCAGGCGCTGTGCGCCGTCGAGGGCAATG
>JAJYEK010000134.1:7955-9674 GCA_021785795.1 Pseudomonadota bacterium
GGCACGCGCCAGGATCAGCCCGGCACGGTAGGGATCCGGACCCGAAGCATACAGCGGCGCTGCGATGCGGATCGCCCCCACAGCATCCCCCTGCCCGAGCAGGCGCTGTGCGCCGTCGAGGGCAATGTCGTTTCGGCATACCCGTAACGCGTGCTTCATTTCGGGAATCGGCCTTGCGCGGCCTTCATTGCGCACGAACCGTTCATATTCCTGATACTGATGCCGGGCACATTGCATTTGCAGTGCAACCGCCAGCACTTCCTGGTTTTGCGGATATGTCCGATGGAGACGTCCAAGGATGTCATCCGCCTTCCGGTAATTCCCGGCGCCGGCGGCACGCTGTGCGGACCGAATGGATTGCGCATAGTCGGGGTGCTGACTCGGCAGCAGCAACGAGTGCCTGGCATGGATGTTTGGAATGGCGGTCCCGGTCCTGGCCTTGGCTTCCGTTCCAACGCGTCCGTTTGCGCTGCGATGACCGGACTCCAACATGCGGATGGCTGCAAACACCAGAGACAGCAGGCTCGCCGCAACGGCCAGATTCACCAGATTGCGCTGCCGGCGGTTCATCGGAATCCGCCAAGCCACGGCCACTCACGCACCGGCACCCGTAAAAACTGGTTCCGAAACACCGATAGGTCGCATCCGCGCCGCCTGATCATGCTGTTCCCGATATCCACTTGCGGCAACGACCTTCGACGTGTTCAACCAGGCAGCTGCGCAGGCATGCCGTACTGAAGCACGCTGCGGCGACAAGCAGCACGCGCGTAAACCTCCGACGTGGTTGGAAATCACCCGCGCAGAACCGTACAGCCCAGAAAAAGTTTCTCCTTCTCACGCCCCTATTACTCCCCCCCCCCCGCTATCGCAAGCACCCGCTGAACCTGACGACGAGCCGCCTGCTGGTCGATCTGCAATTAACAGACCGACTGACGACGCCTGAAATTTCCGGAGTGGCGCCATATGCACAAGCCAGCACAAAGTATCCACGGCTGGAAAACGGCCTGGATGACGGTCACAGCAATGCGATACACCCCTCGTTGTTATTGAATACGATTCCGGCAACGCGACCCATCTTGACAATGGATCCAACCAGATCGTTCGCAGGCTCTTCTCTGGAGCCTGACTTTAATTTCATTATATACAACCTTTATATACAACCTTTCGGTGTGCTTATATGTTCATGCCCTAGCTATATATTGGAATAATTGGCAGTTTTTCCCGTATCCGGTACCTGAAAAACTGCAGATCGCCCCGCCACACTGCTGCCGGGATGCCTAGGTCCTCCGGATACCGCCTCATTCCGGAAGTATTGCTTCCAGACCACCGAGATAGGGTCGCAGCACCGGCGGAATCGTGACAGTACCGTCACGCTGCTGGAAGTTCTCCAGCACCGCCACCAAAGCGCGACCAACCGCCAGTCCGGAGCCATTCAGCGTGTGCACGAGTTCCGGCTTGCCGCTCTGGGGATTACGCCAACGCGCCTGCAAACGCCGTGCCTGAAAATCCTCAAAGTTGCTGCATGACGAGATTTCGCGGTATTTCCGCTGGCTCGGCAGCCAAACCTCTAGGTCGTAGGTCTTGGCGGCCGAGAAGCCCATGTCTCCGGAACACAAGGTGATGACGCGGTACGGCAGTTCTAGGCGCTGCAGCACAGCCTCGGCGTGGCCGGTAAGCTGTTCGAGCGCGGAATAGGAGTCATGCGGACGGACAATCTGT
>JAJYEK010000135.1 GCA_021785795.1 Pseudomonadota bacterium
TCCTTGTTGTCGAGTATCTTGGCAACGCCGAAGTCCATGAGCTTGATCTCATGGCTCGCGGTGATGAAGATATTGCTCGGCTTGAGATCGCGATGCACGATACCCAGGCGGTGGGCGCGTTCAACCCCAAGCAGTGCCTGTTCGAATACCCACACCGTGGTCGCGACCGATAGCCTGCCTTCGTTGTGCAGGCGTTGGGCAAGCGTCTGCCCCTCGATGTATTCCATGACCAGCACGAGGCTGCCGGATAACTCGAACAGCGAATGCAGGGTGACAATGTTGGGTCCGTTCAAACGGGCCTGGGCCTGCGCCTCGATGCGGAATCGCTGCAGGAATTCCTTGTTGCGGAACAGGTGCGGTGACAGTACCTTGAGGGCGACGGTGCGATCGAGCGTGGTATCGTGGGCCTTGTACACGACGCCCATGCCACCTTCGCCGAGCTTGCTGACGATGAGGTAGTTGCCCAGAGTTCTGCCGACCTCGATTGTGTCGAGCAGGGTCTCAGGCGGACGGCTGCGCCCCGGTTCTGCCGCGAGCACCGCGGTTTTGGCGAAACCCGCTGTAGATTTCGGTGGCGTGGCGCTCTGCTGGCCACGGACCAAACGCAGATCGGACATACTTCATGCACCCCTTGGCCGGCTTTGATATGACTTCTTATATCACTTGATCTTACTCCAGATCCTGTGCAAGAAACGGGGTGGGTAGGATGGAAGGACGGACCGACCGGACAAACGGATATGTCATGTGATCAAAGACTTGCTGGTATACCGGCCACAATCTGGTCCCGGCGTTCCCGGTCTGCCGCGGGGCTCAATGCCAGTGGAACGGTGTCGCGGCCGTATCCGGGCGGCGCGGTTCGATGGTGAAGGTCACCTCGGCGCGCGCGAGGCGCATGCTGCGGCGGTCGCCGCGCCGGTGGAAGGCGAGTCGGCTCACGATTAGGTAGTTGCCGGCCGGCGCCGAGCGCGGTATTGGCAGGAGCGTGGTGGCCGTGTAGAAGCCGCTCGTGGGCAGCCCGCCGGCCAAGGTCTCGGTCCGGGAGGCGATCAGGGTTCCGTCCTGCGCGAAAAACTCGCGCGTTTCCGTAAACGTCAGGTCCGCGTGCGTCAAGCGCCGCAAATAGAGTTCTTTGCGGATCCTCAGGTATCCGCAGGGTCGGATCCGGCTCCGGTTGACGCTGATCCGGTAGAGTGCCGCCTGCGCCAGCACGCCGCGGGGCAGGGGGCCGAAAGCCAGGGTCTGGCTGGCCCGGTGGTAATGCGTTGCGAGATCCAGTTTGCCGGATTCGGCCGCCTGGGCCTGGCACTCGCGGCGCGGGGTGGTGGCGCATCCGGAAAGCAACGCCAGGATCATGCCGACGAGCAGCACGAGGGTCGGGGCGGGGCGGGTCGCAGCCGTGCGTGCGGTCATACGGGTTTCCCTAGTCACGGTGAGGGCCGCTACTCTACCTTGGGCGCGGACCGATGTCAGCCTCCTCCCCAGGCGCGTCGTAGCACATCGTATTTGCGCGGCAACGCCGCGCGCTGCGCTGCGGGGTGCGGGCTGGGAACGCGGCCGGTTTTCGGCGGCACGCGGTTTGGGGTGGCGCTCTGGTCGGGTACTGCCGCCCGGGGACGAAGCGGGACTTCTGCGGGCGCCACCGGCCGGGCGGCGGGCGGAACGAAACCGAAGTGCGGCACGAAGCCAAGGTGCAGGGCCAGCGCCAGAATGGCTGCAAGCAGCAGCAGGTCGAATCCGGCGGTACCCACAAGCCGGCGCAGCGCATTTTTTCCCAACGCCGTTCTCCGCTGGTTTCGGACCGCAGGGGTGCCGGCACTTGCCTGCAGTGGACTGGATCCGCGTGCATCGCCTGCGGCCGGTTTTCCGGTGCAGTCGCGGAGCGCTTTCCGGAAATCACCAGCGGTCTGGAACCGCCGGCCGGGGTCCTTTTCGATCGCCTTGAGGATGACTGTCTCCATCCGGCGTGGCAGGTCACGCTGAAACGTCCGCGGGCTCGGCGGGCACTCCAGGATATGCGCGTGCATCAGTCCGTAGTCGGTCTTGCGCTCGAACGGCAGGCGTCCGGTCACGGCCTCAAAAAGGCTAATCCCGAGGGTGTACAGGTCGGAACGGAAATCGGCTTCACGCCCGTTGACCTGCTCCGGAGCAATGTAGAGCAGAGTACCGATCACCCCGCCACTGGATCCCGGTTCGCGGCGATCAAGAATGCGCGCGATGCCGAAATCCATCAGTTTGACCCCGCCGCCACGCGTGAGGAAAATGTTGTTGGGCTTGAGATCGCGATGGATGATGCCCATCGCGTGAGCGCTCTCAACGCCGCGCAGTGCTTGATCAAACACCCGCCCGGCCTCTTCGGCCGTGAGCGGCCCGCGTTCCCGGATGCGTTGCCCAAGGGTTTCACCCTCCACATATTCCATGACCAGCACCAGCCCGGCGGGCACCTCCAGCATCTGAAAAAGGGTGACGACGTTGGGGGAATTAAGGCGTGCCTGGGCCTGTGCCTCGGTGCGGAAGCGCTGCAGGAAGCCCTGATCGTGGAACAGGTGCGGCGGCAGGAACTTGAGCGCCACGGTGCGCTCGAGCGCGATGTCGTGGGCCTTGTACACGACGCCCATGCCCCCCTCGCCGAGCTTGCCGAGAATGGTATAACCCGCGACGCAGGTGCCTGGTTCGAGCGAACCCGCTGCGAGCACCTTTGCCGGCGCGGCCGGCTCGGTCTGCTCGAATGTGGCGTTGGCGGCGTGCGGCAGATGGTCTCGTTTCTTGGATGGGTCCACAGGCTCGTCTCTCTTGCGGCAGCCCCCGGCCTCCCCTGACCGGCCTTGCATTCCGTCTTGCTGCGCGCATTCCTGCGCCATATCCATATATAATAGTCGATCCGGCGCGGCGGGGTGGGAGTCCGGGTCGTGCGCGGCGACAAGCCGGGCAAAAATAGCGGATAATCGTTTATTCCAGGCAGGCAAACGCAGGCTAACTATGCCAATCAGTCCCGTTGTTGAGATCGTCGACGAACTGCGGCGCGGACGCATGGTCATCATCATGGATGATGAGGACCGCGAGAACGAAGGCGATGTGCTCATCGCCGCCGAGCACGTCCGCGCCGAACATATCAATTTCATGGCGCGCTATGCGCGCGGCCTTATCTGTCTCACACTCACCCAAGAACGCTGCCGCCAGCTGCAGCTGCCGCTCATGGTGAGCGAGAACGGGTCGCGCATGACAACCAATTTCACCGTCTCCATCGAGGCGGCGGAGGGCGTGACCACAGGGATCTCGGCGGGTGACCGCGCCACCACGGTGCGTGCCGCGATCCGGTCGGATGCCGGACCGCGCGACATTGTTCAGCCCGGGCATGTCTTTCCGCTGATGGCCAGGCGCGGGGGCGTGCTGGCGCGTGCCGGGCACACCGAGGCAGGCATCGACCTTCCGCGCCTGGCGGGACTCTCCCCGGCCAGCGTCATCTGCGAGATTCTGAACGAGGACGGCAGTATGGCACGGCTGCCGCAGCTTGAGGTATTCGCCAACACGCACGGGCTGAAGATCGGCACCATCGCCGACCTCATACGGTACCGTATGGAGAACGAGTCAACAGTCCAGCGAGCTGCCGAGTGCCACATTTCGACCGAATTCGGCGAATTCCGGGTGGTGGCGTATCACGACGAGATCGACGATACGGCCCATCTCGCGCTCATCCGCGGCGAGATCGGTCGCGACACGCCCACCCTCGTCCGCGTTCACGTGCAATCGAGTCTGCTCGACCAGCTCACGGTGGCACACCGAGGCCTGTCCTGGACCCTGCGGGCGGCGCTCGAGCGTGTCGCCCGGGAAGGATCCGGCGTGGTCGTCGTGCTCAACCAGGAAGAGCCGCCCGCAGACCTGATCCGGCAGATCCAGCATTTTCATCGCCAGGAACAGGGCATAGAATTGCCGCTCCGGCGTCCGCATCAGGCATTGCGTACCTACGGTCTCGGTAGCCAGATCCTTTCCGATCTGGGTGTGGGTAAAATGCGGGTACTCAGCAATCCGGTCAAGGCTCCCGGGCTGTCGGGTTTCGGGCTGGAAATCGTCGAATACATCAGTCCGGCGGGGCTCGCGGAGGAGGCGGCAATGCCGCCGGCGGGAAGCGTCAATTTACGCGCATAACGAGAACACGACATGGCGGAAGTCAAATGCATTGATGGTGACTTGAGCGCGCGCGGCGCGCGCTTCGGCATCATTCTCGCACGGTTCAACAGTTTCATCGGCGATCGGCTGCTGGAAGGTGCGTTGGATACGCTGGTACGCCACGGTGCGGACCGATCGCAGATCGAGGTGGTGCGGGTTCCGGGCGCCTATGAGATGCCGCTGGTGGCCAAGACCATGGCGGCGGCCGGGAAGTATGATGCGCTCATCGCGCTCGGAGCTGTGATCCGGGGTGCGACGCCGCACTTCGAGTACGTGGCCGGGGAAGCGTCCAAAGGACTGGCACAGGTCATGATGCAGTTCGATGTGCCGGTCGGGTTCGGACTGCTCACGGTCGACAGCATAGAGCAGGCCGTGGAACGTGCCGGCACCAAGTCCGGGAACAAGGGCGCGGATGCCGCCCTGTCGGCGATCGAAATGGCGAATCTGTTGAAGCGGCTGCGGACGTGATCCCGCATCCGGAAAAGGGGGGCCGCAACAAGGCACGTCAGGCGGCCGTCCAGGCGATTTACCAGTGGCAGATGACCGAGCAGCCGCCCGATCAGATTGAAAACCACTTCATCAGCGATCATGAGCTGAGCGGTGTCGACCTGGAATATTTCCATCACTTGGTGCGCGAGGTTCCCCAGCACTGGCATCAGATCGACGATCATCTTGCGCCGCACCTGGATCGCACCATCGAGGAGGTAGACCCGGTGGAACGCGCGATCCTCAGGATCAGCACCTTCGAGCTCGAGTTTCATCCGGAAATTCCCTACAAGGTCGTGCTCAACGAGGCGGTCGAGTTGGCGAAGATTTTCGGGGCGGAGCACGGACACAAGTTCGTCAACGCGGTGCTCGATAAGGTGGCAGCGAAGCTGCGGTCGAGCGAGATAAGCCGCCGGGCGTCATAAAAGTACTTGAACGAATTCGAACTGATCCGGTGTTATTTCGCACGGCAGCCGGTGCAGCGCGTGGATGTGGTGGTAGGTATCGGCGACGACGCCGCGGTACTCGATCCCCCGTCCGGTTGCCAGCTGGTTGTATCCGCGGACATGCTGGTCACCGGCGTGCACTTTCCGCAGAACACGGCGCCGGCTGCAGTAGGGTACAAGGCGCTCGCGGTCAACCTGAGCGACCTCGCGGCGATGGGCGCCAGCCCTGCCTGGTTCACGCTGAGCCTCAGTCTGCCGGAGGCTGATTCCGTCTGGCTGGAGGAGTTTTGCGAAGGCCTCTTCAGTCTGGCCGGACCGTACGGGTTGCAGCTGATTGGCGGCGACACCACCCGCGGGCCGCTCACTATCGGCATACAGATCACCGGCCTCGTCCCGCGGGGCCAGGCGCTTTTGCGTAGCGGTGCCTGCCCCGGTGACGGTATCTATGTCACCGGAATGCTTGGAGATGCCGCGCTCGGCCTGATGTGTCTGCGGAATGAATTGCAGCTACCCGCAGAGCAAGCGGCCCGGGTGGTCCAGCGCCTGGAGCGTCCGGCTCCGCGGGTCCGCGAGGGCGAGGCGCTGCGTGGCCTGGCTTCAGCATGCATCGATATATCTGACGGACTCGTGGCCGATCTCGGCCATGTGTTGGAAGCAAGCGGGGTTGGGGCAAGCATCGAGCTCGCAGCGTTGCCGCTGTCGCCGGTGTATCAGTCCGTCCGTGACAAAGTTGGCTGGAATCCCGCCGTGGCCCGCGGGGACGATTACGAGCTGTGTTTCACCCTGCCACCGCCGCAGCAATCGGCTCTAGAGGCGATTGCCGGGCGTTTCGGTTGCGGCCTGCGGCGCATCGGGGTCGTCGAAGCCCGGTCCGGCCTGCGCCTGCGGGAGCCGTCGGGCTTGGTGTACCAGCCGGACATCCCCGGATTCGACCATTTCCATGCGTCCTGACCGAGCGGCGGCGTACTTTCGGTTCGCCAGCAATGGCGCAGACGCTGCGGCTACGTGCCGCCGTGTAGCGGCCTGGAGAGACGGGGTCATGGCGCCGCTGCGCTGCAGGCATACTGTATGCCGAACCGCTCCCGATCCGAGCCGGGCACCGGCAGCGGACCGGGCCCTAACCCGGTTGCAGGCCGGCCATGGATGACGATCTGATCGTCCTGGCGCAGCAGGTGGGGCACGATTTGCACACGGCCGGCTATTCTCTTGCCACGGCCGAATCCTGTACCGGTGGCTGGGTCGCGCAGGTCCTGACGTCGATTCCCGGAAGTTCACGCTGGTTCGAGCGTGGTTTTGTCACCTACAGCAACCTGTCGAAACGGGAGTTGTTGGGCATCAAGACCGAGACATTGGCCCGGTTTGGGGCTGTGAGCGAACAGACGGCCCGGGCGATGGCTGAGGGCGCGCTGGCCCACAGCCATGCCGAATATGCGCTGGCGATCACCGGGATTGCCGGACCTGGGGGCGGCACGCCAGAAAAGCCCGTAGGAACTGTGTGTTTTGCGTGGGCACGGCGGCAGCACCCCAGCCTCAGTGCGACGCGGCTCTTTGGCGGAGACCGGCAGGAGATCCGCCGGCAGTCGGTGGCGGCGGCCCTGGAAGGGTTGCGCGACTACGCCGCGCGGGAGGGATGAGGGAGGTCCCGCTCGCCCGCCCTCTGGACGACGATCCAGCCCAACTGGGGCTAGGACTGACCCGCCCAGTTATGAAATAATCCACAAGATAAATCTTTAATTAAGTCTTCACTATGCAGTGATCGGGCGTGACAGGACGCGCGCCTTCCACCACAAACTCGACAGGGTTAATCGCGAGGGCAGGCAATGGACACCAACAAGGGCAAGGCACTTAGTGCGGCATTGAGTCAGATCGAGAAGCAGTTTGGCAAGGGATCGGTCATGCGCCTCGGCGACGGCGGGACGATTGCTAATGTCGAGGTGGTGCCGACCGGATCGCTGGGTCTCGACATTGCCCTCGGCGTGGGCGGTCTGCCCCGCGGCAGAGTCGTTGAGATCTATGGCCCGGAGTCCTCGGGAAAGACGACACTCACTCTACAGGTGATCGCCGAGGTGCAAAAGCTGGGTGGAACTGCGGCCTTCATCGACGCCGAGCATGCGCTGGATCCGGCATACGCCAAGAAGCTAGGGGTGAATATCGACGATCTCCTCGTGTCACAGCCTGATTCGGGCGAACAGGCTCTCGAGATCACGGACATGCTGGTGCGCTCGAGCGCAGTCGACGTGGTGGTGGTGGATTCGGTGGCGGCGCTCACGCCCAAGGCTGAGATCGAGGGCGAAATGGGCGATTCGCACATGGGGCTGCAGGCGAGGCTCATGTCGCAGGCCCTGCGCAAGCTCACCGCCAACATCAAACGTTCCAATGCGCTGGTTATTTTCATTAACCAGATACGCATGAAAATTGGGGTCATGTTCGGCAATCCCGAAACCACTACGGGCGGCAACGCCCTCAAGTTCTACGCTTCGGTGCGTCTCGACATCCGTCGTATCGGGTCGATCAAGAAGGGCGAGGAAGTCATCGGCAACCAGACGCGCGTCAAGGTGGTGAAGAACAAGATGGCCCCGCCATTCCGGCAGTGCGAGTTCGACATTCTCTACGACGAGGGAATTTCCAAGGAGGGCGAGCTGATCGATCTCGGCGTCGCGCACGGTGTCATCGAGAAGTCCGGCGCCTGGTATAGCTATAACAAGGACCGCATCGGACAGGGCAAGGACAACACGCGCCAGTTCCTGAAGGAAAACCAGGCGATTGCCGCGGAAATCGAGGCGCGCGTCCGCGAGCTTACACGCAACCAGCCGCAGAGCGGGGGTGTGACTGCGGATGAAGAGCCGGGCATTCCGCAGGAGGTCGAGGTCTGATAACGGGCCGGCGGACTGCAGGTAAGCCGCCGGATCCGACGCAGGCGCGGCAGGCCGCATTGGACATGCTTGCGCGGCGCGAGCACAGCAGCGAGGAGCTGCAGGTGAAGCTCCGCGCCAGAGGATATCCGGAAGGGTTGACCGGGGAGGTGGTTGCGGCGCTGGTGCGCGAAGGACTGGCCTCCGATGCACGCTTCACTGAGGCGCTGCTGATTGCCCGTCGTGCGCGCGGTTACGGGCCGCTGCGCATACGCGTCGAGCTGGAACAGAAAGGTGTCAGTGGGGAGCTGATTGAGCGCTGGCTGGATGAGTCAGGCAGCGACTGGATTGAGCAGGTTCGACGGGTACGGGAGAAGAAGTTTGGAAAGCAGCAGCCGGGAGATTTTGCGGAGCGGGTGCGCCAGATGCGCTTCCTGCAGCAGCGGGGCTACACCCACGATCAGATCAAGCGGGCGCTGAGCACCGACGATCTCGACTGAACACGCAGGTTCCCACTTTTTGCGCCCATGAAAAGTACCGAAATCCGTGAACGCTTCCTGCGCTTCTTCGAGCGTCATGGCCATGCCATCGTGCCCTCGAGCCCGCTCGTGCCGGCCAACGATCCGACGCTGCTGTTTACAAACGCCGGCATGGTGCAGTTCAAGGACGTCTTCCTCGGCTTGGAGAAGCGTCCCTATGCGCGGGCCGCAAGCACGCAACGCTGCGTGCGCGCCGGCGGCAAGCACAACGACCTCGAGAATGTCGGGTATACCGCCCGCCACCACACCTTCTTCGAGATGCTCGGAAATTTCAGTTTCGGCGACTATTTCAAGCGTGAGGCTATTGCGTTCGCCTGGGAGTTCCTGACCATCGAGCTGCGGCTTCCGCCGGAGCGGCTGTGGGTGACAGTCTATGTCGACGACACCGAGGCGGCCGACATATGGCTCAAGGAAATGAAGGTGGACCCGGCACGCTTCACGCGTATCAGCGGTACTGACAATTTCTGGTCCATGGGCGACACCGGGCCGTGCGGACCATGCTCGGAGATCTTCTATGACCACGGGCCACTGGTCCCCGGCGGGCCGCCGGGAACTGCCGATGCGGACGGCGACCGCTACATAGAAATCTGGAACCTGGTCTTCATGCAGTACAACCGCGACGCGCACGGTACGCTGCATCCCCTGCCGAAGCCCTCGGTCGATACCGGCATGGGCCTCGAGCGCATAAGCGCCGTGATTCAGGGGGTCCACAGCAATTACGAGATTGACCTGTTCCGTGGACTGATCCGCGATGCGGCAGAAATCGTCGGCACGAAGGATCTCAAGGACAAGTCGCTCAATGTCATTGCCGACCATATCCGGTCGTGCGCGTTTCTGGTTACTGACGGTGTCGTGCCCTCAAATGAAGGCCGGGGATATGTCCTTCGTCGCATCATCCGCCGTGCGGTCCGCCATGGGCACCGGCTCGGGGCCGAAGGTCCATTCTTCTATCGGCTGGTCGAACCGCTTGTTCGCGAAATGGGGCAGGCCTACCCGGAGCTCGAGCGCGCACGCTTCCAGGTCGAGCGTGTCCTGCGCCTGGAAGAGGAACGTTTTGCCGAGACCCTGGCACAGGGCTTGCGCATCCTGGAGGAGGATCTCGGGAGGTTGCAGTCGAACACCATCCCCGGCGAGACCATCTTCAAGCTCTACGAC
>JAJYEK010000136.1 GCA_021785795.1 Pseudomonadota bacterium
TTCGTCTGCGTTGACGGGGCGGCCTTCCAGAAGAGGGACAGGTTCATCCAGAACCCCGGTGTCCCCAGTAGTCAGCACATAACGGGATGTTGCCAGAGGTAGCCACAGGTAATCGTCCGAACAGTGGGTGCGCACCCCCCGACCCGATGGGGGATGCCACCAATGCTGAACATCTCCTTCCACAAACTGACGGCTTGCGCACAGCAGCAGCTGCTCGCGCAGCCGTTGCGGTTTTGCGTGGACCAGCGCCATCGTGTCCTGCAACTGATCGCGAAAACCGAAGGCGCCTCCCGACTGATAGTATCCGCTGCGCGCCCAGAGACGGCACGCGAGCGTCTGGTACAGCAGCCAGCCGTTAGTCAGGACATTGAGAGACTCGTCAGGTGTCTCTACCTGCACGGTGCCGAGCGTGTGTTTCCAGTACTGCCACACGGTTTCCAGGGCGTTCCGCGCCGACGCCGCTCCGCGAAAGCGACGTACCAGCTGACCGGCGTCATCGGCGTCGTGCCCCATGCCGAGCGTGAACCGGATTTCGCGCTCCTGACCTGGGGACAGTTCGAACGATACCTGGAGCGCGGCACAGGGATCGAGCGCCGCCCCCACCTTTCCGGAAAGTCGCGAGCGTGTCATCGCGGCCGGGCTGTTGAGTGCGCCATTGCGTCCAAGGAATTCAGTGCGGTCCCCGGTCAACGTCCGGGTAATATCATCCAGATCGAAGAACGCCGTCCGACCGGAGAATTCCGTGTTGTACTGGTTGCGCGCGAACAGAGCGCCGCTGCCCTGGTCAATCTCGGTGATGACGTGCATGGCTGATTTTGGCCGTAAATCTCCCAGCACCCATTCCACGTAGCCCGTGGCGGAGAGTCGGAAGGATCGTTCCGTGTCGTTTCTTACCTTCAGCACCGCAAATTTCACCGCGGCATCCAGGGCCACATACACCCACAGCTCCGAGCGGATTCCACCCTCGGTGTGCTCGAAAACGCTATAACCGAATCCGTGTCGGGTGACATAAGGCTGTCCTGACGGGCTGGGCAGTGGCGTGGGAGACCAGAAGTGCCCGCTGTCCTCATCGCGCAGGTAGAAGGCTTCTCCGCCGGCATCGCTTACCGGGTCGTTGTACCAGGGTGTGAGGCGAAACTCGTGTGCATTCTCGCCCCAGCTGTAGGCGAGGCCGCTCTCCGAGATGACCGTGCCAAAGTGTGGATTCGCCAGCACATTCACCCACGGTGCCGGTGTGAGGTGTCCGGGCGAAGTCACAATGACGTATTCGCGCCCGTCGCGGGTGAATCCCCCGAGTCCGTTGAACAGGATCAGATCGCGACCTGCCAACGCTGTGGTCGCGGGAGGTTCGGCGCGCTGAATTCGAGTCGGTTTGAAGCGTGGTACCCGAAATTCTGCCGGGCGGTGACGGTTAATTTGTTCAGCCAGTGTCCCGCGCCTGTCGGTGATGATGGCGCGCGCCACCGATTGCAGAAGAATGCGATCTTCGTCCGATATCTGTTCAGCGGGCCGTACGAAAATTCCGCCAGGACGATCAATCACATGTGCCTCGACGCCCGCAGAAATCAATCCCATGATTTGTTCCTGAAGTAGCTGTCGGTACCCGGCCCGATCTTCGTTCCATATCATCAGATCCACAGCCAGTCCTTTCAGGCGCCAGTACGCGTGGGCCTGCACCATCTGGCGGACCAGATCGATATTGTCCTGGTCTCCAATCTGCAGCAGAACAATCGGCAAATCTCCCGAAATCGCGTAGACCCAGAGACCGGATTGTCCGCGACGGTTTTTAAGGAGAACGCCCGGTTCAGCGCGCAGTGACGCATTGGCGTAGATGACAGAGCTGGCTAATTGTCCATAGAGCTGCGCGTCTGCCTCGGTGGCATTGATCTGCTGCAGCACCACCTGGCTGTGTGTCCATGCCAGATCGAAGACCCGGTCTGCGAGCGGCCGATCATGATATTTCCCGATCAGGCTCAAGGCGGCGTCACGAGTTTCACCGATGCCGAAAACCATGTCGACCGTTGCCGTTTGCTCCGGATCGAGAGAAATGCGACAGCGGATCGAGACGATCGGGTCGAGCACAGAACCCTGGCTTCCTGAAAGCGCGGCGGGTTCGCGCAGCGCCTGTGGACCGGCGATGGTGTTTCCACGGCCAATGAACTGCATGCGATCAGTCTCATAGGATATTTCGCCGACGCCCGCTCCGTGGATGGCCATCAGGTGAAACAGCCATGGTGTCGGGTCGCCGACGGATCGGGGCCGGCGCGTGCAGAGGATCGCCTGCTGTGTGTGGATAATTTCAGTTTGAACGAAAAGATTGGAAAATGCCGGATGCAGTGCATCTGCGGCCGGCGAGGCAAGAACCACTTCTGCATAACTTGTTACATCGATAACTTTGCGTGTCCGGGATCCGTTGGTGACGTGGACACGGCGCAATTCAATGTCATCTTCCGGAGAAACAACAATCTCGGTGTGGATGTCGAGATCATGGTCACGGCGGCGAAATTCCGCTCGCCCCTCGGAAAAGATTGCTTCGTAACTCTCCGGCCGCTTGAGCGTTGGCTGATAGGCAGTTGACCAGAACTTTCCGCTCTCCACGTCGCGCAGATAACAGAATACGCCCCAGTTGTCACAGCTGCGATCTTCACGCCAGCGCGTCACGGCGAGGTCTTTCCAGCGGCTGTAGCCGCCGCCCGCGTTTGTGACCATGACGTGGTATCGACCATTTGACAACAACTGCACTGCCGGATTCGGCGTATCGGGACTATGGAAAACACGAATTGGCGTCTCCGCAACGCTCGATCTCATGCGGATGCCGGGAATCTCGTCGGTCTGCGCATAGAGCTCTGTGGCCTTTGGAATGCGCTCCTGCAGCAACAGCATGGTTGCCTGGAACAGCCGGTCCGACTCGAACCGCTTCTGCATCGGACAGTCCAGCAATATATAGGCGAGCGAGAGAAGGCTCATCCCTTGGTGATGTGCCATGAAAGACAAAACCACCGCGCTCGACTCCCCGCGTCGTTGACGTGACGGGGTGTAGTCGATTGCTTCATAAAATCCGAATCTTCCTGTCAGGCCCGAGGCGGCGAGCCGCTGCAGGTTCAAACACGCTTCCGCGGGTGCCACCATCAGCGCGAGCATCGATGCATACGGCGCAATGACCAGATCTTCGGCGAGTCCGTGTTTGATTCCCAGGCTGGGCACTCCGAACGCACGGTATTGGTAGTTGACGTGAACGTCGACCATGTTATAGCCGGACTCGGACATGCCCCACGGAACGTCGCGCTGTCTTGCGTAGTCGATCTGGCGCTCCACTGCCGCCTTATAGCTCTGGTCGAGCAGTGTGTTTTCATAGGTCGGCATCACGAGAAGCGGCATCAGGTATTCGAACATAGAACCGCTCCACGAAAGCAAAACAGGGCGGCCACCGACGGTCGTGAGCCGGCGCCCGAGCGCAAACCAGCTTTCCTGAGGAAGCTGTCCCTGGGCAATCGCCACGAAAGTGCAGAATCTGGCCTCGGAAGCAAGCAGATCGTAGTAACTGGTGTCCTGGCGGTGTGTATCTACGTTGTACCCGATGGCCAGAAGGTGACGCGATTTGTCGTACAGAAAGTCGTACTCCATGCGCGCAAGTTCGGCGGATTCCGATACCAGGCGCTCGATTGCCGCCATCCGCGCATGGGCGCGGCCGCTGGCCTGTGCTATATGCCGTCGAAGCTCACCTAGCCATGCGCGCTCTACGGGTGTTGCATCCGTGTCGAGCCGCTCCATGACTGGCGCCAAATCCATATCGAGTTCGGATAGTCCGCGCAGCGTCGGGATTTCGCTTATGCCGGGCAGGTTGCGGAGCCGGTCGGGTGCGACTGGCAGTAACAGCCATGGAGTCAAGAATGTTAGTTCATCTAGAATTACGTGACACTGCCGGGACAGCGTTTGTGCCCACCACTTTGCATCAGTATCACGGATGGAATCGATGCTTTTGAAAAATTCGTCCGCGTGTTCTGCCAGCTGATCAAATATGAGTCTCGCGTGCGCGAGCGTAGCCGGGCGGCCGACGCATGCTGATTCCAGTTCATTTTGGATGCGGACTAGAGGGGCTGGCGTTTGCTGTTCTGCGATAGCGTCCACGAGGATGCCCAGAGTATCTTTCAAACCGTCGAAGATCTGGGCCCCAAGGATCTTTTGATCTGAAAGAGCACTCAGGCCGGAGCGCAGTGTCAACAGATGACCTGCGAGATTGCCGCTATCCACCGACGAAATATAGGCAGGATGCAGGGGCTTCAGAGTCTGTGTATCGTACCAATTGTAGAAGTGGCCACGATGCCGTGCCAGTTTTTGCATGGTGCCGAATGCATAGCCGGTGCGTTCGACGAGCGTTCCGGACGGAATGTATCCGAAGTCATAAGCGGACAGATTCGCGAGCAGCGCAAGTCCCATGTTAGTGGGCGACGTGCGATGCGCTACCACGGCACTGCGATACTCCTGATAGTTATCCGGTGGCAGCCAATGATCTTCTGCGCTGGCAAAAGTGTCGAAGAACGCCCAGGTTTTGCGCGCGATCTTGTGTAGGAAAATATTCTGCTCAACCGTCAAGTGTGTGCCGCGACGGGTGAGTGGCCGGCTTATCCACCAGGCGATGGCCGGAGAGGCAAACCATAAGACCAATATGGGGCTTGCCACGGCGAAGGTGTCCGGAAACTCAAGCAACAAGTAGATTGCCATGGAAACGGCGATAGCCGGGGCGATCCACATGGAACGGAATGAGGCGGCAAGGTCCGCAGGACCGTTGCGGCCCGATTCGCTTGATGGGCGCCATTCGAGAAGCCGTTTGTGCGCGATCAGCATTCGCCAGAGCGTGCGCAGAATCGCATCCAGGCTGTAGAACGCCTCATAGGGGAGGCACGCAAGAGCAAAAACCGCCTGCTCGAATCGTGGACCGGCTGAGTGTACAGCGAAGGCGATATGCTGTTTCCACAACACATCGGGCGGCTTCCAAAGTGTTTCCAGAATAGAAGTGAGCAAGATTGGAATCAGGATGATGCCGATCACAATCAGGGTCCAGAACCCGGGCCGCGACAAGACTGTCCAGCCCAGCAGCAACAACAGCGTTAATGCCATGGGAACCAGACTGCGCCGCAGGTTGTCGAGGATTTTCCACTGTGACAGCCACGAGAGCGGGTTGCGTTGGCGGCTATTTTTTTCAAGTCCGGGAACGCTTCGCCACAGCCAGCGCGCCAGCTGCCAATCCCCGCGAATCCAGCGATGCCGGCGACTTACATCGGTGCTATAACGTGAAGGATATTCCTCGTATAATTGAACATCGCTTATCAGGCCCGCCCGCGCATAACAGCCTTCCAGGAGATCGTGGCTGAGAATCCGGCTTTCGGGGAAGCGCGTATCGAGCAGCTGTCCGTACGCATCGACGTCATAGATGCCCTTGCCAATGAATGAGCCTTCACCGAACAGGTCCTGGTACACATCTGAGACAGCGCGTGTATATGGGTCGATGCCCGGTTCGCCCCCGTACAATCGCGCATACCGCGACTGGTTCGTCCCGGAAAGGCTCGCGGAAACCCGGGGCTGAAGTATGCCGTGGCCATCGCAGACAACTAGCCTGTTTTCGTCGTAGCGCGCCCGATTCAGCGGGTGCGCCATGGTGCCCACAAACTGCCGTGCGGAGTCGCGCGGCAGTTGGGTATCCGTGTCAAGCGTAATGACATACTTCACATTCGACAAGACATCGATGTTTCCGACGACTAGCGAGAAGCGATCTTCTGATTTGCTGCGCAGAAGGAAATTCAGGTCTGCCAGTTTGCCGCGCTTGCGTTCGTAGCCCATCCATATCCGCTCCTGTGGATTCCAGCGGCGTGATCGATGGAAAAGAAAAAAACGGTCGCCCATCGAAGACCTGTACTTCTCATTAAGCTCGGTGATTCGTGTTTCGGACAGCTGCAACAGTACGTCGTCCCCCGGAAGCGTTTCCTCAGGTGCGTCCGGAAAATCAGTCAAGAGTCCGAAACGCAGATTTTCGTCCTGATTGGCCAGAAACCGTACTTCCTGCGCCTCTATCAGTTCCTCGATGTTCTCAACGCTGGTGAGCATTGTTGGAATTATCACCAGAGTGCGCGAGTTCTCCGGAATTCCTCCGGAAAAGTCCATCCGCGGCAGCGGGTGGGGCGTCACCAATAAAGTCGCCAGCCAATTCACCAGTGCAACAGACAGCTGGCTGGTGGCCAGCAGCACCAAAATACCCAATGGAACGAGTATCCAATCGTGTATCCGGCTGGCACCCGCCTGTGCCAGCAGGCTGGTGGTGAGAACCGCCGTGATCAGCGCGATCGCACCAAAATACAGGGAGAATGGGAAACGGCCCGCCGCGCTCGACAGCGCCCGGAATGCGGAAGGGTGCACCGCGACTGCCCGCTCGAGCTCGCGCAGTCCACTGTCGATCAGATAAAAACCGACATGTGCCGTTCGATTGCCGCCACGCGCCGTAGTTGACGCAAGGTCCGGTCCGGTGCTTGCCAGTTGGATTGCCTTGCGCGCCACCTCAGCCTCGGAAAGACGGCTTTTATTGGCAGTTTTTTCGATGACATGACGGTAGCGATCACGTGTGATGAAATCCATGCCTCGGTATGCGTCGCAAGGATCCTCGCGCAGGATCTGTTCAACGACGCTCAGTGTCTCGACGAACTCGCGCCAGTCCATGGCACCCAGAAATCGGAGACTGCCGATGCTGTTGCTGATGGAGACCTGGTCGGCGGCCTGTTGTTGGTTTCCAGCCTGTACCAACTGTTCGATCGTCAGCTGGGACTCAGCGAGTCGCTGCTCGATCCATGTCAGCGGCATTGCCAAAGCAGCGCTCTGTCCCTGCAGACGGCGCGTGAATTCGGAAACGAACGGGGTTGTCATCGGCGGGTTCGACCGTGCCATGTCCGCGATCACGAGGATCAGGCTCTTCGGGTCGCTTTCGGCGATCTCTATCATTTTGTTGGCCCAGGAGCCGGCAAGGTTCCGGTCGATCCTGCCAGCCGCGCTGCGCGCGGCAACGCGCCGGAGGTTCTCGATCAAAGCCAGACGCAGCATAATCGGGATGGCCCATAATTCGCCCAGCTTGAGGGTGGTGACCGTCTGGTACGCTGCGACGAAACGGAAAAGACTCTCCGGATCCACCCGTCCATCGCCGTGTGCGATTATTTCCAGAGCAATGTCATATGCGCGTGGATGTCCGGCCGAAGGGCCATGATCGAGGCGTGGCAGCTCCCGGCTGTAACCCTTGGGCAAGTGCCGCTTGGCGGTGTGGATCTGTTCTTCTATCAGATAGAAGTTATCGAGCAACCATTCCCCGGCCGGCGTGATCCGCTGGCTTTCCGTCACCGCTGCTGTGAGCAAATCGCGGGTACCGGCCAGAACCCGTTCATTGTCAGCCAGCCGTGTCAGAAGCAGGTCCGGAGCGGGTCCGGTGCTCAGTCGGTGCGAGGCCGCGAGACTCCTTCCATGCTTCTCCATCTGATCGGCACTGAACAATTCCGATCGCAGCGGTGGTTCGCCATTCGGGTTTGCCGGCGGCGCGCCGATTCCGCGAAGCTTCGTCCGCAGACGGCCCCAATGTCCGAAGATGGTCGTGCTGCGTGGCTTCAAATCAAAGGCCTCCTGTCTGCAGCGGATATACCATGAACCCGATCGTCGTAAAGTATTCAGGCAGTGTCGTAGGCAGTCCGCCTTGGTGGCTTGCCGAATCCTGCCAGGATCATGAATTCGCGGACCGGAATGTCTGCGGCATAAAATTTACGAATAACGATTCCGGATATGTGGATAGCAATAAGTCGAAGAGCAGATGCCTTTTGCAGCTGATTTTCGCCTGGCCGAATTAAAGCCGGTACGTTCCGGGGAAAAATCGTGCGCTTTACCGGCAATGCCATATATCTGGCACTTTCGTATTTTTCCGGAAAACAATTCAAATTATTCCGGTACGATTTTCATCGACCGCGGACTTGTTGCCAGCGTGGCGTTCAGGTCCGGAACGTCCCGGGGATGCGCCCAATTAGGCGGGTACCAGGTCGTATCTTATCCTGATTTGCAAATGATGCGATCGACTGTCCGGATCCGGATCCTGCGGCATCCTAGTTGCCGGTATTGGCGTGAATCATGCAAAACACTCTATAGGACCTCCTGGCAAAAGCCCATACCCGCGTACTTTCTGCAGTTTGGGGTTTCGAACTAGAAAGCTGACCTTACATCTCCGGCTGTGAATGTTGCTGCTGCTGTGATTTCGTTGCTTCATCGGGAACCGATCGCCCCGTCGCATGCATGCTGTCGGAATTGTCCGAGGAAAGCGGGTCGGGCAATTCTGCGTCGCGACCCTCGTCGTGAGGCAGTGCTGTAATCGAGGTACGCATTCCTGTGCCCTTGTTATGATGCATGGCGACATCAGCCAGGCTCATCAAATCGTCAAAATTCTGTCCATCGCTCGGATAGACTGAAATGCCCAGGCTGACGCCCAGATGAATTTCGTGACCGTCAATTTGGTACGGTTCGCTGAGACCCCCGCCGATTTCCATGGCAAGTGCAGTCGCGAAAGTGGGGCTGTCAATTTCGGCCAGCATGATGACAAACTTGGCTCCACCGTATCGGCAGGCAGTGTCGGCGCCGCGGATGGCCGTTTTTATGCGCTGCGCCACGGCATGCAATAGTTTGTTTCCACCGGCATGTCCAAGTGTGTCATTAACGCAGCTGAACTTGTCCAGATCGAGCGATAACAGCGCCAGACGTTTGTGATTCCGGTCCGATTGAAACATGGCCTGGCGGAATCGGTCGAGAAGCAAGCTGCAATCGGGAAGGCCCGTCAGCACATTGTGGCAGGCCAAGTGGTGATCCTGCGCCTTCTTTTGAAGAAGCGCGGTGAGCTCCTCCTGCATGTCAATATTCCGCGCGACCAGGAGATCGATTTGATGCTGTGCTTTTTTTGCAAGATGTCGGAATTCGGAGATTTCTTTAGTGAATGCCCTCAGGGATGACGCCGGTAGCATGCGCATCGCATCGATACCGAAGGCCGATTTTTGGGAGGCGCTGTGAGTGCGCCATTCGCTATGATGTCTCGTGCTCCGAACTGCGTTAAGGTACGCCGTCTCACTCGTACGAGAGTTCCGTGCCATGGCTGGGTTCTCCATAAATTGCCTGCAACGCCGGAACTGCACGGCGCCGCAAAACGTTAAATTCAAGCGTCTGTTGATTATTTACAGAGAAAAGCGGGCGTACTCGGTGCGTTGGCGAACATACACCCATGATCTCCTCAATGCCCGCGCGAATGACCTGGCTTATTCCACGCAGGCGGCAGGAGACGCGGTGCGGCGCCCTGAATTTCATTCATCAAGCCGCAATCCAAAAACAGATTTACTGATGAGCAGCATACATGGCTCACTGCTAACAGTTCACCACATGGTGATTGTTATTCCATAATGCCTGTATTAGGCTAAGTACACTTCCGTACATAACGTGCGCCCAGTATGCTGTACAATCGTCTGGCCTCGCCTGTACAAATACGTTCCATTACAAAGAGCCAACAGCTATGAGTAAATCGGCCGATTTTCAGTCAGAAACGAAAATAATTCCAACGGACAACCGCCTGCTGGCCGCC
>JAJYEK010000137.1 GCA_021785795.1 Pseudomonadota bacterium
CGATCTGCTGCCGATCGTTGTGCCCCCGGTGCCGAATGTCGACGCCGGATAAACGTCGGCGAACTCGGCACGTGACGCCTTGAAACCGGTTGTACTGGCGTTGGCAATATTATTGCCGATGGTGTTCAGATCCGAAGTGGCGGCGTTGAGGCCGCTGATTGCCGAGCCGAATGCCATGAAAGTGCTCCTGTTCGATGCTTGCGAATTAGGAAATCTGGGTCACGGAGCTGAGAGCCACCGGCCCCATGCCCGCGAGGTTCAGCATGATTCCCTGGCTTCCGCCGAGGCTGACGCTGTCCACGTTGGATGCAATCAGGGTATTGGCTGCGACCGTCGAGCTGCCATTGACGACGTCAGCCTTGATCTGATAGGTCCCGGCCGGCATCGCGACTCCGTTGCTGTCCTGCCCGTTCCAGGTAAAGGGTACCTGGCCGGCTGCCTGCGGCCCGAGATCCATGCTGTTGACCAGCTGTCCGGCGCTGTTGTAGACCCCTACGACCACGTCTCCTGCGGCAGAACTTAGGTTGACCGCCCCCGATATGCTGCCGCCGGCGGAAAGGCTGCCCGCGGAACCGGGCGCCAGCACTGTGTGCCCCACGAGACTGGTGGCCATCAGCGCCTGATTCGACTGCATCGAGCTGGCCAACTGGCTGAATGATGACTGCAGACCCTGGATGCCGCTGACGGTGCCAAACTGGGCGAGCTGCCCCAGAAAATTGCCGCTTTGCATGGGCTGCGTCGGATCCTGGTTCTGCAGCTGGGCAACCATCAGCTGCAGGAACTGCTGCTCGCCGAGAGCACCGGAGAGGCCGGCTGACGCCGCGCTGCTGCTACTGCTGCTGTTGCTCGTCGGCTGGGTCAGACCCAGGTTCGCCAGAAGGCTGGTGTTCGTGGTATTAGCGGTGTTCATCGGAATATTCCCTCATCGCGGTACGGCAACTTACTGGCCCAGGGTCAGAGTCTTGAGCAGGAGCTGCTTACTGGTGTTGATGACGTCAACATTGCTCTGATAGGACTGGGATGCGGAGATCATGTCGGCCATCTGTTCCACGACGTTCACATTCGGCAAGTGTATATAGCCGTTCTTATCGGCAAGCGGATTGTTGGGGGCATACTCCGACCGCAGCGGGGACTGGCTCTGAACAACGCCCAGCACGCGCACGCCCTCGGCACTGGCCTGTGGCACAAGCGGATTTGTCATGGCTTCGAACACGGGATAGCGCGCCCGATAAGTCTGTCCAGTGCTGCTCGCAGCACTGTCCGCATTCGCCAGGTTGCTGGCGGTGAGATTGAGTCGTACCGATTCGGCGGTCATGCCGGTGCCGGCGATATTGAAGACATTTAGCAGGGACATGATCAGTTTCCTGTGATAGCGGTAATTAGGGTCTTGATCCGGTCGGTAAGAAACGTCAGGCTTGCTTCGTACTGCAGGCCGTTCCTGCCGAATTCGGCATACTGGCCCTGGGCATCGACGGTATTGCCGTCGACCGTGGGCTGGATGGGAATGCGATACATGAGCGACGCACCGGACTGCGCGGCCGGCGGCTGCATTTGTCCTGGACTGGCGGTTTCCAGTGCCAGCGTTCCACCCTGGGTCCTGGAGAGCGCCGCACTGAAATCAATGTCACGCGCCTTGTAGCCGGGCGTATCCGCGTTAGCGAGATTGGATGCCAGAATCTCTGCCCGCTGGGAGCCAAGCTGCAATGCCCGAGGCAGTATTCCCAGAGATTGATCGATGCTTATCGGCATGCTTGTGCTCCAACTTGAGACTCTTGCCTGAAGCGCTAAGCAATGCGCGTGCCAGAATCGGCGACGACGGCGCCGGCCGCGATAACCGGCATCCCGGGGACGGAACACGCGCCGTTAGGGGCTGGGATCCGGCAAGCAGCAGCCGCCGCGACGGCAATGTTTGCCGCTCATACAGGGAAAACGTGGATGAACCGGCTAGGCCACGCCGCCGGCCTAACGTCAAGGAAATGGCTGGCGGCGGAAATCAGGCACCATGACGGTGCACATGTGCCTGCCTGTTCTTGAGTCGATAGACGATACCGTCAGGAAACCGCAGCATATCGAAGGCGTCAGAGTAGTTGGCGAGGGACTCGGCCGACCCAAGGATCAGATATCCGCCCGGCAGGAGTTGCGATGCCATCCGCGCCAGGATATCGCGCTTCAGCGCGGACGAAAAATAGATCAGCACGTTACGACAGAAAATTAGGTCGAATTTCCCCAGGACCTGGAAATTCTGGCGCAGGTTGAGTTCTCTGAAACTTACCCGTTGTCGCACCTCTCTGCCGATTTCCCATCGACCGGAGCGGGCGATGAAAAAACGCCCACGGCGTTCGGGTGTGAGGCCACGCGCCATCGCTGCCGGGTCGTAGATACCGGTCTCTGCCTGCCTGAGCACCGAAGGAGAAATGTCGGTCGCGATTACCTGGACATCGGCGGCCACCTTTCCTGGATTCAGCAGTACGAGCTCCTGCACCGCCATGCTGATCGAATACGGTTCCTGGCCGGTAGAACAGCCCGCCGACCATACCCGAAGCCGCGCGGGATGCGCCCTTGCCAGATCGGGAAGAATTGTCGCCTTGAGCAGCTCAAAAACAGTACTGTCGCGAAACCAGGATGTCTCATTGGTAGTCATTGCGTCGATGACGCGGTCACGCAGATTCGCGTCGGCCCCGCTCTGAAGGCGCACGAGCAGCGCGCGCAGCGAGGACAGGCCGGTTTCAGCCAGCAGCGGACTCAGGCGGCTGCTGACGAGATAGTGCTTGTTGTCGCCGAGCACAATGCCGCAAGCCTCCTCCAGAAACATCCGGAAGCTATCGTAATCCTCGGAAGTCATGCCCGCATTGGTCACAGCAATCCGGCGGAACTCGTCATACCGGCGAGCGCCAGTGTCACATACTCTATGAATGGCGTGGTGAAATGAGTCATCCCGGCTAAGGTAATCCGGACCGGGGCGGTCTGCAAGCTGGCAGGTGACGGCGGCCGGCCTCCGTCACGCCGCACCGGAAGCGGGTGGCCGGGCCATATCGACCTGGTCCAGCACGGCGCGCGCCAGTTCGTCGGGGCGGAACTTCGGCAGAAACTGGTCGGCCCCGACACGTTTAGCCAGCGCGTCGTTGAAATTTCCGCTCAAGGATGAATGCAGGATCACGTGCAGGGCCTTGAGGCGCTCGTCCTTCTTGATCTCGCTGGTCAGCGTATAGCCGTCCATTTCCGGCATTTCGATATCGGTAACGACCAGCGACAGCCGCTCGCAGATCGGAGTGCCCTCACCAGCCCACTGCTTCAGCAGCTCCAGGCCCTCACGACCGCTGTTCGCCAGAACACAATGGATTCCGAGCTGCTCGAGGGTGCGGGCGATCATGTTGCGCGCAACACCCGAATCGTCTACGACCAGCACCGGCAGACGTTTCGCGCTGTCCCCGCCACGGTCCGTCAGATCGCTCGAGACGGTCAGATTCGCGGGGCAGATTTCCGACAGAACCTTCTCCACGTCGATGATTTCAATGAGGCTGCCGTCGACCTCGGTTATCGCCGTGATATAACTCGCTGCACCCGTAGCCGGCGGTGGCTGAATATTTTCCCAATTTATATTCACAATGCGGTCGACGCCGGTTACCAAAAATCCCTGGGTGGAGCGGTTGAACTCGGTAATGACCACATATAGACCATGGATATCATCTGGCAGTGGCTGGCCGACCACGCGTCCCATGTCGATCACCGACAGGGTTCGGCCCCGGACATGGGCGAGTCCACGTACCCCGTGATGGCCGTACGGAACCGTACGCAGCGGCGGACACTCAAGCACCTCGCGCACCTTGAAGACATTGATTCCGTAGCGTTGCCGTCCGCCGATGCGGAATAGCAGCAATTCCAGACGGTTGCATCCTGCCAGTCGCGTGCGCCGATCGACGGCTTCCAGTACACCTGCCATGATTCCTCCGGAGCTGTTTGGAGAATTATCGGCCGGCGACCGGCATCCTTTAATCGCGTCGGGCGCACCCTGGGCATGCCAATTGCATAAGCGAAGGCGCAGGGCCATAAACGTCGAGCCATGCCCTGCCGTGACAAACCCTTGAGTCGCAGGCAACCGGAGCTATTCATGGCGCAACCGCTACTCCTTACGAAGCAGGCCTTGCCTTTGCTGGAATCGGCCCTGACTTCCAACCACCGGCAGCTCAGCCGCCTGGTGCGTCAGCATCGTGGCACCGCCAATTCCTTGACGCCGGTCACCGACGCCCTGATCGCAAATAACCGGAGACTGGTTGAAATCGGGCGCAACAGCGCTGAAGTCCTGAATCAGGCGGTACAGATACTCTCCAAAAACGAGGCCTTCAGCCGGGAAATCCGCCACATCATGGACAACGTGACCAGCGTGGCGACGGCAGTGGAGGAAATGGCAGCCACGGCCACGGAGATCTCCCGGACAGCCCAACAGGCCGCCAAGCGGGCCGAGGAAAGCAATGCCAAGGCTGCCACCGGCAACGAGAATATCTCCTCGCTGGTAGGAGACATGGATCAGCTGGAAGCAGCCATCAAATCCATGGCGGACGGAATGCACCAGTTTGTCGGGTTCAGCCGGGAAATCAACAAGCTTACAGCGATCGTGCGCGACATTGCCCATCAGACCAACCTGCTGGCGCTTAATGCGGCGATCGAGGCGGCGCGCGCCGGAGAGGCAGGGCGCGGCTTCGCCGTGGTCGCCGATGAGGTAAAGAAGCTCGCTGACAAGACGGCGCAGGCGACGACGGAAATCGAGTCGGTTACCAATACCATGAATGCGTTGTCGGAGCAGGTTGCCACCTCGGTAAACACGAGCCTGGACCGTCTCGGCAAGAGCATCAGCGCTCTCGACACGGTTGCATCGGTGCTGGCTGATGGCAACAATGTCGTGCGCGACGTGAGTGACAGGGTGCATCAGATCGCAGTAGCTGCCGAGGAACAGAGTGCGGTATCAGGTGAGATGGCCAACAACCTTGCTGCAGTCACTACGGCGCTGAATAACGAGAATCATCAAGTCACCGCGGTGAGCCAGCACGCCCGCGATCTCACGGATGTCGCCGGACGGCAGGCTGATCTTCTGGCAGCATTCGGACAGGACGAAGTTATGCTGCAGGCTGCCAAGGCAGACCATCTGCTCTGCAAAGCACGTCTGTATGGGACGGTGCTCAGCGAAAGCACCACGACCGAACAGGAAGCCGGGGAACTTGGTACCGGCCGACTGGAGCGTTGGCGCCAGAACAACGAGGCACGCTACGGCCAGCTGCCGGCTTTCCGCGCCCTGAGCGAGCCGCTCGGACGCCTTCAGGACATGGGCAAGGACATCCTGCAACGCTCGTCGTCCGGAGATTTTAAGAAGGCGCTGGCAACGCTTCAGGAAACGGATGCGGTCAGTCGCAAGTTTTTCGAGGCGATCGACCAGCTCACCCACGACGTGCGGGAAGGTTAGCCGGTCATGTCCATTCGCGGAATCGTCGCGCTTTCGCTCCTCCTCCTGGGATCGGCATGCATTGCCGCCCGCGCCCAGGACGGCGCCGGCCCATGCCAGAGCCTGAATTCAATACGTACGGCGGTCCACGATTTTCTGGCAAGACAAAATTCATCCGGGCTACGCCGCATCAAGATCAAGGTCAGCAGCCTGGACCCCCGTCTTCGGCTGGCGGCCTGCAACCGGCCACTGAATACCTTCCTGCCCCCGGGAGTGAGTGCGATCGGTGATACGACGGTGGGCGTACGCTGCCGGGGCGTCCATCCCTGGTCACTGTATGTACCGGCAATGGTACAGGTCTTTGGCAAGGTCTTGATTGCGGCACGCCCCCTTGGGCGCGGAGTTCCGCTGATGCCGACCGACTTCATCGTCTCGCGACGTGACGTGAGCAACCTGACCACCGGCTATGTGTCCAATCCGCAGCGGGTGAATGGTCAGGTGCTGCGGGAACCCATCGCAGCCGGAACGATGCTGGCCCCGGACATGATGCAAGGCCGACGCCTGATACACCGCGGCATGCCGGTGACGATTATCGCTCAGGTCGGCAGCTTGGTGGTGCGCGTAGCGGGTCGCGCCCTGAGCGGCGGAGCAGCAGGGCAGTGGGTGCGGGTTCGTAACTCCATGTCTCAGAAGATAATTGAGGGGGTCGTGACGCGAGACGGCCAGGTACGGGTACCGATGTGAATGGCATCTCCGGCGGTTTTTGCCTAAAGTTTGGAAGAATGCGGCCGTTAACGAAGCCAAGACTCAGGAGAAATAGCCATGGCTATTGAAATCAACGGCTTACCATCGTCCCAGGTCAAAAACACGGCCGAGGGTTCGCAGACCCGATCCGGGCAACAGGAATCAGGCGTATTGCCCCAGGGGCCGGGCCGCACACCGGCCGGTACCGACACCGTAAGCCTCACCGGCACGGCAGCACACCTGAAGACCCTGGAACAGGCGATGGCATCATTGCCGGTTGTGGACAGTCAGCGCGTGGAGCAACTGCGCCAGTCTGTCTCCAACGGCTCATATCGCGTTGACGCGCAGCGGGTTGCCAATAAATTCATATCCTTTGAGAAGCAAATGCCTAAGGCCAAGCCCTGAATTTCATGATGCAAGCTGCCCTGTCCGACCTGTTTGAGGCCGCGGTCCGCGATACGGCGGAGCTGCTCGCTACGCTGCAGGAGGAATTTAACGCACTCTCCAAGGCCGATGCGGCCATGATCGAGCATGTTGTCTCGCGCAAGCGCGAGCTGATCGCAAGCCTCGAAAAGGAGTCGGCGCGGCGCGCGGCAATGCTGCGCGCGGCGGGCTGCGGCGAAGACGCTACCGGAATGCAGGAATGGTTGCGCCGCTCCGACAACTCCGCTGACCGCCAACTTGAGCGGCTTTGGCAGGAATTCACAGCCCTGTTGCGCAGATGCCAGCAGCAGAATCAGATCAATGGCCGCGTCATCGACCTCGGCCGGCGCCGCGTTCACGATGCCCTATGCATTCTTCGCGGCACGGAACCGGATCCGGGTATCTATGATCTGCGCGGGTCAACCCAGGCTGCCGTTGCGTCGCGCCCCCTTACCACTGCATGAATGCAGGGCAACGTTAAGAACGGCATGGCCTCATGCGGTGCGTCTCGCAGGCTTCACTTCTGGCCGGCGGGTGCGCGCTGATCATCTATCTGGGAGTTCCGTGAGCGACGAACAGCCAGACACACTCCACGAATACTCGCCCGAGATCGAGCGGATCTCCTTTGCACCCCAGATCGCAAGCCTTCTGCGCCGCCTCCAGGAATCCCGTTCTCTCCTGAGCGTCACCGTTTCAGGATCAGACGAGCTGTACAACAGCGCGGTTGTGGAGGTCGACTCCGGACTCGACTACGTGCTTCTCGACGAGCTGACGCCTTCCGACGGTCATGAGCGCCTGCTGCGCAGCCGTTCGCTGCACGCGCATGCGCGCCTGCGCGGCATCGACATCAGCTTTGCCGGAACCCTCCAGGAAGCGGGTGTACGGGACGGAATCGCTTTCTACAGGCTGCCGCTGCCGTCCCTGGTCAACTATCGGCAACGGCGGGCCAATTTTCGGGCACATGTGGGGATGGGCATCCCGGTACCGGTGGCGCTGGGTGGTCAGCATGCCGCGGAACTCGACGGAACCTTGTGCGACATCTCAACCGGCGGCATCGGTGCCGTGCTCCGATCCGGCCGCACAACCGATCTGCACGAGGGCGTGGTTTTCGATCACTGCAGCATCAGATTGCCAATAGGACGCGAAATCAGTTGCGCGCTGGAAATCCGATACGTCAGCCACGACGAACGCCGCCATGCGCTGCGGATCGGAGGCCGCTATGTCGATCTCGATCGCAGCCAGGAGAAAATCGTCGAGCATTTCGTGGCAGCCTTGGAGCGCGAGTTGCTGCGCAAGAAACCCAAAGGCTGAGTTTGGGACATTCAGCTGGCGCTCACCGGCCGGCCACGCATACCGCTGACAAGACAGACCGGCATTGATTCGGTGTTGTGCGCAAACCCCAACCGTCCATGGCTGTCCGCGACGATCACCCCGCCCCGACCTCCGGGGACACGCTGCAGTAGCGCAACGGCCCGCCGTGCAGCGGACCGGGAGCCGGTGCGGCCATGAAGCATATCCACTGCCGCCTTGGCCATGACGACGCGAATGATCGCCTCGCCCGCACCGGTACAGGAGGCGGCGCCGGCGGAATCAGCATAGGTTCCGCAACCGATCAGCGGCGTGTCGCCTACCCGTCCCGGCATTTTGCCGAATGTCCCTCCCGTTGACGTCGCCGCTGCGACCCGCCCGTGGAAATCCACGGCCACTGCACCCACTGTACCCACGGCTGCGCGCCAGCGATGCAGTTGCTGCGCCACAATCAGTGACGCCTCGCTGCAGCGCGGCACACCCAGCAGTTTGGCGTAGCGCGCTGCGCCTTCCCCGACCATCAGCAGATGCCGCCCGTCCTCGAGGATACGGCGGGCCAGCGTCACGGGATTGCGTATACGCCTTACCGCGGCCACCGCACCGGCACGCATGCGGGCTCCATCCATGATCGCCGCATCCATCTCCACCCGGCCGTCGGCATTGAGCACCGAACCAGTCCCGGCATTAAACAGGGGATCATCCTCAAGCACGACCACCGCCGCCTCCACTGCATCCACCGCCGCGCCACCACGCTTCAGAATGTCCCATGCAGCCATCGCTGCTGCCTGGCAGCCCGCCATGGCGCGCTCACCGCGCTTTCGGCGCCAGCCCGCGCCGCCATGCACCTGGATCGCCGGAAGCCGGGCCCGAAAGCCTGGGAAAGTCATGCCGCGCACCATGAATCCGCGATCAGTCCGCCCGCGCATACCTACACCACCCCACGACAATGCCTACGGGCTCCTCGGTAGGGTTCGCAGTAGCTGGCGCCCATGAAGTATCGATGCCCATGCCCAGAGCATAGCGCGCCACTTCCGCCATACAAAGCTGCCAAAGCTTGCACTGGTGTGTGGCACAAATTGTGCTTTAATTTGAAACAGGGCTGCATATTCGCGCAGGCCCATAGCTGATCGTCCATATCGGGCGGCGCCAGTCGGATTCACAACGAGCATCCGCACCGGAGGATGTGCCATGAAAATGTTGCCGCTACAAATGGTCATTATTGACTTGGAGAACGGTCAACGGGGCGTGTTCATCGGCCGGCCTTTGGTCATCGCTGAATCGGACGATGATGACTGCCATGTGGAGAACGTGTGGTTCACCAACATCCAGGAGATCCCGGATACGGCCACCCTGGAGCAGCTTGCCAAGATGACGCTGGAAGAAGTTCAGCCGGCGACAGGCAGGATTCTTCAGTAACCACCGGACTCACGGTCCAAGAGGCGCTGCTGCCGACCGAGTACAGGCCGCGTCCCCGGGGACGGCAGAGTCAGCGTGCCGCCGGCAAAGTTCCCCAAAGAGCGGCGCCCGTCGCGATGCCGATACAAGCGCGGCGGGTGCCGCACCTTTTTTGCCGAGAGCCCCGATGACCACTCCGGTGTCTGCAATGCAGTGCAATGCCCAAACCGCAGTCGAATACCAGGCCGGGCGTTCCCGAAACCCGGATTACCCGGATTGTCTTTACGGCGGCCCCCCAGGCTGCCGCAGAATC
>JAJYEK010000138.1 GCA_021785795.1 Pseudomonadota bacterium
GCCCACATGTCTATCTTGGCCCGTTCTTCCGGTGATAATACAATTGCGGCTGCCGTTCTGCTCACGTATATAGTATAAATGAACAGAATATATATGTAAAGCTATTTAAGCCGCACTACACTAGATTGTCCCTCAGAAAAAATAAAGGCTAAAAAAGAAATAAAAACGGCTACTTACAAGATGGTTGAAAGGTTCAAATCCTTTCGCCCCGACCAGACTTCTCTTTGATTTTATTGAACTTTCCTTCCGCATAACTATTCAGACCCCCAAAAGAAATTATATTGATCCTCTCAGCTTTGTCCGGCGCGGGGTATTCTCATCTCCACCGTATGTTCGCGATTATCGTCAAGGAGCGGAATTGCCTGGTCAGGCTGCTCTACGCCATCGATGATAACACTACCTGTGCTGTCGTTGTCCGTTTGCAGCACGGTGATGTGGAAGACGGTTTTCCTGTACCGGTAATGCAGCTTGAACGACCCCCACCCGCCGGGCAGGCACGGCGCAATACGCAGCTTGTTTGTTTCAAGCCTCAGCCCCATAAGTGATTCCGTGATCAGCCTGTACATCCAGCCGGCCGATCCCGTGTACCACGTCCATCCACCGCGCCCAATGTACGGCGAGACCGCATATACGTCCGCCGCGACGACATACGGTTCTACCTTGTAGGTTTCGATCTGCCCCGGAGATCCCGCATGGTTTATCGGGTTTATCATCGTAAGCAGTTCCCACGCGCGGCTGCTGTCGCCCAATGCGGCGAATGCCATCGCGGCCCAGATGGCCGCATGGGTGTATTGCCCCCCATTCTCCCTCACACCCGGGACGTATCCCTTGATATATCCGGGATTCATATCCGATTTATCGAACGGAGGGGCCAGGAGCTGGATCAGGCCGCGGTTTCGCCGGACGAGAAGCTTATCTACCGCTTCCATTGCCATCTGCGAGCGTACGGCATCCCCGGCTCCTGAGAGAACAGACCAGCTTTGCGCGATGCAGTCAATCCGGCATTCGGGATTACTCGCCGAACCCAGGGGTGAGCCGTCGTCAAAGTAGGCGCGCAGATACCACTCGCCATCCCAGCCGTTCTCTTCGATATTCTTGCGCAGTTGAGCAGCTTCCTCGCGGCAGCGCTCGACAAATGGCAGATCCCCTTTCATAAGCGCAATATGACAGAACTCCAGGAGCACTTTGTAGAGGAAGAACCCCAGCCAAACGCTTTCTCCCTTGCCGCCTTTGCCCACCATGTTCATTCCGTCATTCCAGTCACCGGAGCCGATGAGCGGCAAACCGTGCCCGCCGCGGCTGAGGCCGCTTAGAATGGCCCGCACGCAGTGATCATACAAACTCGCGGTTTCTTCGGACTCATGAGGGAGATCGTAATACGAGTCCTCGTCTTTGTTTACCGGGCGGCCGTCGAGGAAGCGGACAGTTTCATTCAACACCCCTGTATCTCCGGTAGCCAGAACGTAGCGGCACACAGCCATGGGCAGCCAGAGAAGGTCGTCCGAACAGTGCGTACGCACGCCATGTCCAGTCGGGGGATGCCACCAGTGCTGGACATCTCCCTCGATGAACTGGCGCGCTGCGCAGAGGAGAATGTGCTCGCGAACAAGCGCCGGCTCGGAGTGGATAAGCGCCATAACATCCTGCAACTGGTCGCGGAAACCGAAGGCGCCCCCGGACTGGTAATATCCGGACCGTGCCCAAATACGGCATGCCAGAGTTTGATACAAGAGCCAGCCGTTGGCCAGCACATTAACGGATTGGTCCGGTGTTTCCACGTGCACTGCACCCAGGGTATGGTTCCAGTACTGCCAGACCTTCTCCAGCGCTGCACGCGCCGCGGCAGATCCACGGAAGCGGAGCACCAGTTGGCCGGCGTCATACGGATCTCGCCCTGCGCCGAGCCTGAAAATGATCTCACGCGCTTGCCCATCCGCAAGCTCGAAGGGTACCTGGATAGCGGCGCAGGGATCCAGGGCGGCCCCCACCTTGCCGGAAAGCCGCGCACGGGTCATCGCCTCCGGCCTTCGAAGCGTGCCGTTACGGCCAAGGAACTCCGTACGATCGCCGCTTACGGTCCGGGCCGCCTCGTCCACGTCGAAAAACGCGGTCCGTCCGGCGAATTCCGTGTTGTATGGGTTCTGCCCAAAAAGCGCACCGGTTTTCGGGTCAATTCCGGTGCTCACATGCATTGCCGTTTTCGACCGGAGGTCTCCAAGCACCCATTCCACGTAACCGGTTGCCGAGAGCCGGCGGGACCGGCCCGATTTGTTTTTTACTTTCAATACCGTCAACTTGACCGATGCATCCATTGCCACGTAAACCCACATCTCTGAGGTGATGCCGTCTTCCGTGTGTTCAAAAATACTGTAACCGAATCCGTGGCGGCTGACGTAATGCATCGCCCCGCGGACAGGCAGCGGCGCAGGGGACCAGAAAAGGCCGCTCTCCTCATCGCGGAGGTAAAAAGCCTCTCCTCCGGAATCGCTTACCGGGTCGTTGTACCAGGGAGTAAGGCGGAACTCGTGGGCATTCTCGCTCCACGTGTAAGCAGATCCGCTCTCTGAAATAACTGTCCCAAAGTGCGGGTTCGCGATCACATTCACCCATGGCGCCGGAGTCACCTGTCCGTGCGTGGTCGTAATGATGTACTCGCGGCCATCGGGAGTGAATCCTCCCAGGCCGTTAAAAAACAGCAGATCGCTGCGGGTAATTGCCATGGCAGCCCGGGATTCGGAGCGGTGTTCCTGCCTTCGGGCCTGCGCAATGCGCGGTACTGTGCGTGACAAGATACTGCGGCGGTTGATCTGGTCCGCCAGAGTACCAAAGCCGTCGGTAATAATGGCGCGGGCAACACTTTGCAGCAGGATGCGGTCCTCAGCCGATATCTGGTCCGCGGGTCTTACGAATAGGCCGCCCGGCCGTTCCGGAACGTTGGTTTCGACGCCTGCCGCAATGAGTCCCATGATCTGCTCTTGCAGAAGCTGCCGGTAACCGGCGTGATCTTCATTCCATATCACGAGGTCCACCGCGAGTCCCTTGAGACGCCAGTATGCGTGTGCCTGTACGAGCTGGCGTACCAGGTCTATGTTGGCCGGATCCGCGATCTGCAACAACACGATCGGGAGGTCGCCGGAAATGGAGTAGCCCCACAGACCGGATTGCCCGCGAATGTTCCTGCTGATAACGTCCGGTTCGGCGCGAAGCGAAGGATTTGCATAGATCACGGAGCCCGCAAGGCCGGCATAAAGCTGCGCATCGGCCTCTGTGGCATTGATCTGCCTTAGCAATACCTGGCTGTGAGTCCATGCGAGATCGAACACACGGTCTGCGAGATACCGGTCCTGGTATTTTTCGACAAGACCCATACAGAGGTCGCGGGTTTCACCGATGCCGGTGACAATATGTATTGTTGCCGATTTCTCCGGGTCGAGGGTTATGCGATAACGTATAGCGACGATCGGATCGAGCACCGGGCCCTCGCCCCCTGAGAGCGTTTCGGCGCTGCTTAGCGCCAGCGGGTCAGCGATGGTTTTTCCGCGGCCGATGAACCGGAGGCGGTCGGTCTCATAGGAAAAAACTTCGCCGTTTTCCGCCCCGTGGACGGCCATCAGATGAAACATCCAGGGTGGTTGTTCGTCGAGTGAGCGGGGACGGCGTGTGCATAGGATCGCCCGCTTATGGCCGATGATCTCCGTCTGAACAAAAAGATTGCTGAAGGCCGGATGCAGCGCGTCTGCGGAAGGCGGCGCAAGGACAACCTCCGCGTAAGTCGTGACTTCGATCTCTCTGCGTGTTCTGCCGCGGTTGGTGATCGTGACCCTGCGCAGTTCAATATCATCCTCCGGAGAGACAGCTATTTCGGTATATGTGTCAAAGTCATGGTCCAGGCAGCGAAACTCTGCCCTGCCTTCCGAGAAAATAGCCTCATAATTCTTCGATCGTTTGAGCACCGGCTGATATGCGGCAGACCAGAACTCCCCGCTCGCCACTTCACGGATATAACAGAAAGTGCCCCAGTCGTCGCGGGTTGTGTCTTCACGCCAGCGAGTGACTGCGATGTCTTTCCAGCGGCTGTACCCGCCTCCGGCGTTCGTGATCATCACGTGGTACCTGCCGTTGGACAGCAACTGCACCTGGGGAAACGGTGTGTCCGGGCTGCTGAAAGAGCGCACGGAGGTCTCCGCGCCGGTGGGAAAAACCTTATGTTGTGCTTCAACGAGATCGGCCGTCTGCGAATAGAAGGCCGTGGCCCTCGGCACCCTCTCCTGGAGCAGAAGCGTGGTTGCCTGGAACAAGGGGTCCGCCTCGAACCGTTTCTGCATCGGACGGTCCAACAGCAGATAGGCCAGGGAGAGAAAGCTCATGCCCACATGATGCGCCATAAATGACCGCACCACGGCGCTCGTTTGCCTGCGCAGCAGACGAGATGGAGTGTAATCGACCGCTTCATAGAAACCGAATTTGCCCTCATATCCTTCGGCAGCGAGCCGCTGCATGTTCAGGCACGCCTCCTCGGGAGCCACCATCAGCGCAAGCGCCGAGGCATAGGGCGCAATGACAAGGTCGTCGGCGAGCCCGCGTTTGAGTCCAAGACCGGGCACGCCGAAGGCGCGGTATTGATAATTGAGGTGAGCATCGATCGTGTTATAGCCGGATTCCGAAATGCCCCAGGGCACTCCCCGTTTTCTCCCGTACTCGATCTGCCTGGCAACTGCCGCCTTGCAGGTCTCGTCGAGCAGAGTACGCTCATATGCCGGCATTACCAAAAGCGGCATGAGGTATTCGAACATCGAACCGCTCCAGGAAACAAGGATCGGCTCTCCACCGGCATTGGTGAGCAGGCGGCCCATGGCAAACCAGCTCGCCTGCGGTATTTGTCCCTGGGCGATCGCTATGAAAGTGCAGAGTCTCGCTTCCGAAGCCAGCAGGTCGTAGTAACTCGTATCCCTCCTGTGGCCGTCAACGTTATACCCGATAGCCAGTAAATGACTCGCCTCGTCGAAAAGAAAATCATACTGCATCAGGCTGAGTTCGCCGGATTTCAACACGAGCTTTTCGATGTCCGCGATCCTTTCGGCGGCGGGAGCATTTCCGATGCCCGCCATTTCGCGCAGCGTCGGCATCTCATCAATGCCGTCAGCCGTGGAAGAGGCAAAAAAAAGCGTGAGTTCGTCGAGTGCGGCCTGGCATTGCCCGGTGAAAGCGCGTGCCCACCATCCGGCCTGGTCCTCCGTCTGATCCTTCGGACCGGGGCCCAAAAAACTATCGATACTGGAAAGCACCTCTTCTGCCTGCTTCGCGATCCGATCAAGGCGGAGCCGCACGGCCGCCATTGAGGCCGGTTTTAAATTGCACGCAGATTCCAGGTCCTTCTTAAGTTGTGCGAGCAAGTCAGGGATGTTTTTCCCTTCGGCCCCTGCTCCGGCTGCCGCGTCCAGGAGGACCCCAAGCGTATCGCGGAGTCCGTCAAACACTTGAGGACCAAGGATCGGCTGGCCTGGAAGCGCGAGCAGTCCCTGCCGCAACGTAAGCAGATGGGCCGCCAGGTTGCCGCTGTCCACGGTCGAAACGTATTTCGGCGGCAGCGGCTTCAGAGACTGCGTGTCGTACCAGTTGTAGAAGTGGCCCCGATAGCGCTCCATCGCATCCATTGTGGAGAGGGTATTCTTCGTGCGTTCGATGAGTTGCCGCATGGAAATGTAGCCAAAGTCGTGGGCCGATAAATTCGCCAGCAGCGCGAGTCCCATGTTAGTGGGAGACGTGCGATGCGCAACGGCAGGAGCAGGGTAATCCTGATAGTTATCAGGCGGCAGCCAATGCTCTTCGGGGCCGGCGAACGTCTCGAAAAAGGCCCAGGTCTTTCGGGAGAGCTTTTGGAGAAAGACGGTCTGGTCAGGCCTTAGCCTTGCTTCGTTGCGGGCAAGGGGCCGGCTGATCCACAGCGCGATAACGGGTGAGACAAACCAGAGCAACAATACGGGCGCAGCCACTCCCAAAACGCCGGGATTAAAAAGCGCCAGGCAGATTATCGCTGCGGCGGCAAGAAAGGGAGCAAACCACATTGTCCGGCAGATACCCGGGGGACCACCAATACTTGAACTGCGCGCATTTTTATCCGGATCGCCCGAAGGAGTCCATTCCAGGAGCCGCTTGTGCGTGATCAGCATTCTCCAGGTAGTACGCACGATCGCATCCAGACTGAAAAACGCCTCGTACGGGAGACATGCAAGCATAAAGACAACCTGCACAAGACGCCTGGCGGCGGAGCGCACCACGGCAGCCAGATGCTGCGCAAAATGCATATCGTCAGGCTTCCTGATCAGCTCCAGAAGAGAGGATATCAAAGAAGGAACAAAAATGATCCCTATCACCGTCGAGATCCAGAACCCTGGGGAGGACAGGACCGTACAGCCCAGCAGTACGAGAAGCGTCAGGGCCGAAGGCACGAGGCTTCGCCGGATATTGTCGAAGAGCTTCCACCGGGAAAGCAGCGATAGAGGATTTTTTTTCTTTTGCCGCCGCCCGCCAGGCCCGGGAGCGGGGACAAACGGCAAAAGCCAGCGCACAAGCTGCCAGTCCCCGCGAATCCAGCGATACCGCCGGCTCACATCCGCGCTATAGCGGGATGGATACTCCTCATACACCATTGCATCGCTCAGCAAACCCCCTCGCGCGTAACACCCTTCGATAAGATCATGGCTCAATATCCGGTTTTCGGGGAAGCGTCCGGCAAGGGCACTCTCAAATGCGTCGACGTCATAGATGCCCTTGCCGATAAAGGAGCCTTCGCCAAAGACATCCTGGTAGACATCCGAGACGGCGCGCGTGTAAGGGTCGATGCCGGGGTCACTGCCGTACAGACGCGCATACCGGGAGCGGTTTGTGCCGGGCAGATTCACGGCGACACGCGGCTGCAGGATGCCGTACCCGTCAATTACGCGCTGCTTGCCTTCGTCATATTGCGCACGGTTCAGCGGATGAGCCATGGCCCCAACAAACTGCCGCGCCGCATCGCGCGGCAACTGGGTGTCCACGTCAAGGGTGATCACGTACTTTACGTTCGCCAGGATCTCCGTATTACCGACTATAAGCGAAAAGCGGTTTTCACCCGGCAGGTCATGTGCTGCGCCATTTTTTCCGCCGCGCAATAAGGCATTCAATTCCGCCAGTTTTCCCCGCTTGCGCTCATACCCCATCCAGACCCGGTCCAGGGCATTCCACCGGCGCGGCCGGTGGAAAAGGAAAAACGCGTCGCCTTTTGCAGTCCGGTATTTTTCATTCAGTCCTTCGACTCTCTGCCGGGCAAGCGATAACAGCGGTTCGTCCTCCGGCAGTGTTTCCTCTGCAGCATCCCGAAAATCAGTCAACAGACCAAAGTGCAGGTTATCGTCACGATTTGCGAGGAACCTTACTTCCAGCCCCTCGATCAGATCCTCGACCCCCTGGGCGTTTGTAAGCATAGCCGGGACAACGGTGAGGGTCCGCGATTCAGGCGGAATACCGTGGGAAAAATCCATTCGCGGCAGCGGCTGCGGGATTACCAGCAATGTCGCAAGCCAGTTTACCACGGCAAGCGCAAGCTGGCTTGCACACAGCGCCGAGAGCAGGCCGGTCGTCACGAGCAGCCAAAGAGGCAAGCCGTCAGCATGCGCCTTCGCCAGCAATCCCCCGGTGAAGATCGCCGTCAGAAGCGTGATCGCGCCAAGATAGAGGAATAAAGGAAACCGGGAACCCGCTTTCCGGAGGGCCCCGGAGACAGACAATCGCACATGTGCCAGACTTTCAAGCTGCGGCAATCCCTTGTCAATCAGGTAATAGCCCACATGAGAGGTGCGATCATTTCCATCCTGCCCGCCGTCTTTATTGGCCGCGCTCTCACGCGCGAGCCGTACCGCTTCGGCTGCCACCTCGCCTTCCGAAAGCCGTCCGTTCTTCGCCATTTTTTCTACCGCGTGACGGTAACGGTCACGCGTAGAGAAGTCCATTTTGCCGTACGCGCCACCCACGTCTTTACGCAAGGTCTGTTCCACAACGCTCATCGTCTCGACGAACTCGCGCCAGTCCATCGTGCCGAGGAAACGAAGGCTGCCGATGCTGTTGCTCATCGAAACCTGATCAGATGCCTGTTGCTGGTTCTCCGATTGAACCAGATGGCCGATCGTCAGACTGCTCTCTGAGAGCCGCTGCTCAATCCATGTGAGCGGCATCGCCAGGGCGGGACCCTGCCCCTGAAGTCGCCGGGCAAATTCCGCGACAAACGCGCTCTTCAGCGGCGGGTTTGACCGCGCCATATCCGCGATGGCCAATATAAGACTCTTCGGGTCCTTTACGGCGACCTCTGTAATCCGGTCCGCCCAATAATCAGCCTGGTTCCGGTCGAGCCTGTCGGCAGCGATCCGTGCCCCAACGCGCCTGAGATTCTCGATCAACGCGAGTCGCAGCATGATCGGGATTGCCCACAATTCTCCCAACTTAAGAATGGTGACTCTCTGGTAGGCTGCCACGAACCTGCTCAGACTGTGCGGATCTATCCGCCCATCGCTATGTGAAATCGTCTCCAAGGCAATGTCATACACGCGTGGAAGCCCCGCCGAAAATCCGTCCAGCAAGCGTGGAAGCTCGCGGCTGTACCCCTTTGGCAGATGCCTCCTGGCCATGCGTATCTGTTCTTCGATCAAATAGAAATTGTCGAGCAGCCATTCGCCCGCCGGCGTAATCCGCCGATCAGTCGTGATTGCCTCGCTCAGCAGGCTGCGTGTGCCGGTCAGGATACGTTCATTGCCGTCCAACCGCGCCAGGAGCTGGTCCGGGCCATATTCCGGGCTTAATTTGTGCAACGCCGCGAGGGTCTTGCCGTGCTGCTCCATCTGATCACTGCTGAACAATTCCGATCGTAATGGAGGCTCGCAGACAGCGCATTTATTTGCCATAGCTGCTCCGCGGAAGCTCGCACGTAATTGATGCAGAGGGCCTTTGATGATCTTATTGCTCACCTTAACTTTGAGGTCTCCTTCTTTCTAAAAGTCCGATGGACGAACCTTTTCCCGCTCAGGGAAATATTCTGGAAGCAAAATCCGGCGTGGTTGAAACCAATACTTCCCCGGCTGATACAAGAATGAATTAATTACGTGGGCCCGTGCAAAAAAAGAGTTTTTTGGGATTATTTAATGGCAGCCCTCTGAGAGGAAGAGAGCATGTCCGTTAATGGAAGAATGATTGAATCCTTAAGAACGTAAAATGGCTTCTCTTCATCGTTAACTATACCATATGAATGGCCCCGCACGTGTAAAATGATCGAGAGCAGGCATTACTCGTTGATATCATTTTAGTCTTGTTTTGAAAAATTACCGATGTGTGACATGCCGCAGCTCTCAAGAGAAAAAAAGTGCCCGGTGCCATATCTGCCCGGTCATTGAGAGCCGTTATAATGGCGGGGAGGTCCGTCATAAATGCGACACTGCGCCGCGATATCTCCTCAATAACACTAGTGTAGTGAGTCATAAATAACTTGACAATTGGCTAGTGCGAGAGTTATGATATTACGTAATGCATTTAGCCCCACCCATTATATTGTCTCCTGAAGAGCAGTCGAAGCTGACCGCCTGGGCG
>JAJYEK010000139.1 GCA_021785795.1 Pseudomonadota bacterium
GGCAGCTTCTATCTTCTCGAAAAGCTCCAGCAGCGAATCGCCATAGGATCCGGAATTGAGCGGCTTGATTTCTCCGTAACCGAACAGATTGCAGACTTCGGCCAGTTCCCGCGCCGCTCTGAGCGCCGCCGGATTGTCCTGGGTCCAGTTGTCCCCGTCCGAGCAATGGAAGGCATAGACATTCCAAAGCGAGGGATGGAACCGCTCCTTGATGATTTCCAGTGCCTTCAGATATCCCGAGGAAATGATCGTTCCTCCAGACCCACCCTTGGTGAAGAACTCTTCTTCGCTTACCTCCCGGGCCTGTGCATCGTGCGCTATGAATACGACCTGAACATTGTTGTAGCGGGTTCTGACGAACTGGTACAGCAGGAAGAAGAAGCTGCGCGCAAGATATTTCTTCATGGTATCCATCGATCCCGAGGTGTCCATGATGCACAGGACCACGGCGTTGGATTGAAATCGCTGATCGCGCACGATGTGGCGGTACTTGAGATCATCGCGGTGAAAGGGGAAGCGTGCCAGTCCAAGTTCGCTGACGGGGGTTGTGCGCGCCGCCTGCTTGCGGCGCATGCGCGCCATCGCCGTTCGCTTCTTGTCGAGGTGGGCACGGATGCCCACTCGGCGGAACCCCTTGCGCTTGCGCATGCTTTCGACAGGAACCTCGCGCAGCTTCTTGCGTTCCATGTCGGGCAGCTCCAGGTCCTCGAACATGATGTCGACCAGTTCCTCGAGCGTGATTTCGGTCTCGTAGTAGTCGACGCCCGGCTGGTTCCCGGCCTTGCCGCCGGACTGTGCTCCTTCGCCCTCGTCGATCACCTGTCCCGGCTGGCTGTCGCCCGGCCCGCTGCCGACTCCCGGGGAGTCGTCGCCGAATATGAAGTGGTACTCGCGCACGCCGCGGATCGGAACCTTGATGATCTTGTCGCGGCTCTGGCCGATGATGGACTCCTCGGCGACGATGTCAGCTACGTTTTCGCGGATGGCCTCGCGCACCTTCTGACGGTGACGCAGACGGTCCCCGGCACTGCGGTCCGAGCGCAGTGCATCGGACTCGGAATATGAGCGAAACACCGATTCGGTCATACCATGAACTCCGCGATCGCACTCAGTCCTTCCACAGGTTGTTTGCGGCGTATTTCAGCACGACTTCCGCTGAATGCGGACTGTAGCCGCGCTCCAGAAGCGCCTTGACGAGATCATCGTACTTCTTGAGCTGCTCCTCGTCGCGCGTGCGCGATTTGGTGATGACGCGGCTCATTTCGCGCACCGAGCTCATCAGTTTCCGCTCGATCGCTTCCTTCAGCGGCTCGTAGGAGTGATGCGAAACCTTCTCCCCGCGGCGGCTCTTGGCCCAGAGATAGGCCATGACCTCCTGCCGGAAGCCCTGCGCAGCGGAGCCGACGATGGCGATCTGTTCCTCGACGGATTTCAGAAAGCTCTCGTCGGGTTGCAGGTCTTCACCCGTATTGCGGTCTTTCAGGCGCGTCTTGTTGACGTAGGCCTCGGCATGATCCAGGTAATTCTGGAACAGCGCCTCTGCCTGCTCCTCGAAGGAAAACACGAATGCCTTCGTGATTTCCTTTTCCAGCATCTCCAGATAAGCCTTGTGCAGGACGTCCTGCAGAAATTCCAGGTACTGTTTGCGTGTGTCGTCCGGAAGGTCCGCGCCCTTGACCATGCTGATCAGGGCTTCGCGCACGTTAATCGGGTTAATTCCGTCCGGGCTTTCGGCAAGTGCGTTGTCGATCGCCTTCATGATGAAGCGTGGCGAGATGCCGAACATCCCCTCGCGCCTCGTTTCCTCGCGCAGCTCGCGCACGTTGATCTTCGCGGTCTTTCCCTTTTCCACCACGTCTTCGCCGTTGTACAGGCGCAGCTTGGTCATCAGGTCGCACTTGTTGGTCGGTTCGAGACGCGAAAGGATCGCAAACATGGCGGCCAGTTCCAGGGTGTGCGGTGCGATATGCTCGCGGAAGTCCGACCTCTCCAGGAGTTTCTTGTAGATCCGGATCTCTTCAGCCAGACGCAGGTTGTACGGAACCTTGATTACGACCACGCGATCGAGTATCGCCTCATTAGTCGGGTCACCCTTGAACCGCTGCCACTCGGCCTCGTTGGAATGGGCAACGATGCACGTGTCGACGTAGACCGTACCGTGGCGGCCGGGCGCAGGAATGAACTTCTCCTGGGTTGCCGTGATCATCGTATGCAGATATTCCGGCTCGTTCTTGAACACCTCGATGAATTCGGTCATGCCGCGGTTGCCGACGTTGAATGCGCCATTGAGATCGAGCACGCGCGGATCACCTTCGGAGTAGGTGTCGAGCTTGGAAATGTCCACCGAGCCGATCAGCACGGATGTATCCTGGTTATTCGGATCCACCGGTGGCACCACGCCTACGCCGCGGCGCTCATGCCGCGAAAACGGTACAGTCGCGACCGGCACGTCCTCGTAATGGCCGTTGAATTCCTCCCTGAGGCGGTGCCGGCACACGGGGCAGAGCTCGCCTTCCAGATGAAGGCCCAGCATCTTCTGGAACTCGCCACGAAGGTGTTTGGGGATGAGGTGAAGCGGTTCTTCGGCCATCGGGCACCCCTCGATGGCGTATACCGGAGGGCTCTCCTCGAGGCCGCGTTGCAGCCGCTCGACGAGCGAGCTCTTCCCGGCACCGACGGGCCCCATGAGATACAGCACCTGCCGCGACTCTTCGCCATGCATGGACGCGGAATGGAAATAGCGGACGACCTGAGCAAGCGTGGGCTCGATTCCGAAGAACTCGTCGCTGAAGAAAGGGTAGATCTTGATCGCTTCGTCGCCGAACAGCCTCTTGATTCGCGGATCGGCGGGGCTTGTGATGTCCGAGGCGCCGCGCTGGACCAGTGCGTCGTAGATGCGCGCGTGCGCGAGTTTGGGAATGGATGGATCGGCTTTGACCTTTTCGAGGTACTGGAGAAATGTTCCGCGCCACTCCAGGTTTTCGCGGTTAGCACGGTCTTTCTCGATCAGCTCAACGAAACCGGATGTCCTGTTAGCCATAACCGACCTCCTCATTGATTCTGCATTCAATTACCGCATGTCGTCACTTTCCCCCTTCGATCCTGGTTTTTGTGGATCTTATTTATCTTATATAGCGCTTTTCCGCACCGGAATCCAAGAGCGCAAGGTGTCGTGCGCCGTGCACCTTGCGGCGGTGCGGTCTTGACATTTGCGAATCGCGCCACCCAGCGCTTTCCGGGTCTTCTGAGTGCCGGCAGCGATACGCATCGCCTGTTGTCCGTCTCCTTATAATGAGTGAGACCGGAAAACGGGCGATGCGTTTCAGGCGACCGGGTTCGGATATCCGGTGTGAAGGCGCCTGGGTGCCGGGAGTGCGGTTTGCAGGGCACCGGGATGGCATGGACGGATCCGTCCCGACCGAAGACCGCCTTGGTCATCTCGGGCCAAAGGCGCTTCGCGCCGCTGTCGCGCAGGAAGTTCCCTGTGACGCGCGCCGCCGGCGGCTGATATAGTACCGGCCCGGGGACCGGGTTCGGTTCGGCGCGGTGGCGTGTCCGATCGTACAGTGACCGTTGAAGACAGGGGGGAGCAATGCCTGCAAAAGAAAAACCCGGGGGTCGAGCGGTGACGACGGCGGAATACGAAATGCTCGCGTCATTCCGGTATGCCCTGAGGCAATTCCTGCGTTTCAGCGAAAACGTCGTGGGCCGCGTAGGACTGACGCCGCAGCAGCATCAGGCACTGCTGGCGATCCGCGGATTTCCCGGCCGCGAGCAGCTCACCATCGGCGAACTCGCGGAGCGGCTGCAAATCAAACACAACAGCGCGGTGGGGCTTGTGGACCGGCTTGTGAACCGGCATTTGATGGTGCGGCGTGCGGCATCGGCGGATCGCCGCCAGGTCTACGTATCGCTGACGCCGCGCGGTGCCCGGGTGCTGGAGCGCCTTACCGCGATGCACCGGGAAGAGATACGGCGGGTCGGCCCCGGCATTGGGCTGCTGCTGCGGCGTCTGACGGTGGCCAAGCGCGGCCCGGGCGTGAAACGGAGACGCTAGAAGCCGCATTGCCCCGTTCCGCGGCATGGTCTTCCATGGCCGGAAGTTCTTCCCCCGCCTGCCGCCGGTCGGCAACCGGAGCGGCAGGGCATTCCCCGATTCGAACGTGGCGCGGCGCGGTTTGAGACCCGTATCCGGGCAGCGCGGGCAACCTGCGGCCAGTCTTTCCTGTCCGGATCGGTATGAACAGGAGTAGAGGTTGCCTTTTGCCCTTGCCCCCACCACAATTGACCACAAAAAACAGCAGAATGGCCTAAAATATATTACGAATCCGCCCCTGGCGTTGCCGGGGAAACGGCAAGGGATCGACACGGGGCCGGTGATTTTCGAGGATGCCTGCAAGAAGTGTCCTCAGCCAGGCAGATCACGAGGTAGAAGATCTGGACGTCCGCATGGCCACCGATCTGCTGGTGCGGTGGCAATGAGGAGGGTGGTTGGATGTATGAATCCTTCTTCAGACTGAAGGAGAAGCCGTTTTCGCTGCTTCCCGATACGGGCTATCTGTATCTGAGTCGAAAGCACGGGACGGCGCTGGCCTTGCTCGAGTACTGTCTGCTCAGACAGGATGGGTTCTGTGTCATCAGCGGCGAGGCCGGTGTCGGCAAAACGACGCTGATTCGCCGCCTGCTCTCCGAATACGCCGACCGGTTCACCATCGGGCTGGTCTCCAATACGCAAGGGTCGCTTGGCGAACTCCTCGGCTGGATTTCCGTCGCATTCGGGCTCGAGTATCAGGATCGGACCCGGTCGCAGTTGTATGAAGACTTCCTCCGGTTCCTGGCCGATCAGCATGCGCACGACCGACAGACCGTCCTGATCATCGACGAAGCGCAGAATATTTCGGCCGCGATGGTGGCCGAGCTGCAGGTGCTGTCGAAGGTGAGCGCCGGGTCGAGCCGGTCGCTGAAGACCGTTCTCATCGGCCAGCCACAGCTGCGGGCGACGCTGGGCTTGCCCGGGCTCGAGCAATTCGCCAGGTACATTGCAGTTGATTACCATCTGGGGCCGCTTAGCCGCGCTGAAACCGGTGAGTATATCCGCCACCGCCTGTCGGTTGCCGGGGGCGATCCGGGCATTTTCGACGACGAAGCCTGCGATGCGGTTTTCCATTACAGCGGCGGAATACCGCGGTTGACCAACCTGCTTTGCGACAACGTGCTCGCCTGCGCATATGCCCTGAGGCGGATTACGGTGGGGGCGGACATCGTGCATTCCGTCATGCGCGAGCGCGAGGCATGCGGGACCTTGCCGCAGTTCGCAACGCGGCCTGCGGCGGAGGCGTTGCGCGAGACGATGCCGGTCGCCGCGCCGGCTGCCGAGGAGCAGCCGATGCGCAAACGCGGGGCGGTTGGCGGTGTCCTGCCGGTGCAGCCGGAATTGAATGACGAGGCTGCAGATCCGCAACGAGGTGCGGTCAGCAGACTCGTTGGCATGGAGAACTGGCCGCGCAATGAGCGTCGTGCAGCGGTAGTGCATCAAGTGATGCGCACGGGAGGAGGACGGTCGGGGCGGGAGGCGTGCGGGTCACATTCGTCACTGGGTACGACCGATGTTGCATCCGCTTCGCCGGCGGGACCCGGATCGGGGGATCAACCGAGACCGCTTACGACCGGTCCGGAAGGCGGTTCGCCAAGCGACATCACGGCCACCGACCTTGAAGGAGGGGAGGGCATGGGAAATTACCGAATGGTCCCGCTCGCGGCTGACCGGCGGCCGCGGGTCTTCTGGGGTACCGCAGTCATGCTGGGTTTCGTCGCCGGCCTGCTGGTTGCGGTGATCCTGATCGGCGCGGTCTATCTGGATCTGGGCAGGAACAGGTTGCCGGTTGGCCCGTCACGCACATCCGTGGCGCCCCCCGCTCCGGTCGCGGTTGCACCGCCCGTTGTCCTGCCGCCGGCACCTGCGCCGGTGGCAGCCGCGATGCGCGCGCCGGCCGTACCGTCGCGCGCCGTCGCAGCGTCCCGGCTGCGCGAATTGCGCAATGAAAGGAATGCGGCGATTGCCGAGGCCCGCGCCCTGCAGAGGGAACGCGATGCGGCGTTGGCGGTTGCCAAGGCGCGCGAACGTGCAGCCCAGGCGGAGCTGCGTGCCGTCCTGGCGGAAGAGCGTGCTCAGGCAGCGTTGCGGCGGCGCTCGGCCGAGGAGCGGATCAAGTCTGCCCCCGCCCCGGCCATTGTCGTGGCGGCACATCCGAAGCGGACTGCCGAAGCGGCGCCGGACATCCGGAAGCCCGCTTTGCCGCCAGTGAAAGGCGCGGTGCCCAAGGCCCTCAAGTTCTCGCCCAACCCCTGCAACGGGCCGGCCGCCAAATTCCTCTCGACCTGCAAGGAATGACGCCGGCGCCTTCGTGGCCGTAGCGGTGGTTTGTCGGGCGCGCCTTCCGGCAGACCCCTCAGCGCTGGCCGGGCGCCATCTCCTGCGTGCCGGTCTGCATGCACCAGGCGCGGCAGGCGCGCAGCATCCGCTTCAGCCTGCCAGATGGGCTACCTGTGCGCGCTGTTTTTCCAGCTCGGCCAGGATGGCCTCGAACTCCCGCACGCGCCTGCGTTCTTGCTCCACAACCTGCGCTGGTGCGCGCGCGACGAAGTCGCCGTTGGCGAGTTTGCCCCGCGCCTTGACGAGCTCCTTTTCCACCCGCTCGATCTCTTTCCGGAGACGCGCAAGCTCTTCGCGCTTGTCGATGAATGCGCCAAGCGGCACCAGCACCTTCAGCTGACCCACCAGCTGCATGGCAGATTCCGGTGCCGCATCGCTTGCACCGAGCCAGGTCAGCGACTCCATGCGGGCAAGCGACGTCAGGTAATGCCGATTGCGCTGCATCCAGGCGTGTTCCTGATCGCTGCCGTTCTGCAACAGCACCGGCAGCGGCTTGGACGGCGCGATGTCGCGTTCGCTGCGCACAGTCCGCGCGGCCGTGATCACCGCCATCAGCCAACGGGTTTCCGAGACTGCGTCCGGGTCAAGCAGACGCGCATCGCAATGCGGGTAGGGCTGAAGCATTATGGTCGGCCCGCCGCGACCGGCAAGCGGCGCCACGCGCTGCCAGATCTCCTCGGTTATGAAGGGCATGAGCGGATGAAGCAGGCGCAGCGCGGCTTCCAGGGTTTGCACCAGCGTCCGGCGCGTGCCGCGCAGCGGAGCGACGGCAGCCTGCGGGTCGTTCAGCACGATCTTGGACAGCTCAAGGTACCAGTCGCAGTATTCGTGCCAGACGAAGCTGTAGATCGCCTGGGACGCGAGGTCGAAACGGTATGTGCCGAAAGCTGTTTCGATTTCGGACGCGACTTCGTTCAGGCGTGAGATGATCCAGCGGTCGGCGGCATTGAGTTCGATCTCCCCGCCCATCTCGCCGCAATCGCACCCTTCGGTGTTGAGCAGCACATAGCGTGCTGCGTTCCACAGCTTGTTGCAGAAATTGCGGTAGCCCTCTATCCGCCCTAGATCGAATTTGATGTCGCGACCCTGGGTGGCGAGGCTGGCAAACGTCATCCGCAGCGCATCGGTTCCGAAAGCCGGAATGCCGTCGGCAAACTCCCGGCGCGTGGCCTTTTCGATCCGTGGGGCGTCTTGTGGACGCATCAGACCCGTCGTGCGCTTGCTCACCAGGGTTTCCAGATCGATCCCGTCGATGAGGTCAATCGGGTCGAGCACGTTGCCTTTTGATTTCGACATCTTCTCGCCGTGCGAGTCGCGCACGAGGCCATGGATATAGACCTCACGGAACGGCACATCACCGGCAAATTTGAGACCCATCATGATCATGCGCGCCACCCAGAAGAAAATGATGTCGAATCCGGTGACCAGCACGCTCGTGGGGTAGAAGTCCGCCAGTGCCGTTGTCTGCTCGGGCCAGCCCAAGGTGGAAAATGGCCAGAGGGCGGAGGAAAACCAGGTGTCGAGCACGTCTTCGTCCTGTTCCAGTGGAACATCCCCGCCGTGCTTCTGGCGGGCCTGACGGTGTGCATCGGCGGCATTGCGTGCAACGAAGAGATTGCCGTCGGCGTCATACCATGCCGGGATGCGGTGGCCCCACCAGATCTGCCGCGATATGCACCAATCCTGGATGTTGTTCATCCACTCGAAGTAGGTCTTGGCCCAGTTTTCCGGAACGAACCGGACGCGCCCGTCCTCGACCGCCTTGATGGCGTCGGCGGCGAGCGGGGCGACCTTGACGTACCACTGATCGGTCAAGAACGGTTCGATTACTGCATTGGTGCGGTCTCCGCGCGGCACTTTGAGCCGATGGTCCTCGATCTTCTCGATCAGGCCCGCCTTGTCCAGATCGGCGACGATTTTCTTGCGTGCATCAAAGCGGTCGAGGTTGTGATACGGGGAGCCCGGCAGGTTGATGCAGGCATCGGAATAGAAGATGTTTATCAGCGGGAGGTCGTGGCGTTTGCCGACCTCGTAGTCATTGAAGTCGTGTGCCGGGGTGATCTTGACGCAGCCGGAGCCAAACTCCTGATCCACGTAGGTGTCTGCGATCACCGGTATCCTGCGCCCGGTGAGCGGCAGTTCGACCGTTTTTCCGATGAGGTGACGGTACCGTGCGTCTTCGGGATTGACCGCTACCGCACTGTCGCCGAGCAGCGTTTCCGGGCGCGTCGTTGCCACGACGAGATATTGCGCCGTTCCCTCTATCGGGTAGCGGATGTGCCAGAGATGGCCGGGCTCCTCTTCTGCCACTACTTCCAGGTCGGACACGGCCGTGTGCAGTACAGGATCCCAGTTGACCAGGCGCTTACCGCGATAGATGAGGCCTTCTTCATGCAGGCGTACAAAGACCTCGATCACGGCGCGCGACAGTCCTTCATCCATGGTAAAGCGCTCGCGCGACCAGTCGACGGAAGCGCCCATGCGCCGCAGCTGGCGGGTGATCGCGCCGCCCGACTGGACCTTCCACTCCCAGATCCGCTGGACAAAGGATTCGCGTCCGAGGTCATGGCGGCTCTTGCCTTCGGCCTCGAGCTGCCGCTCCACGACCATCTGCGTGGCGATGCCGGCATGGTCCGTTCCCGCCTGCCACAGGGTGTTGCTGCCCAGCATGCGGTGATAGCGGATCAGCGCATCCATCAGGGTATCCTGGAAAGCATGTCCCATGTGCAGGCTTCCCGTGACATTGGGCGGCGGGATCATGATGCAATACGGCTCGCTGTCTGCGCCTGGCGAGCCGGATGACCGGTTGCCGGGTGTGAAGTAGCCCGCACGCTCCCAGGCCTGGTAGATGCGCTGCTCGATCGAACGCGGCTCATAGGTCTTTTCGAGCGGTGCGCTGACCTTGCCGGGCGCGCTGCTTTTCTGATCGTGAAGGGTCATGTCGCGTGTTCTTGGCTGAAGAAGCGTGATGTCGGCCGCGATCTGCCTTGCCGCCCTGATCGTCAGTGTCCGGGCAGGGCGTGGCCGGTCTTTGCTATCTATTTTTTTGCTATCTATTTTGAGGAGTTATTGTCCATGTTTGCCGCACCCTGTGCCAGCATTTCCTCGAGGATCTGGGCGAGTCGCGTGACCACAGAGCTGTCGAGGGATCGCGCG
>JAJYEK010000140.1 GCA_021785795.1 Pseudomonadota bacterium
GGGGAAACTCGAGGAAGCGTATGGGGGCTGTCGCCGGGCGGTGGCGGCGGACACCGGATACGTGGAGGCCTGGGCGATGCTCGGTGGCCTCTGCACGGCACTTGGGAAACGGGAGGAGGCGGAGACCAGCTATCGGCGGGCGGCGGAGCTAACCCCGGAGTCCGTGGAAATACAGATTCAGCTCGGACACGCGCGGGCGGCGCGCGGGCGGCACACGGAAGCAGTCGATAATTACCGGCACGCGGCGCAGTTGCAGCCCGGGAATGTAGAGCTGCGGGTGGTGCTTGCCAGGGCGCTCGAAACCTTGGGGTTGCTGGACGAAGCCGAGGCGGGCTACCACGACGTGATCCGGTTGAATCCTACCCATGCGGTTGCTCAGGCCCGTCTAGGCGCCCTATGCCTGCTGCGGGGTCGCAGCGACGAGGCGTTGCCCCGGCTCGCCGAGGCCGTTCGGCTCAATCCGCAACTTGCCGAAGCCCACGCCGATCTCGCCGTCGCCCTGGAAAATCTGGGAAAAAGGGAAGAAGCGGAGAAAAGTAGCCGTGAAGCCGCCTCGCTTTACCGCAGCGCCGGGTCCCCGGTGCCCGCGCCCCGATGCGAGATCCTGGCATCCGATCCACCCCTGGAGCGCCTTCCGGAAATCTGGTGCGTCATCCCTCATTACGGTGCGGACGCGCTACGGGATCGTTGTCTGACCAGCCTAGACAACATTGCCTATCCCAAAGAATTGTTTGGAGCCAACCGGATCATTGTCGTCGATAACAACCCGCCCAATCAGAACGTGCTATTCACGGGGGCAGTCAACGCGGGTATTACCGAGGTCAGACGCCGGATCTGTACCCAATCTTCCGAAACACGGTACCTAGTCTGGGTGTTGAATAACGATGCGGTAGCTGAACAGGACTGTGCAGCCGAAGCAGTCCGCTGTTTCCGGGAAACGGGCTGGAATCGGACCGGTATCGTGGGCTCCCGTAACGTCCATCTGGACCAACCCGACCTGATCGTCTGGGGCGGTTCCTATGCGTGTTTCCCGGCGGGCCGGCACAAGTCCGGAAGGGTATCGCAGGGTGACTTGAAGCGGCGTACCGAAGAGGAATGGGTGACATTCTCCAGTGTGTTCCTGAATGGCCGGATGATTGAAGAGATCGGGGTACTGGACCGCAATATGAGACACATTGCCTCGGACAGCGATTACTGCCTGCGCGCCCGTGCCCAAGGCTGGCGGTGTTATTATGAACCGCGCTCGACGATCCGGCATGCGGTGGGTACGTCAAACCGCAATGCATCCGTGGAATTGCAGAGGATCATGCAGGAGGATATGCGCTATTTCCAAGGGAAATGGTTGAGCGGCAAGCTGTTCGGATCCCTCACGCGTTATCCGGCTATGTAGGGATTCTTCGCTGCTTGTCCGTGGTTTTGAGAGAAATGTCCGACAGAAAAGTCTGGGATGACCCCGCAACCTGTGACCGGCGACCGGGTGTCATGGCGCAGGTTGCATCGACGTTGTCAGGATGTTGGTGGCAGGTGACGAGATAAAGAAACGAGGGGTATAGGGTCATTTACCCGTGAATAGATCCATGCGAAAGCCTGGCCGTAGTGACCCCTGCCCGCGCGGGAGCGCAAAGAAATTCAAGCGCAGCCGTGGTTTGGGTAGGATCACATTGACCGGCGTACGCCAAAGTGAGTCCGACCAGATACCGCCTGCATGGATCACAGGTCCAGTGACCGTTGCGCAAACCGCGGCAACAACGTTCGGCATCATCGAGCCGGACGCCTGCGCGAAGCGGGATCGGTGTGTCGGGAGATCCTGGGATGTTCTCCGCGTGACGCTAACGCTTATCCTCACGTAGACATGAAAGAGAGGATGACCATGATGACCCCGGGGTCCAGGCCTCAGTGCGCGGTCTCCTGGCGGGTAAGCCTGGAACACAAACATGGCAGACACTGACACCCAAGCACTGCTCGAGCGCGCCGAAGCGCTCCTTGAAGCAGGCCGTCTCACGGACGCCAGGGCCCTGTACACGGAGATCTGCCAGCAGGATGGGGGCAATGCGGAGGCGTGGCTGATGCTCGGGGCCCTGCAGGGAGAACTGGGGGCAACGGGAGAAGCACTGAGGTGTTTCGAGCACGCGATCACGCTCCGGCCGGACTACGCCGAGGCGCACTTAAGTTCTGCCGCGGTCTTGCAGGCCCAGGGGAAACTCGAGGAAGCGTATGGGGGCTGTCGCCGGGCGGTGGCGGCGGACACCGGATACGTGGAGGCCTGGGCGATGCTCGGTGGCCTCTGCACGGCACTTGGGAAACGGGAGGAGGCGGAGACCGCTTTTCGCAAGGCACGGGATCTGCGGCCAAACGAGGTGCTGTGGTACGCGCACCTGGGCGTCACCCAGCTGCAGAATGGACGGTACCCAGAGGCCGTCGCGACCCTTCAGCGCGCCGTGCAGTTGAAACCGGATCTTGCGGAAGCCCATTCCAATCTGGGCCTGGCGCTGTTCAGCATGGGGCTGACGACAGACGCGGTACGAAGCTGTCGAGAAGCCGTGCGGCTGCAACCTAGCCTGGCAAACGCCCATTCCAATCTTGGGCTGGCGTTGTGTCAGCTAGGGGACTTCGCGGGCGCGGTGACGAGTGCGGAACAGGCGATCCGGCTGCAGCCGCAAATGGATGCTGCCCACAATAACCTCGGCATCGCGCTTCAAGGTCTGGGCAGGATCAATGAAGCCCTCGCCCAATTCGAGCGTGCGGTCCAGATCAACCACGAGAACGCTGATGCCCACTGGAACCTCGCCTTGGTGTTGCTGCTCACCGGGGATTTTGATCGCGGCTGGCCAGAGTATGAATGGCGCTGGCGCCGCGCGGTCACCCCGCCGCGCCCATTTCCGCAGCCGTTATGGGACGGCTCCCGGCTGGAACACGGAACCATTCTGTTACACACCGAGCAGGGTTTCGGAGATACGCTGCAGTTTATTCGCTACGCAACCCTCGTGAAGGAGCGTGTGTCCCGGGTCATCGTGGAATGCGACCCGATCCTTGGATCCGTGATCGCGACCTGCAAGGCCGTCGATGCGGTGGTCGCGCAAGGCTCCAGGCTCCCCCCGTTCGATACGCACGCCCCGCTGCTGAGCTTTCCCATGATATTCCATACCACGCTGGATACCGTGCCCGCAGCGGTACCTTATTTGAGTAAACCCGAAGGGGCTTACGACACAATAGAACGGGCGATTGACGTACACCGGAACCAACGGAATATCGGTATCGTCTGGGCGGGGCGGCCCACTCATCCCAATGACCGCAATCGTTCCTGTCCTGTGTCGTGGTTCGCACCCCTCGCGGATGTGCCCGGAGTCAGTATGTTCAGTCTACAGAAAGGCCGGCGCGCGGCGGATCTGCGCGCTGACCCGCGCGGATCCCGGATAACGGACCTGGCCCCTTTGATCAACACCTTCTCTGATACCGCTGCGGCCGTATCGCGACTTGACCTGGTCATCACGGTGGATACGGCGGTGGCCCACCTGGCGGGTGCCATGGGAAAACCGGTATGGGTGTTACTGCCCACGCCACCGGATTGGAGATGGATGCTCGACCGGGACGACAGCCCCTGGTATCCCGGGATGCGACTGTTCCGGCAACCGAAAATCGGCGACTGGGAGAGCGTCTTCCAGCGGGTGCTTCAAGCACTGGGGGGCCTATCCACGGAGAGACATTGATCATCCCCGTCCATGATCCATACGCGAAAAAATCCGCATACCACCCGCCGGAATACCCCGGCGAAGCTGTCGGTCTTAAACCAGACGGTCTGGGCGCGCCGAACCACGCACCTTGTTGGCCGTGCAAAAGTGCATCCGGTGTCGCGCCATTTCGTGCCCCGTACATTTGCCCTGTGCACATCTCACTTAATCCAGGCTTAGCACGTCGCAAAAATGTAGGTCGCCATTTTCAGTGGTTACGACTTCAGGATGACATTCATCAGGATCTCATCCTGCCGCGTATCACCTGAGACTTCTCCGTACCACGACCGCGGTAACCCGCCACGGCACCGTAAATCCCAAGGGCTTTTAGACCAGCCTGAAGAACCAAACAATAAGAACGAACAGTTATTCAGCCTCTGCATATTCACCCAACGCCTCGATCAGTGGCTTGAGGAATTTACTATAGTGCTGCCAGCGTCCAACAGACGTTGAGTAAAGTGGTTGAGTAACCTGATCATGGCTAGCTGTTGCGACATGCCGCGGGTTACGATGAAAACTTAGGCATTGCTCATTCCAGCCAAGGCCACAATATTCGATGAGACGACGAGACTGCGTTTCCTGCTCGGACACAAGAGACTCATAACGAACCTCCAGCATGGGTATGCCAAGCGTCTCGGACCAGTGCTGCACGAAGCGCCGATATTGCCTGTAGTAATGGGCAATATGCTCGAGGTTGATGGCCCAGGGATACCCGCCACTAAACTGCTGGAAATAGATAGACAGACATGTGTCCAAAGGATGCCGCGTACAATGGATGAATGCGGCATCGGGGAACATCAGGGCCATCAGACCTAAACAGAAAATGTTCCCAGGCATTTTGTCGGTCATCACCCTCGAATCGCCTACCAGGGCCCCTGCCTTTGAATAATATTGATTGGCGAACTGATTGATCTGGCCCGCGTTCAGGCTCGCAATATTTCCTGGGAAGCGCGCATCACGCTGGACAGCCGTAACGATCTCGTTGACGAATGTCAACTCTCCAGCACCACACACGCCTGGATGACTCGCGACAATTTGCTCGGCCAAACTTGTTCCCGACCGCGGCATGCCCATGATGAATATGGGCTTAAACCGGCCGCTCGCTGCTCGCGGAAGCGACGACCAATAGTCCGGAGAATAGGCTTGTATTAGCTTTTGAGTCATCGCCTCGGCTGCCCGAGGAACATAAATGTAGTCTCCGAGCAGGCTGTTCGCCTGTTGGTAGTGGTTGAAGGCCGCATCAAAATTCCGCATTGCGTCGTATGCGTCGCCTAACGCAAAATGGGCAATGGCACGCTCTCTTGCTGGCAATGTTGGTCGCTTGCAGATATTTTCCAGAATCACGACAGCGCTGTGATCGTCCCCCTTTTTTCTGCACACACGTGAAAATGTGCGTGCGCCCTCTGTCGTCAATTTTTTGGTGTTGGCAAGATTTTTCAGTAATTCATAGGACTTGTCGTATGACTTAACGCGATACAGACAATCCGCCTCACCCTCTATGGCGGGAACGCATGTCGGCTCAATTGTGCGTGCACTGAGATACTCACTCAAGGCCTCATCCAGCCTCCCTTGAAGCACAAGAGCGCTGGCAAGTGAAACCCGGAGCATTGCTGAGTCATTCTTGATTTCTATGGCGCGCCGCAGACTGTGCTCAGCGGCCTTGATATCCCCTGTCTCCGCCTGTAGGGACGAGAGCTCTACCAGGATTGTGATATCGCCTGGGTTCTGTTGAAAGGCGGATTGAAAGGCTTCGATCGCCTGGGCATGCGCACCACAAAGCTTCAGGGCGCGACCCAATTTTACCTGAATGATCGGAAGGTTCGGATTGACATAGAGGGCATGCTGAAAATGTTTGGCCGCCTCTGCACACAAGCCCCGCGCAAGGGCTAAGTCGCCCGCCAACACATGAGCATTCGACGCGCCGGGTGCCTGCGCGAAGGCCCTCTGTAACCGGCGCTCACATTCTTGCAATTTCCCGAGTTTTAGGTAGACCCCACCCAATCCAACAAGCGCGTTTAGATCGTTGGGCGCGAGTACCAGGCATGCTTCATAACACGCGACTGCTTCAGACAATTTTCCTATCGATTCGAGCGCCGTTGCGAGCTTGAGGTGCGCGCCAGGATCGCGCCGATCTGTGCGTATGGCGCGGCGGTAGGCGCGGACTGCATATTCAACCCGACCGCGCGCATGGAGTATGTTGCCGAGCGCAAGGCACGCACGGGCGTTGGCTGGATCCTCCCTGAGAATTTCGTTGCAGAGTTTTTCTGCCTCCTCTAGTTGCCCCTGTTGTTGATATTCAAAAATCTTTGCGAGCGCCCCCGAGACATTGGCGCTCTCAGGATTCGATGCGACTTGCTTCGAATGTTTTACCTGCTGTCGCCTAGACTTTTTGGTCACGTACTTTCCGCAGATCAAAGGGTAATAGCATGCTCTGCTTGTTTAATGGATTCTTCTTGGAGTGGGCTGTCGATAAAAAATAAATCAGGCTCGATTTTCACTATGAACGCGCCGATTAATCCGGTCAAGTCCAGGTCTCCGTGGTAAATTTTATCCAGCAATGATGGCCTGTTCCTAAACCTTGCGACACCACGTTGCCTGAAGTGGCAGGCAGCGGCGGGAGACCGAATGCCTCGCGCAAGGGGCGTGCTGACCACCCAGTGATGCACGATCAATTCACGTTCAACAAACCTGCGGCTGCTCAATGGTTCGGGTACTGACAACAACCGTTGCGAGAACCAGACCAATTCCATCGGCCAGTGACCGGCTCTACCGCAACACCGTGCTCAGCGTAAGCCTCTATCGCCGTTCGGTGGGCCAGATATCGGCTACGCGGGCTTCGTCCGCGACACGGGACAAAACATTGGCCATTAGCACATAGGGCACATGACGAGCGTGCTGGCACTCGAAGGGAGTCACACAGGCTCACCACAATCACCGGGGCGATCCCGAGGTTATCCTTTAGATATCCCCGCCGCGTCTGGACAACGCGGGAAACGGATCACTTGCCCTGAAATACCGGCTGAGAGAAACCATTACGCTAAGTATCGGCGCAATGACGGGCTACAGAAACTCGACCTAACAATCGCGGTAAACCGGTCACACGTTATTCCTGCCTGAGCCTGTGTCTGCCGATTTCGGAGCGTGAGCACTTAACTTTAACTCCCTTGACTTTAATTCCATCGTTTGCCTATTACTCTTCACATGAGCTATTCACATTAAACCCAGCCATCTGTTTTCCCGTTATTTTTCTTGGCACGCATCTTAGCAAGAGGAGCTTTTATTCTCTGGAGATATGGGTGGTTGTGTCCGAGCTGGCCAAAGGGCGGCGCAAAGGGGGCATCGGGGATTCCCACCGCAGGCTGAGCAACGCCCCTTCGGACGCCTTGTGCCTACGCGGACTGACGGCCCTAGCGCAGCGCTTCATTCTGTTTGGAACCTAAGCGCCGATTGGCGCGGATAACCTCCTGCAGGATGTCGTGGGCCTTAGCGGTCCAGATGAACAGCTTAGGGTTTTTGTTATGTACCGCCACATACTCCCGGATCGTGTCAGTCAATTCAGGGACGCTGCGAAAAACCCCGCGGTCCAGCCACTGGGTACTGAGATCCCGAAAGAAGCGTTCCGCCATGCTCGGCCACGAGACGGACGTCGGGGTGAAGTAGATGTGAAAACGCAGGTGCTGGGCGAGCCACGCCTGAACCTTGGGATGTTTGTGGGTGGCATAGTGGTCACAGATCAGATGCAATTCCTTGTCCTAGGACGGTCACCACATGAAACGAGCTCGGACCAGGGAATGCTCGACACACCAGACGCTTGCGTCGCTGGTCTCGTGTAGCGAACCGACACGAAATAGTTTTTCGCTCTAGAGAAGCTTTTTGGAGGAATCAGGAAATGACCTTTAAAAGAAAGATGTTAGCAGCAGCAATGGCGACCGCCATCGGTACCATCGGTGAGATCGCGGTAGCCAGCGCGGCGACGGTGACCAGCATGAACGTAACTGGCGGCTCGTTCGCGATGGCAAATTTCGACGCCGGGCAACCCTTTGCCGCGACCAATACCTCCCTCAACCTGGTCGGCGGTTACAGCACGCAGGGATGGAACGAGGCGGTAGCCCAGCACACCGCCGCACCGGGTTCAATCGTGTCTTTTAACTTCAACCAGGGTGGCACCTGGGTGAATACGTTCACCGCCGCGTCCTCCAATGTCGCTGGCGGTGGTCCGGTTCCGAGTGCCACGATCTCGGGTCTCGCGAATGGCGACACAATTACCGCGAATCTGAGTTCGTTCTTCGTCAACTGGAACGGAACCAACTTCAGCCAGGGCAATTCCGCGGCGACGGGTACCATCTCGAACGTCTCCGGCACCAGCTTCGATTACACCTTGAACTGGACGTCGCTGATTTCGGGCGGCCCGTTCAACAACCAGACCGGCACCTGGGTATTTAGCGGCACGGGGTCGACCACAGCGGTCACTCCGGGATCTGCCAGCTACGATGTGACTGTTGTATCGAGCGGTGGTACTTTGAGTTCTCCTTTTACGGCAACGAGCAGCAATTCGACGATCAATGCCAGCTCAATAGATTCCGCACTGTCCGGTGGTGGTGCTACCGTTAATATATTTACCGGCAGCGGCGGCACGCCGCAGAGTGGTGACATCACGGTCCAAGCTCCAATCGCTGCTTCAACAGGCACGAACTCGCTTTACCTCGAGGCAGCAGGAAATATCTACCTGGATACTGGCATTTCAAATGGTACAGCGGGCCCACTCGGTGTGTATCTGTGGGCGAATTATGGCAACTCTACGGGGGGCTCCACTTACACCGCCACCCCAGCTTCCTCTGCCGTGGTGGATGTGGGAAATACGGGCGCTGCGAGCATAACGACTGGAGGGGGCAACGTAGATATAGAAACCGGCACGGGTGGCGCAGTCAACATAGGCAGTACCACCTACGCCGGTAGCATCAATGCCGGGAGCGGTACCCTGACGGTGAATACCGGGGTCCTTAGTGAAAGCACGAATAGTGCGATCACGGCGAATACGTTGACAGGCAGTTCGGCCGGCAGCACCACCCTGAACGGTGCCAATATGATCGCGAGTCTGGGCAACTTTACGGCCACGGGATTTAGTCTGAGTAACGCCCAGGCCCTCACCGTCAATAGCGGTGCCACAGTGAATGGCGGCAATAGCACCACCCTGACAACCACAACGGGCGGTCTGACCCTGGACGGCGCGGTGCAGGGCGCAACGACCACCCTGACCTCGGCGGGTGCCATCAGTGAAAGTACGAGTAGTGGCCTGATCAATGCGGCCACTCTGACGGGCAGTTCGGCCGGCAGCACCACCCTGGACGGTGCCAATATGATCGCGAGTCTCGGTAATTTCAGTGCCACGAACTTTAGCCTGAACGATGGGCAGGCATTACTGATTAACGGGTCTCTCCAGGCTGGGGCGGTCACCTTAAACGATGTCAGTGGCATGGTTTTGAATGGCACTATCACGACCACCACCAGCGGCGGTACGACCGTCGGTAGCGGCACGCTGGAAGTGGGCGATGCGGCACACCCCGGGGCCTCCATCACAGGCCTCGTCACCGTCGATAGCGGTGCCGTCCTCCGCGGCCACGGCACCATCAATGGCGCGGTCACCAATAACGGGATGGTGTTCCCCGGGGGCACAATCGGTATCCTCACGGTCAACGGTAACTACACCCAGGCGGCCAACGGTACACTCGCCATCGAAGTCACCCCGAATGATACGACCCCCGGGGTGGGGTATGACCAACTGAGCGTCACGGGGACTGCGGCTTTAGCCGGCAGCCTCGCCGTTCAAAGATC
>JAJYEK010000023.1 GCA_021785795.1 Pseudomonadota bacterium
TCGAAATTGCCTTTGCTCCGCCTATTGCCGGTCCTTTGCTGGCACGACCACGATCAATGTCTTGTGCCGAGCGGTCGCCCGAACCATGCAGCCCGCTATCAGCCGAACCGTCTTGTTGTATGGATGTGCTTTCGCACGCACGGATTCCAAACGAGAAGTTGCAAATTGAAAGTCCAGTGACGGCGGGACTAGCAAAAACAATAAAATGCAATGCCAGGTTCGCATCAATCTCCCATAACTGACTGCTCTATAACGTATACGGGTTGGCATGCAATATGCTTTAGTTTTAGTCTTGGTCTTGGCAGCACTTTCTGTAATGGTGAATGACATAAGCCGAAGAAGCTTGTGCGACTGTGCGCCAGGAAATTGCAGTTCGATCGCCGGCTGTAGCTTCCGTGGGCTACGTCGATGCAAACATCGCACGTGATCTCATGAGAAAGTCAGGCATGAACATTTAATAGCGAGCGGCAGGGGGGAGTGCATGACCAGCGAGGCGGCTTCATCAGAAGGACGGAAAATAGTGAATCGCGCGGGGCCGGAACCGACGAGGGCGTATATCGTCGCACGGCAGGATTTTTCGGCCCGCGGTGTTTTGCGCTTGATCGAGGCAAGCGGCGACATCAACGTCATTGCCTGCGTTGACGACAGTGAGTCATGCTGGAAGAAGTTCCGCGAGGAGAAACCCGATATCCTGCTCATGCACTACAGCGTGGTACGGATTCCGCTGCAGCAGATGGTAGCGAGAGTGCGCGAGGCCTGTGCGGAGACCCGGATCATCATTTTTGGCCAGCAGATGTCCCAGGAGTTTCTGGTTGAAGCGGTGATAGCGGGGGTCAGGGGCTATGTGAACGAGAACATGGATGGCAGCCATCTGCTTGGGGCGATCGCTGCCGTTCGGGAAGGCCGCCTGTGGGTGGAGCGCAGCGTTCTGGAGCAGATCGCGGTGCACGCCATGGAAATGCAGGGGGTCATCGAGAAGACCATCCTGGAAAGGATCGATACCGTGCGCGCGCTCCTGACGCCGCGTGAGGCCACCGTGCTGAGGCTCGTTCTCGACGGACTGGTCACCAAGGAGATCGCGGATAAAATGAATGTTTCCGAACAGAGCGTCAAGATGCATCTCAATCACATGTTCGCGAAATTTGGCGTCACGAACCGCGCACAGCTGATCCTGCACACCTACGCGCGTGTCTGTCCGGTAACCAATGTGGTGCGGCTGTTCCGGATGAGCCTCGACCGCTTTCGGGTGAGCAGAGACCAGTCTCCGTTGATTCCCGATCCCCTGGAGCGGTCGTAATAATCCTTAACGGCCGGGTCGGACGATCTCGCAATGGGCGGTCGACAGCGGTCGTGGCTGTCTACGATGTGGCGGCGGCCCGGCCGTGTTGTGCCTGAGACTGCCGGGCCGGATGTCCGTCCGCGAAGGTTGGGACGGTGAGGCAGGCAATTCCGGCATGTCACCAGACAGCGGGCGTGCACGCGGCATCGCGCCCGAGCGCCTGCTGCGCTCCAGCTGGATCCTGGCCGCTACCAGCCGCGGTTAGCCGGCGTTTGGTTCCAACTTCTAGACCTTGGCTGTCTGAATCCTTCCCGTCCATCACTTTAGAGACATGCCGCAAAGAACCAGTGGCGTGCGTGCGGGAACCATTGTCCTGCGGGTGGCGCAGAATCGGAACCCAGGCATTTCAGGAAGGGGGTAGGGAGGCTGATGCAGCGCGTCTTCGTGCGCTGAATCAGCGGCGACGCAGTGACCAACTGCAGACCAGATTTCCCATCATTAGCCGCGCCCCTGCGTGGTAACCGTCGGCGAGAAGTGAACCGGCAGTTCGAAAGTAATCGGGCGGTCCCAGAGGCCTGTAAGCCATTCGCGTCGGCACATGGCCAGCGCGAGTCTGAAAATGTCTTCGCACCCTCGGTGCGCGAGGCAGCCCGCCTTGGCGGGCAGTTTGTGGCGTAATGTCGTCAGCGTGTGTTGCATGTCTTCAGCGGCAATGGCGGCAACCGCGGTCTTGACCACTGCTTGACGGAACAGGCCCATCAGGTCATAGGCGCGCAGCGTGATGCTCAAGCAGGCTTCTGCGGCCCAGAGGTCGTTCAAGCAGAAGCTGTTGGCGCCCCACTCATATTTGAGTTCATTAATATAATAATATTTTGTGTCAGGAGAGCCTGTGGTCCTGAGCATCCCGCTCGCCTGAGGAATTCTCCGACTGCCGCCTTATACCAACGTTTAGCAGGAACTTTAGACCTTCGTTGTCTGGTCCCTGCCGGCTGGCTTGTCCAGAATGTACGCCCGATAGCCCAGTATTGTGCGCGCGGGAACTGTCCTCTCGTGTGTGACGTGGAATCGGAAGCTGGGCATTTCAGGAGGGAATTGGGAGGCCGGTGCAAGGCGTTTCCGTGTGCCGATTCGGCAGCACCGGAAGAGTCTCGGCTTCATAACAAACAATGCGGAGGATACCCATTATGAAGCGTCCGCTCGATGATTATGGCCGTTCGAAGCGGTTACGGCCGCTACTGGCCGCAGGTCTGGCCTTTTTCACTGCACTGGCTGTCAGCGCTTTCTCCACAACCTCGTTCGCCGACGGGATGAACTGGCATTCCCAGCAAGGCGGGTCTGGTGACCAGGCCGGCGGAGTGCATCGTTCCGAGCATGTAAGGGCGGGCGACCAGAAAGACCAGGTGCGGCTGCTCTGGACCAACGACACCCACGGCTACTTCATGCCTGTGTACCATGCCGAGGCCAATGAGGCTTCCGCGTACCCGCAGCGTGCGGCGACCGAAGGCAAGGTTGGCGGCTATGCCTACATCGAAGCGCTGGTGAAGAAGCTCAAGCCCCGCCGGCTCAATGCGCTCTTTATGGATTCCGGAGACACCTTCGACGGTTCCCCGCTCGCGCAGATAACGAAGGGGGCGGGCTGCATACCGGTCATCAATTCCATGGGCTACGATGCATGGACTCCGGGAAACCGGGATTTCGCCTACGGTGAGGCGCAGTTCCTGCAGCTTACCTCCATGATGACCGTTCCCAAGGTGTCGAGCACCCTGCGCTACGCGAACAACGGACAGCTCGTGTTCCCGCCCTATCTCATCAAGCAGTTGCCGACGATGAAGGTGGCGATCATCGGGCTGACGCACCCTCTCATGACGAACGGGTTCGCGCTCGGCAAGCAGCTGGCCCCGAACGCCTCGTCGGCAGGATTTGAAGTCGCCAGCGAAATAACGGCGCTCGTCGCCCAGATTCGCGCGACCTATCATCCTGACCTCGTCGTCGCCCTGTCGCACTTCGGCTATCCGCAGGACGTCAAGTTCGCGTCCCAGCAGGCCGGCGTGGACGTCATTCTCGGCGCGCACACGCATCACAACGTCTTCGTGCCCACCGTGATCAAGGGTACGGACGGCCATGATGTGCTCATCGTGCAGGCCGGGTCACACGGCAAATTCCTGGGCGATCTCGACGTGTACGTGCACAATCACCACATCTTCAAGTATCACTACCGGATCATCCGGGTGATCGACAAGAAGATCAAGCCTGATCCGACGGTTCTCGCCATCGCCGAGCAGGCCTATGCGCCGTACAAGCAGTACTTCGACCAGGTGATCGGCAAGACCAGCACCATACTCATCCGCAGAGGGCAGGTTCAGGGCTCCATGGAGAACCTGATTACCGATGCCTATGCGTCCATGTATGGGGCGGACGTCTCCGTTTTTCCGGGAATCCGCTATGGTACGACGGTGATTCCGGGTGACATCACGGTCGGTGACGTATGGAACATAGTGTCGCCGAACTTCGGCAACAACGGCATGTACGTCGGGGCGGTGAACGGAGATTTCGTGATGCAGAGGCTGAATTCCGGACTCAACTCGGAGTACGGCACCGACCCCTACGATTGGCCGGGTGGCGATGTATTCCGGCTCAACCACAACGTGCAGTACACCTACAAGGTCAACGCGCCGGACAACCAGCACATCGTCAACCTCAAGATCGGCAATGACTACCTGGTGCAGAACGGACAGCCGGTGGCGGCCAACCTGAGCAAGATGTACACCTACGCCGCATCCTTCCCGGCAGGTGCTCCGTACTCGACGCCCCCGGTTCCGGGAACGACGGCGGTCGATGAACTCATCGACTACATCCAGCAGCAGCCGAACCAAACGGTGTCAGCGGTACGCGATGACCGCGCGGTCCGCGTCGACCCCTGCCTGCACGGCTGCCAGGGCGGCCCCAATGCCGCTGCCATCACCAACGTGGGCGTGGCATCAAGCTGCTACTCCTGGTCCACTCCCGGTTGCCGGGAAAACGATTGGGTGACCGGCTACGTGAACGGAGGAGTCCCCAGCGACGACAACAGGGATTGATCCCCAGCAGGGAGGTTCGGCGGCAGGTCCCGGTGCCTGCCGCCCCGGTACGCCCCGCCCGGAACAGCGGGCGGGGCGTGCTTCGTCATGATGTATCCGTGAAACTGCTGCCTGGCAGGAGGTCGCGCAGCCCGGATCGACTATGAAATGAAGGTGCACCTATGCTGAGCGGGCGGTGGTGGAGACAGGGCGGCGCAAGTACGCTGGTTGCCTTATTGGTGGGTCTATTCCTGTGGGCGGTTCCCAAGCCTGGATTCAGTCACGTAGCGATGCGCAGTGTCAGCAATGCGTTCATCATCCCGCACGGCCGCAAGCTCGATTACTACGTGGCGATTCCGCCGTTTATCGGCAATCTGCTCGGAACCGGAAAGAACCTGCAGTGGTATGCCAGCTATTTCGAGGAAAATTTCCAGGTAAGCAGCGCAGGGGCGGTCTGTCCTCCGACCAGAATCTTCCCGATCGTCCATGAAGCGTCGGGCTACCAGATGCTTCATCTCGTCTTCAGCTGTCCGCACAAGGTCAAGGAGCTGGATGTCCAGGACAACGGCCTGTTCCAGGACATAGACCCGACCCACACCCAGTTCATCAAGCTCATCCACGCCGGAGATCCCCACCACGTGCTGGCGGACGGGATTCTCTCGAGCATGCATTCCCGCTGGCATGTGGCGAACGTGGCTGTGGGTAACGGGACGTTACGTGAATGGATCGGCGATATGGTCCAGTTTTTCCAGCTGGGGGTCATGCACATCCTGACCGGTTACGACCACATCCTGTTCCTGCTATCGGTAATCGTCGTGGCCGAGAGCTTCGTCCAGACGCTCAAGCTCGTGACGTCGTTCACGCTCGCGCACAGCATTACGCTTGCGCTCGCCTATTTCAACGTCGTGTCGCTTCCGGACCGCGTCGTGGAACCGCTCATCGCGCTCACCATCATCTACGTGGCATTCGAGAATCTGTGGGCAAAGAAATTCAACAGGCGGTGGATGCTGACCTTCTCGTTTGGCCTGATTCACGGCCTGGGTTTCGTATACACGTTGAAGGAAATCACGGTTTCGCGGCATGAATTGCTGGCGGCCCTGGTGTCGTTCAACCTCGGAATCGAAGGCGGCCAGCTCATCATAGTCACCGTCGCGCTGTTCGGGCTGTCGTATCTCAGAAGAACCTCCTGGCGAATGCCCGTGCTGCGGACGATGTCTCTCGGTATAGGCGGGGCAGGTCTGGTCTGGTTCGTTGCGCGGATGTATGCGCTCATTGCGTATCTTGCCTAGCTGCGAGGGTACCGGCGTGGCGACGGCATGGGGGCGGTTTTGGGCGTCAGCGAAGTTGCACGCAGCTGCGCTGATCGGGACGGCGCTGCTTATCGCACCGGCCGCGGCGGGGGCGATGTCGCTCAGGCAGATGCGTGCATTGCCCGGCGGATCCCTCATCGAGCAGCGCGTGCTGCAGGTGCTGGATACCTACGGACCTCCGGCAGCAATTGTCGATGGAGTTTCCTTGCGCGAAGAAGCGCGTCCCGTAGCCTGGCGGTCCCTGCGCATGCGGCTCGATGCCGGAGCCTGGAGAGTCATCTACCAGGACCGGTCCGGGACGGTACCCGCCGGGTGGCGGAATCCGCATCCGCGTCTGCCGGGCGGGCTTTCGGAACTGACGCGGCTCGAGTTCGTGGCGCAGGGGAACGTCGGCGTCGTCACGATCAATGCGGCGGCGCACAAGACAACATACAGCGTGCCGCGCGATCTCCTGCGCGCGCACGAAGTCATTGCCGTAAGAGGGCGTTTCGGGAAGCCGGTCACCCCCAGATTGGTCGTGGACCGGTATGGCCACGGTTGCGGATTTGTCATCGGAGAATCCGGGCAGCTGGTGATGCGGTACTGGGTTCTGACCGTGAACCATGCAACCGAAGACCCGATGCCGGTATCCCTGTACGCCGTGGAGTTTGCGCTCTCGCGCGACCGGACGCGGGTGACCGGCTACGCCATTTACGGAGTCCAGGTCCCGTTTGTGCGACGGAGATTCAACACCTTTTACATTCACTATATCGACCTTTTCAGCGACTGAGTGCGGGGCGGATGCGGGCAGGCGGTCTGGGCGGGCTTTAACTGATACCGCAGATCAAATATTCTGACACGGATGAGCAACGATTCCGCAAGGCACGGATATTGCCAGTGGCAGAAGGAGAATTTTCGATGAAGCGTATGACAATTCTGGTTGCGGTGGTCTGTGGATTCGCGGCTTTTGGGGCCAGGGCGATGAGTCCGGCGGCGATGACGAATGCGCTTTTTGCTGCGGTTGCGAGCGGAAACCTGGCAAAGGTAAAGCTGCTCGTGAAGGAAGGCGCAAAGGTCGGCGTGCGGGACCAGTTCGGGGATACCCCGCTTCACTGGGCATCCGGTCACGGCTACCTGCCGGTGGTGAAATTTCTCATTTCCGACGGGGCGGAAGTGAACGCACGCGATTTTCACGGGCAGACCCCGCTGTTCGGAGCAGATGATGCGGCGATTGCCGATGTGCTCATTGCCCATGGGGCTCAGGTGAACGCCCGCGACACGATCGGGCAGACACCGCTCGACCGGGCGGCTTGGGATGGACGCATACCCGTGATCAAGGTTCTGCTTGCGCATGGCGCCCATATAAACGCCAGGGACATGAACGGATTTACTCCGCTCGACAATGCCGCCTGGTCCGGTTCCAACAGCCGCGCTGTCGAGGCGCTGCTGCGCGCCCACGGTGGAGTGTTTTCGCGGGTACCGGGTTCGATACCGGAAACGCCGAAGCCCGTGGCCACACCCAAGATCAAAGTGGCGGGGACGGATCTTGGCACCCATTGACCGGTCACGAGCGCCGAGGTTTGCCCCCATGACTCCGGCGGGTGCAGGTCCGAAGCGGCGATCGCAGTGGATCGTCTGCCTGGTGTTCCTGTGCTGCAGTGGTTTGTTCCGTTCAGCCTGGTCGCAAAACGTCCTGTTCGGGGCCGTGGATACCGGGAATCTGGCCCGGGCGGCTGCGCTCATCCGTGGGGGCGCGGATGTAAACGCACGCGACCGATATGGGGAGACGCCGATTTATTTCGCGAGCAGCGCCGCGATGGCGGCGCTGCTCATCAAGCATGGCGCGAAGGTGAATGTGCGGGACCGGCACGGTTCCGAGCCCCTTGCGACCGCTGCCATGTTCGGCAACCGCCCGGTTGCGGCGCTGCTCATCAAGCATGGCGCGAAGGTGAACGTCTGGGACAGTTCCGGGCGCACGGCGCTCTTTCTCGCGGGCAGCCGGGGCGTGGCGGCACTGCTTATCAGGCATGGTGCACAGGTAAACGCGATGAATGACGGCGGCACGCCGCTCGTCAATGCTGCAAGGTCGCGGATGCCGGAAAGCCGGGCCATCGCCGCGCTGCTCATCAATCGCGGCGCGAACGTGAATGCGCAGGACCGGTTCGGGCGCACGCCGCTTTATATTGCCGCAAGAACCGGCCGGCTCGCCATGGCGAAACTGCTCCTGGCTCATGGCGCCGACGCCGATGAGTGGGAATTGCGCGGGGAAACGCCACTCATCGCGGCCTCCATGTCTGGGCACATCGCCGCTGTGAAGCTGCTCATTGCACACGGGACGAATATCAACATGCGGGATCGTGAAGGTTATACGGCGCTCGGCCGGGCAGTGTCGCAGCATCATGCCCGCGTGGCGGCCGTGCTGCGGGCGCACGGGGCGAAGATCTGAGGGCCGCGCACGGCCGCTTCGGGTATTCGAGGAAAGTCATGGTTTGCGTGGCGTGCGCCGGCACGCCCGTGGGGGGGTATCGATGCGTTGTGCCAGTCTGCGGTCTGCTGCGTTCATTATCCTGATTGCGGGCCTCGGCGCCTGTACCCGGGGTACGCCCCCGACCGGGGTCTGGACATGGGTGAAGGGCGAAAGGGCGGTAGGCCAGCTCGGTACCTACGGCACGCGCGGGGAGGCGTCTCCCATAGATGTCCCCGGGGCGCGGGAGGCTCAGGTTTCATGGACCGACGGCGCCGGGAACCTCTGGATATTCGGGGGTACCGGCTTTGATGCCATCGGCACCTTCAGCTACCTGAATGATCTCTGGAAGTACAGTCCGGTCACCGGACAATGGACCTGGATGGGCGGATCCACCCAGGTGAACCAGAAGGGTCACTACGGTGTCCGCGACATCCCGAATCCGCACAATATCCCCGGGGCCCGCCAGTCCGCGGTGGCCTGGCGCGATCCGGCCGGAAACGACTGGATGTTCGGCGGCTACGGTGCCGATGTCAGCGGAAAAATCGGCTACCTGAACGACCTGTGGAAATACAGTCCGGCAACCGGGCAGTGGACCTGGGTGAGCGGCTCGAAGATCCGGAATACCGCGGGCGGTTACGGAAAACCTGGGGTTGCCTCCGCGAGCCGCGAGCCGGGCGGCCGTTATCTTTCAGCCGCCTGGACCGACAGCGCCGGCAACCTGTGGCTGTTCGGCGGGTACGGGTATGATTCAGCCGGAAAACTGGGGAATCTGAACGACCTGTGGAAGTTCAGTCCGGCGACCGGGCAGTGGACCTGGGTGGAGGGTTCCGACGCGATCAATGCCGGGGGCCGCTACGGAAGGCTCGGCGCGACCGCACCGACCAGCCTGCCTGGAGCACGGCAGGGAGCAGCCGGCTGGACGGATCCCGCCGGCACGTTCTGGATGTTCGGTGGAATCGGGCAGGATGTCGCCGGTGAACAGGGCAACCTGAATGATCTGTGGAAGTTCAATCCAAAGACGGGGTATTGGACCTGGGTAAGTGGTAGTGCGTACATCAACAGCCCCGGACACTATGGTACCCGTAATGCTGCAGTTGCGGGCGCTGCTCCCGCATCACGATGCCTGTCGACCACCTGGATCGATTCGGCGGGCGATCTGTGGCTGTTCGGCGGGGAGCAGGCGGGTGGCCGGGGCGGATCCAACTATCTGAATGATCTGTGGGAGTACAATCCGTCCGCTGCGCAATGGACCTGGGTCGCGGGTACGGCGAAGCCCGACCAGCGAGGCGTCTATGGCAGGAGGGGCAAGGCTGCAGCTGCCAATCTTCCAGGGGCCCGGCAGGCTGGCTCAGCCTGGGTCGATGCCAAGGGCCAGGTCTGGATGTTCGGCGGCTTCGGTGTGGATTCGGTCGGTGTTCAGGGCAACCTCGCTGATTTGTGGAGGTATCAGCCAGGAACATCGCGCACTCCCGGCAAATGACGCGAGGCAGCAGCCATCGGCGGGCATGTCTGGAGCGGAAAGTTTCCCGGCATACGGGCACGGTCCTGCCTGGCGGCGCCGGGTCTGAATCGCGGTCCCGGGAGATGCATCGTGGTTTGCCCTTATCCTTGTTTGGCCCGCAATTCCGCTTGTGGGAAACCGGAAAGCCGGCGGGAACGGAACAGTGAGGGGCGCCATCCCTATTTCGCGGCCCGTACCGTGCGTACTGCAGTAACGTTCCTTTGAGCAGGAATCAAACTCTTCGCATTGCACGGGGTTGCGGTGGGTGATGTCGCGGGTGCGACCGGATGGGCGATCGGCGGTGGGACCTGGGAGGCGGTAGTATCGCTCCGGGCGCCTTCCGGCGCGTACCTTATTGTATCGGGTGCCAGACGGCCGCGCGGTCCATGTCCTGACGGTTGGGGCCGCTCACCTGATCTCGATATGGATTCTTATATCCTCTATGGATGAAACCGGCTGCCCGCCGTACAGCGCCGGGAAATACCGCCAGGTATTGAGTTTGTCCAGGATGATCCGATTCAGGCGCCGCAATGGCGTCGGATTGATCAGTACCGCGTGAACCGTGCCGTCGACCCGGATATAGAGCTGGGCGATCGCCTCAGCATGCATTGCTTTATCTCTGAGCTCGTCCGGAATCCGTGGCATCGGCTGGTAGATGGGGCGTGCCTGGATCCTGACGGCCCCCGTTGCCTGCGTGTTCGCGGCTGCGGCCGGCTTCGCGACCGGCGCGGCCAGCCGCGGTGCGCGGGGTCTGGCGGGTGCGCGTGCGGCCGGCTGAGGTCTGGGGACGGGTTCTGGCACCAGCTTCGGTATCGGCTTTGATGCCGGTCTTGGCTTCCGTTTCGGTACCGGCTTATGTGTCCGTTGTGGCGCCAGCCTCGGTTTCGACGGAAGTTTTGGGGCCGGTTTCGGTGCCGGCGGCAGCTCGATGATCTGAGCATCAATCGGCACGGCGGCCGTTGCATGCGAAAGGCCGCGGTATGCCAGCCGGATGAAGCTGCCGACGATGAGCACCCAAAGCATGAGTCCGGCAGGCAGCAGGTTCCGGAACCGGACAGCATCCTCATAGCGTCCGGACATGGCCCTATTCGCGCCTGACAACAATGAGGAAATGCTGGACGCCTGCCGCGCGGGCGCGCAGCATGGCTTGAACGACCACTCCATCGGGTGCCGCCTTGTCAGCCGAGACGATAACCGGCTGACTCGGGTTCCGCAGCAGAGGTTTTAGCACGTTCGCGAGCGTCCCGAGCGTGACGGGAATCCTGTTGATGCTGATGCCGGCGGTACGCGAGATGGTCAGTGTGACCAGGTTCGAGATGCTTGAGCGCTCCGCTTTTCCCTTTGGCAGGTTTACCGGCAGGGAATTCAGATTCTGCATGACCAGGGACGCAAGCATGAATGTGGCGAGAAGAAAAAACATCACGTCGATCATCGGAATGATCTCGATGCGTCCCCGGCGTGGCAGTCGCCGTTTACGCAGGCGCACGGCCGCTTTCCTCCCGGTCGAGCCGGATATGGTCGATAAGCCGTGTGCCGAGCCGCTCCAATTCGTCAAGCGTCTGGGCCTGCTGGCGGGAAAAATAATTGAATCCGAACAGCGCTATGAGTGCGATCAGCAGGCCCATGGCCGTGGCGATCAGGGCCCGCGCGACACCGCCCGTCACTCCAGTCGGGTTTACCAGACCTGTAGCCCCGATCAGGCGGAACGCATCCATCATGCCCATGATGGTGCCGAGCAGTCCCAGCAACGGCGCGGCGGTTACGATGGTTTCGAGCACCCAGAGTCTTCGCCCCAGCACCGAGTCGATTCGCTGTGCTTCATCCGCCGCCCTCGATTCCGCCCACCAGATAGGCTGACGGCGGTTCGCCAGGATCACCTCGAAAAAGCGCCGGAAGACATGGCGCTGGCTGACGGAATGCAGCTTCTTTTCGAGGTTTTCCCATGAGACCCCCTGTGCTTCGACGAGCGCAAGAAGGTCATCGGAAATGCCGGCGTAGCGCCGGTATAGGATTGCCTTTTCGATCATGATGCTCAAGGCCAGAACGCCCAGCACCGAAAGCGGCAGGACAATGGCTCCCGCAATCCTTAAGGCAATCCATGTATGCAGCAGGTCTTTCATGGCAGCTCCCTTTCAGGACAAGAATCCGACAAAGTGATGACCCGCATTGCGCCGCGCATGTCATGGCGGACCGCTTGCGGGAATGCGAAGCGGGACGAAATGGGATATAGGCCGGCTTCGGCGAAGAGGCGGTAGTGTGGAAATCCCGGGTCATGGCCAGGTTCACTCAAAATGACATTTTCAGGGTGACGCGGACCTGGCGCGGTTCGCCGGGATGTACGGTAATGCCGTTCGGTACAACCGGGCTCGTCGGCGAGACCTGGTAGTCCTGTCCATAGGCGATGTCGTAATACTGCCGGTTGAACAGGTTCAGTATCTCGACCGACACCGCCACGTGTCGCCCCAGGCGGCGCTGCAGCCCGAGATTGGCGATGGCGGCGGAGGGTGCGGTGAGGCTTCCATCCTGCGTCAGCGGGTACGGTCCGAAATACCGCGCCACAAAGCCGGCCGACCATGGGCCAAGATGGCGCAGCGTCAGGCCGAGCGAGGCAACCTTGCTGATTGCGTTCGGTATGAGGTCTCCGGTTGCGCCGTTTTCGTTCATGTTAGCGTAGCGCGCATGGGTCCAGGACAGGTCCGCATCGAGCAGTACGGATGGATTGATGATCCAGTGATTGCTCCATTCGACGCCATAGCGTCGGGTGGCCCCGTTGGGGGATGTGCTGCCTATTGTGGAGTCGGCGTTGTAAATCAGTTCCGAGTCGCTGTTCAGGCGCCATACCGCCAGCGAGCTCTTCAGTCCGTGGAAGGCCGTTCGGACACCGATTTCCTCACCAGTGCTGTTGACCAAAGGGGGGACCGGCGACGTCGGCAGTCCCGTTGTCGGGTCGATCTTGTCGATAACGCCCCGCGCATCATTGCTGTGAAATCCCTCCCCGGCATCGAGGTAAAACTCGGTTCGGTCCCAGGGACCGAAAATTGCGGAGAATTTGGGCAGCAGGTTGGTCGCCGATGCCGAACCGCTGTTCTGCGGAAGGACGCGGGAGACCATGTTCATGGAGATGTAGTCCTGGCGCAATCCGGCCACGGTGCGAAACCACCGGATCCAGCGGGTCGTGTTCTGAAAGTAGAGCCCTGTTTCGGATTCGTCCACCACGTCATTGGAGACCACCTGGAACGGCACGCGTGCCTGGGTGTTCTGCAGGGAGACGTCGATGTTGTCGTGGCGTACCTGCAGTCCGATCTCGGAAACTGAGTGGTGTCCGAAGAGCGTATGTGTCCATCCCCTGGCAACATGGCCGCCGAAGAGGTTTCGGTTTTCGGCCTGCTCAAACTGGTCTCCGGTGGCCGGTCGCAGCTCGTAAAACGTGAAGTTCGACCAAAGCTGCAGACGATAGTGTTCCGCATACATTGATGCCCTGGTGAAGCCGCGTCCGTCGCTATGGTGCCACTCTCCGGACAGAACCTGCCTGCCAGTGTCGCCGCCGTCGGTAGGATCCATGGGAGAGTAGCGGCCGAGCTGCCCGGACTGGATCAGCGACAGCGGTACCTGGTCGGTGGAATTCCAGTGCGCGTTATAGGATATGGCGTCGACAGATTCGCCGCTTTCGCGGTTTCCGCGGCTCCAGCGTAGCAGCCCGTTCAGCTTGTTGTATCCTTCCGGAACCGTCCAGGGTCCGTTGTCGTGCATGATTTCGATGGCGCCCAGCAAGTTCGACCCGCCAAAACCCGTAAACTGACCCGGTGCGGACCCGCCGAGATGGGCTGAACCGGCGAACAGCGCGCGCTGATAGCCGAATCCGCCGGCGGTGATGTCGGCGATGTCATGGTTCAGGGATTTCCGGTAGTAAATGTCGGCCGATCCGGCCGAAGAAAAGTCCCCCTGTTTTGCGGAGTAGGGTCCCTTGCGGTAGTCGATTTTCCGGATCAGTTCCGGAATCAGGAAATTCAGATCGGAATAGCCCTGGCCGTGGGCATTGGTCGGCATATTGACCGGCACACCGTCGACACTGAATGCAAAGTCAGTGCCATGGTCGAGATTGAAGCCTCTCAGGAAATACTGGTTGGCCTTGCCGTCTCCGGAATGCTGGGTCACGACCATTCCCGGGACCGATTCGAGCGCCTCACCTGGCCGCAGCAACGGTTGATACTTGAAAAGACGTCCGGGTATGACGCCCTGGGTGGCGGCGGCATATCTGTGCTTCACCGATGCCTGGAGCGTGATGGTTTCGACCGGCGCGTTGTTGACGTAAGCGGTCTCGGTCAGCGCGCCCTGTAGGAGGGTTCCGAGGCCCGCATATTCGGCTGCGGTGGCCGGTTCCAGTCGATCAGCCCCGAACCGGGCGCGCAATTGGCGCGTTGCGGCGCCCCCCTGCGCTGACAGCAGGGCCCGGGCGAGCCTCCTGCGCATCGACACCGTCACGCGTGGGCCTGCCGAGAACGCGCTGCCAGGCAGGGCCGTGCTGCGGAACAGTATCCGTGCCGTGCCGCTTCTGCGGTTCATGCGCTTGAAGAGCCGTGCTGGCATGACGCCCGCATCGCATATGCCAGTGGCGACATCATGGTAGACGGTAGAAAACGCCGCCACAGCGACAAGCGTCGGTTGCAGTCCATGCTTGCTGAACTCGTTCTGTGCCACCAAGGTGGCAAGGTGGGGCGGCGGTAATCCGCAAAACGTCTCCACATCGACCGTCGTCAAATGTTTCACCGCCGTCTCAGGTTTCCTCACGAATACGACAAAAGCGTGATGTCCCGGAATCCTGGCAAGTGGGGTCCAGCCGATCTCTGCCGTGCGCCATCCGGTGAAGACGGGACCGTCGAAAAGAATGTCGTAAGCGTTGCGGCGCATGGCATTCTGGTAAGAAGTCCAGCTCGGGGTGTAGTGAAACACCACCTTCTCGCCCACTGTCGCGGACAGGTAGTTCACGATGGGCTGATAGAGAGCATCAGCATCCTGCCGAGACTTCCGGGGCGGGGCCCCAAATACAAGTTCTGCCTGCACGGAAAAGCTGGACAAGAAAAGTGCGGCAAGAAGCGCGATGCCCGGAAATTTCCGCATGGCCATGCCTAGTGGTGAGTATTGATGAGCCGACGGCCGCCGGAAGCTCTTTGCCATTGCCGTGCGGAGCAGATCGAAAACCGAAGCGGCGAAGGCGCGTTTCTATTCAAAGGCAGAAATATCCGTCGCGGAGCCATGCAGAGGCCGGTTTGCAGGACATGAGCCCCGGCGTCTTCCGGCGGACGAGCAACAGACCGTGGGCGTGGCGCGAAATGACAGGCGTCGCGTCTGTGTTGGGGGCCCCGGACCAGCGTCAGCAGAGAATGTCCGCGAGTCCGGACTGCGTCTGAAAACGGGGTCCGCGGGTGTGCGGCATCCGGCGATTGCGCTTATTGGCATGATGGTGCCTTCGATTGCAGGCCACTCCGGCGGACTCATCGTGGGAGCACACGCCCCATCGCCTGGCCCGGACACCGGGGTCGGATAGTTGCCCCAACGCTGCCGGCTCCAAGGCGCGGGAGGTCGCATTATCCGGCAGCGCTCCGCAACCCTGTCAGGCCGCGATCCAGAGTGTTCCGTACGACAGCAAACAAAGCATTTGGGTTGTTGCCGCATACCCGGTAGCCGCACGCCTAATGGCAGTTAGCCGAAACTTAAGGTAATGAAGCCAGCGGACGCCAGTGAACAAAGGTCCAGTCCGACAGCTAAACCTTTGGCTATCTGCCTCATAGCTGCATCGACCGCCGCCTTGTATCGGTGCGGGGATGTTACTTCGATGCTGCGTGCAAGAAAGCCGGGTGCCCCGGGTGCGGCCTCATTGTCCGATGCTCGCGGGGATCAGGATCCGGACATCTCCCGACCAATGTCGCCGGTTTCGGCGGGCGCGACGGGCCGCAGACGCCGTCGATCCGCATTTCGGGTGCCGGTGTCATGGCGCCGCGACGCTAAACAAAGCCGGTCACGCCGCAGGTCATGCCCGGCTCGAACCTGGCGAGCCCCTGATGGGCGTGGCCGCCGGGGTATGCGATGAGCAGGAAAATGGAAGCGTCCGGCTGGTGCGCTGGCCGTTGCGCCGGTTGCTTCATGCCGGCCGCAGTTGCGGCACGCAGGACGGTTATCCTTCATGGCCGTGCCGCGCTACTGCGCACCTAGACAAATGTTCATTGAAGAAATCTAAACATCCGATATCTGTTTGCCGCGCATGATCAAGTTTACATTTCCACCGTCATGCCACCGTCTGGCGCGACGCGGGGCGCATGCTTTCGGGCGCCGATGCATCGGATGCCGACAGGCCAGCGCGTGCATGGCGGGCTTCAGGGGAGTGTAGAGATCCATCCAGCCACGTGGCCTGTGGCGAATGACGCAGTCATCCTAAAAGTACCTTAAGGAGGAGCAACATGAAGACAAAGTTCCTGACGCAGCTTTTTGTTCTGGGGGCAATGGCCGTGCTGGCATTGCCGTCTCTGGCATGGGCCGACGGGCATGACATGGGGAATGGGGCCCAGCAGTGTCCCGTCGGACTGGTTAGCGGCATGACGCTCGACCAGGAGTTTGGTCCTGGGGCACAGCAGATGACACGCTGCATCGTAAAGCGTCATCACGTTCGGGTCATGTTCCAGATAAACCGGTTCTGCGACAACAGCACCGTGGACAATGCCACGATGTCGCCCTTCAACTCCACCTGCACCGCGCCCTATGCGCTTGGCCAGATGGCCAATGTGATCAAGGATTACGAGATTACTGAGGGCATGAAGCCGAGCGACTTCAAGATGATCGCCGTTGCTTACGGGAAGGGCGGGTTCCTGCTGCTCAAGAACAATCCGTTCCAGGCCCAGGTCGAGGCCCTCATGAAGGATGGCGTCCACTTCTATTTCTGCCAGAACACCGCCCGCGGGTTCATGAAGGCCGGGCTGCTGCCGAATTACCAGACTACCGGCACACCTGCGGCGGACGGGCTCATCAGTGGCGTCACCTACGTGACGGCCGGCATTTCGGCGGTCCTCGATTTCCAGGCCCTTGGCTACCAGAACGTAGCTCCCTGATCCGGTACCCTTGCGGCGCGGGGCCGGTCGTCGATCCGGCCGGTCCCGCGCAGTTTTTCTTGCGAGGTTGCCACGGTCACAGCAGTATCTGCCGCAATCTCCCTAATTCTCGTCCGGGCCCGCCACGTCTCATGGCAGCCGTTACCGCGGCGGGGTTGTTTCCGGCCTGATTCGGAAGGTGATCAGTACGGTGTTCCGTCCCTGCGGCTGAAGCGCCACCTCCCGTCACCGTCCATCGCGGCAAGGAGATCGTCATCCGGGTAGGACGCCGTATCACCGGGTGTCCGGTCTCCGATCTCGAGATACAGCACATCACGGTTCGTGCGGTTTAGAAGCTGATGGGCGTCGCCGCTTCCGGCCCTGAAGCCGGCACACATGCCAGCGGCAAGGGCGGTCTCGCCCTCGTCCGTGACCAGCACCGCATCGCCCGACAGGATGTATACGAATTCGTCCTGCCTCGAGTGGGCATGGCGCAGCGCAGACATGCTCCCCGGGGCAAGACGCGTGAGGTTCACGCCGAAATTGGTCAGCCCGAAGACGTCGCCCAACGGACGCTTCTCGCGCCCGGCCATGCGGGATGCAAAGGGCTCAGGATAAATCGATGGTTTCGTCCGAGGCGCCGCCTGCGCGGCGACAATGGCTGCCGGATAATCCCGCTTCGACATAGAGTTGCCTCCGGGTGAACAATGGTGAGCGCGCTGGCGCGTCTGGAAGGGGCAGCCCTGGTGCTCCGCGTCGGGGTGAAGCTGCCTGCTGGGGGCCGCCTTTTCTGGAACGATAATCCACCAGGATCTCGCCGGAAAGCCCAGTGGCAATCCTGTCGATCGTCCGGCGCGCGCCCGTAACGCGACGATGCGCGATCTCGGTGGGTTGGGTCGGCGCTGCCTCATTGTTCCTGCGCCCGCCCTGGGGCTGCGCGGCAACCCGGACCGCCGACCTTGGGAACCGGTGCAGCCGGCCCAGATCCGCCGATTCCCGGTGCTCGGCCCGGCCGTCTCTTCTGGTCCGGTGCGGAAGGTGGGTATTGGCAGGCCGCCGGCTTTCCCCGTACTATCAGTAAAGGGAAAGGAACCTGGCCAATGCCGCGGGTGCAGTCATCGGAGTTCTCGTCGCCGTCACGGACTGTCGGTTTCGCCGGATCGCGCGCGTCCGGGCGAGTTGTGTCCGCTGCCGGCCTGGACCCCGACAGTCTTGCGCCCCCGTTGCGCTCGGCGGGCCGGTAGGTGTCGATGTGACCGGGCCTTCGGATCCAGAGACCGAACCGGCGAAAGCCGGGTACGGCTTGAAGATCCATCAGCTGCCGGTCGCCGACGCGGTCCGGAGTCTGGAGACCACCGTACACGGACTGTCTGCCGCCGAAGCCCGCCGCCGGATCGCCGAATACGGCGCGAACCGGGTGGAAGGGGTGGCGCGCGAGCCGCTGCTGCTGCGCCTTTTCCGGGAGCTCTTCCGGTTCTTCTCGATCGTGCTTTGGATCGCCGCGGCACTTGCCTTCGTAGCCGACTGGTACGCGCCCGGGCAGGGCATGGCGAGGCTCGGCTACGCCATCATTGTGGTCATCCTGGTAAGCGGTCTTTTTTCCTTCTGGCAGGAGTACCGGGCGGAGCAGACGCTCACGGCCCTGCGCCGGCTGCTGCCGCCGCAGTCCAAGGTTCTGCGCGACGGCAGGATCGCGCGCCTGCCCGTGGATCAGCTGGTGCCGGGAGACATCGTCCTGTTGGAGCAGGGAGATCACGTTCCGGCCGACTGCCGCCTCATTGAAGCGTTCGGGGTGCGCGTCAACAATGCCACCGTCACCGGGGAATCGTTGCCTCTGGTTCGACAGGCTGGGCCGTCCGCAGCCGCCGACGTGCTGTGGGCGAAAAACGTCTTGCTCGCCGGCACCTCGATGGTCTCGGGCCAGGCAACGGCGCTGGTATTTGCCACCGGTGCCTATACGGAGTTCGGCAGGATCGCGCGCCTTACCCAGACTGGCAGGGAAACGGCTTCGCCGTTGCGCCGGGAGATCGCATACCTGAGCCGACTGATCATCATCCTGGCGGTGATCATCGGGAGCGTGTTTTTCACGATCATCTGGTGGGCAGTCGGCGTTCACTTCTGGCGCGCTTTCATTTTTGCCATCGGCATCATTGTTGCCATGGTGCCGGAGGGGCTGCTCCCCACGCTCACCCTGGCGCTGGTGCTGGCGACGCAGCGCATGGCCCGACGCAACGTACTCATTCGCCATCTCCCCTCGGTCGAGACTCTCGGGTCGACGACGGTCATCTGTACCGACAAGACCGGGACTTTGACCCACAACCGCATGCTGGTGAAGCGGCTTTATCTGGAGGATGGGTTCATCGAGGGCGAAGAGGCAGCCCGGACGCAAGCCATGTTGCGGCGCTCGCGGCCGTTCTTTCTCGCAGCGCGCCTGTGCCAGGATCTCAAGGAGGGTGTCGTAAACGGAAAGGCCACTCTTCTCGGTGATCCCATGGAAGTTGCCCTGGTGAACATGGCGCAGGCTGCCGGGGTCGCCGTTCCTGCGGGCCGGCGGGTGGATGAACTGCCGTTCGATGCTGACCGCATGCGGGCCTCGGTCGTCTACGAAGCGGCCGATGGCGCGACCCTCTACTGCAAGGGCGCTCCCGAAAAGCTGCTTCCGCTCTGCAGCCGGGCCCTCGTCGGCGGCGACAGCCGGGCCTTTCCTGCGGAACTGCTCGGCCGGATCGTTCGCGCGCAGGAGGAGATGGCCGAGCAGGGCCTGCGCGTTTTGGCATTCGCATACCGGCCGCTCGGATCCTCATGGCAGCACGAGCGTCTGGAGGAAGAACTGGTCTTCGCTGGGCTCGTCGGCCTGGAAGATCCGCCTCGCCCGGAAGTGCCCGAAGCGATACGCCGGTGTCGCGAGGCTGGCATCCGTGTGATCATGGTCACTGGCGACCACCCGCGAACCGCGGTTGCGATCGCGCGCGAAGTCGGGCTTGTGCGGTCGGAGGCGGTACGCGTCATCACCGGCGACATGCTCCGCGATCTTTCCGGAATCGAGTTGCGCATTGCGCTGGATGCGGCGGAGATCATCTTTGCCCGGGTCAGCGCTGATCAGAAGCTGGACATTGTCGAGGCCCTGAAGGAGAAGCGCCACGTGGTGGCGGTCACGGGCGATGGGGTGAACGACGCACCCGCGCTCAAGAGCGCCCATATCGGGATCGCCATGGGAATCAGCGGCACCGATGTGGCCAAGGAGGCGGCCGACATGGTGCTCCTCGACGACAACTTCGCAAGCATCGTCAATGCCATCGAGGAGGGGCGGGCCGTGTTCCAGAACATCCGCCGGTTTCTGACCTATATCCTCACGCACAACGTGGCCGAGTTGGTACCGTACCTGGCCTTTGCCCTGTTCGGGATTCCGCTGGCGCTGACGCCCATCCAGATTCTCTCGATCGACATGGGTACCGATTCGCTGACGGCGCTCGGCCTGGGGGTGGAGGGACCAGGCCCCGAAGTCATGCGCCGGCCGCCGCGGTCAGCCGGCAAGCGGCTCCTCGATTTGCCGCTGGCGCTGCGCGCATACCTGTTTCTGGGGCTTATCGAGGCGGTGGGTGCCATGACCGCCTTCTTCTTTGTGCTTGGGAAAGGCGGCTGGTCCTGGGGTGAATCCCTCGCGCGCAACAATCCGCTGTACCGGCAGGCCACGACCGCCTGTCTGAGCGCCATCATCGTGATGCAGGTGGCAAACGCGTACCTGTGCCGGAGCGCGACCCGGTCACTGTACGCGACGGGATTTTCCGGAAATCTTCTGATAGGCTGGGGCGTGCTGCTGGAAATCGCATTGATGCTGCTTATCGACTACACCCGCTGGGGCAACCTGTTCCTGGGGACCCTGCCTCCGGCAGGTGACGTCTGGTTCGTCGTGATCCCTTTTGCCGCCGGGATGGTACTGCTGGAGGAGTTCCGCAAGTGGATCGTGCGCAGGCAGATTCGAGGGCCGGCCCCGGTCCGGCAGCGCCCCGCCTGACATGACCGGCATGGCTCATGCTCAGGATCCGGAACGCCTGATGCCGTGGTGGGAAGTGCTTTTCAAGTATTCCCTCTTCGAGGCGGGCGATTCCTCCTGGTCGCTCATCATCGTGTCGACCTACTTTGGAGCCTTCCTGCAGGCGGTGCTCAAGCAGCCGGGTGCCGATTTCGGCTGGGCCGTCACCACCGCAGCCTTGATCATTGCGGTTTTGTCGCCGCTTCTGGGGGCGGCTGCCGATCACAGTGGCCGGCGTCAGCCGTACCTGCGGTTTTTCGTGTTTGCGGCAGCCGTGGCGACCGCTGCGCTCGCCTGGGCGAATACCGTCGACGCCGCGATGCTGCTGTTCATCATTGCCTATATCTGCGTCAATGGCGCTTTTACCTTTTTTACCGCGATGCTGCCGGCGGTAAGCACCCGCAGTAATGTCTCCAGCGTGGTCAGCATGACCGTCGGGGTCGGTTATGCCGGCGCGCTGCTGTGCATGCTTACGCTGAGTCCGCTGGTCCGGACCAACGCGCTCGCCGACCGCGTGTTCCTGCCCATGGGCATCATCTACCTGGTGTTGGCCATGCCTGCAATGTTTCTCGCCCCGGATTTCGTGCGCAGGCATTCCGGCAGGTTGGATTTGGCCGCGGCCTATGGCCGGATCCGCCGCACCCTTGGCGAGGCGCGCAAGCACCGGTTTCTGTTCCGCTTTCTGGTTGGCGATTTCCTGTACGAGAATGCCGTTGCTTCCGTGATTACCCTGATGGGTCTTTACGCGCGCAATGTGATGGGCTTCGAGGCGGGCGAGATTGCCGCGCTGTTCGGACCGGCCATCGTTGTTGCGATGCTGTCGGCCTGGTTCCTGTTCGGCCCCCTCGTGCGGGCTGTCGGCCCCAAGCGGGCGGTGCTCGCCGATCTGAGCGTATGGCTGCTGCTCTTCGTCGCGGTGCTCGCCATCCGGCCGGATAGCTCGCTCCATATCGGCCGTCTGCGGCTGGACGACAAGCAGCTGTTTGCCGCAGTCGTTGCGCCACTGGCTGGTATCGGGCTCGCAGGGGTGTGGACAACCAGCCGCGTGTTTTTGACTGCACTGACACCGGTTGAAATTTCTGGAGAAGTCTGGGGTCTATACAATCTGTCCGGGCGCACTGCGAGCGTCTTGGGCGATGCCACTTGGTCAACGGTCCTGACGCTGGTGGGGGAACGCGCCCTCGGTTATCAGGTGGCCGTTGTGGCGCTGGGTGTCTATGTGTTTCTGGGAGCGGCGCTGGTTGCAACGGTTCCCGATGTCCGCCCCTCGGAGGCGAATTTTCTGCCGTGACATCCTAACCGGCGGCGACCGTTGACCGGCCAGGGCGAGCGGCCCCGCGGTACGGCTAGCGTATGTGGCGGCCCGCAGGACCAGGGCAGCAGTACGCAGTAGTCTATATATATAAGGAAAGCGGGACCGCGACCGCGGTCTTGCAGCGAGTTTGTGCGTATCGGGCCCTAACCGCATGGTCTGCAAGGTTGCCCATGCCTGTCGGGCCGGAGCGGGTTGCGCCAAGTCCCGGCGGATGGGGCGGTATCCACCCGGGTAGGCACGGTCCGGGATCCGGTCGCAGGGCGGCGGACGCGCCATCGGCATTGATAATCGGGATTGCCTCGGGGCACAACGTGTATTAAACCATCTATATGGCTTCGTGTACCGTAGAGGACGATCCAGCATGAAAACCTTCGATGTCGCCCCCGTGGAACTCGTCAACGAAGCGTACGCGGCCGCGCTGCGGCAATACCGCGGGCGCTGGAGCGTTCGCATCGCGAAACTTCTGACCGTGCTCGGAGCGGCCGCATTTGCGGTGTCCGGCAAACTCGTCGTGTTGCCGCACCTGCCTATCGCCTTGGCGCTCTGGGGTTTCGGGCTCGGCGAGCTTGGGGCGATCCTCTTCGTGCCCGGGGCGAGCTACTGGCTGATCCGCCGCCTCGGGGTCACGCGCCGGCGCATCGCTGCCCGATTGGGCGCGGACCTGGTGCGCAGCGAGACGGTGCCGGTGCAGTCCGTGGGCTGCGAACCTGGTGTGCCGCACGTGGCAGCCGGACGTTCCGGAGTGTTAGGATAAAGGTCCGCAGTTGAACAACCAGAAGACGGGGGTAATCTGATGGGCAATAAATACAATGTGGCTGTCATGGTCGGCAGCCTGCGCAAGGGTTCCTACAGCCGTATGATGGCGCTCGCCGCCGCCGGACTTGCTCCGCCGTCTCTCGTCCTGAACACCGTGGAAATTGCAGACTTGCCGCTCTATAACGAGGATCTGGACGGGGCTAATCCGCCTGCCGCCTGGACAGCGTTCCGCCAGGCAGTGAGGAACTCGGATGCGCTGCTGTTCGTCACGCCCGAATACAACCGGTCGGTGCCGGCACCGCTCAAGAATGCCATTGACGTCGGCTCGCGTCCGTACGGACAGAGTGTCTTCGGAGGAAAGCCCGGCGCCATCATCAGCCTGTCGCAGGGCGCGATCGGTGCCTTCGGCGCAAACCACCATCTGCGGCAATCGCTCGTGTTCCTGGATGTGCCGATGCTGCAGCAGCCGGAAGCCTACATTGGCGGCAGCGCGAACTTGTTCGACGAAAAAGGCAATTTGAAGAACGACGGCACCAGGGAGTTCCTGCAGAAGTACCTGCAGGCCTTCAGCGAGTGGATTGCGCGGCATGCGCGCGCTTGAAGCGCGGATCGGGCCGGCTGTTCCGGCAACGTTGCGGGACGGGATGAAGCGATGCGCGCATGGGACCGGGCCGCGATCCTGACGCCGTTATGACGCCCTGGTCGCGGCCTGGCTGCCGTGGCTGATGCGGACGGTCCCGGTCCCGGCGGTGGCCGGGAGCGGCTCCGCTATTTCAGCAGTCCCTCCTCTTTCATCGCTTCCTGCACTGCGGGACGAGCCGCGATGTGGGCCATGTAGTCCCGGAGCAGCGGCCATTTCCCGAGATCGATATTCAGGAAGCCGGTCCAGTTGAGTATCGTGAAGAGGTAGGCATCCGCGATGGTGAATTTCCCGCCGAACAGAAACTCATTGCCGTCGAGCCGTTCCGACAGGTAATCGAAGCGGCGGCCGAGAGCGCTGATCTGGTTCTGCTTCCATTCCGCGGTGATCTTGGGATTGAACATCGGACCAAACTGCTTGTGCACTTCCGATGAGATGAAGTTCAGCCACTCAATTACCCGGTAGTGGTCCATCGTTCCGGCACGCGGTGACAGGCTGGATCCGGGCTTCTGGTCGGCGAGATACTGGAGGATGACGGCCACCTCGGTCAGCAGTTCGCCATTATCGAGGCGCAATGCGGGTACATAGCCCTTGGGGTTGATTTTGTAATAGTCTTCGCCGGCGTCAGTCTGATGTTTGGAGAGATCAACCTTCTGCAGCTCGCACTGCAGTCCTGCCTCACGCAGAACGATGTGCGGGGCCATGGAGCAGGCGCCGGGGGTAAAATATAGTTTCATAGATGCGGTTCCTCTCGCTTATTGGGATGGGTCGTTTCTGTCCGGGGAGGACTCGGGCAGGCGCTGTGTACGGCCGCCCGACCCCGGATCATACCGCTATGATCCGCTTTTGCGGTAATCGTTCCGGATGGGCCTAGCGCGGCCGGGACTGGCAGATGGGGCTGTGGGCCGGAATCCGGAGACGGTACCGGCATCCCATGCCGGGTAGTATCATGGCCGCCAGCCCTGGCGCAAACCGGACGGAGGCCTGTCATGCATGTTACCGTGGTCGACGTGCACGTGAAGCCGGAACATGTTGCTGATTTCATCGAGGCGACGCGTGTCAACCATCTGGCATCGGTCCGCGAACCGGGCAATCTGCGCTTCGACGTTCTGCAGTCGCCGCAGGAGCCGGGCCGGTTCCTGCTGTACGAGGCCTATGCCTCGGCCGAGGCGGCGGCGGCCCACCGGCAGACCCCGCATTACGTTCGGTGGCGCGACGCCGTCATGGACTGGATGGCGGCGCCCCGCGTCGGGGCCCCCTACCTGGGACTCTTTCCGCAACCGGATGGCTCCGAGTGATCCAGCCGTTTTCTGTCGGGGTTCTGCCCCTCATCCAGTTCGGCGCCGGTCGGTTTTCCGAGCTACCGGCCCTTGTCCGGCGGTTCGGCGGGCAGGCGCTGATCGTGACGGGTCGCCGGTCGCTGCGGGAAACGCCGCAGTGGCCGCAGCTGCTTGCGGACCTGCGCGCTGCCGGCCTGGAATGCGCGGAACTGATGGTTGACGCCGAACCATCGCCCCGGCTGGTTGATACGGCGGTTGCCGCCTGGCATGGGGCCGGAATCGATGTCGTGGTTGGAATCGGGGGCGGCAGCGTTCTCGATGCTGCCAAGGCCATCGCGGGACTCCTGCCGCACGGCAATTCCGTGATGGATCATCTCGAGGGTGTTGGACCGCAGCGGCCGTACCGCGGGCCCTCGGTGCCCTACATCGCCGTGCCGACGACCGCCGGCACCGGCAGCGAGGCGACCAAGAACGCGGTGCTCAGCGTCCGGGGCCCGGATGGCTTCAAGAAGTCTTTCCGTCATGACTGCCTGGTTCCGCGCTACGCGGTTGTCGACCCGGACCTGCTGAGGAGCTGTCCCCCGTCCCTGATCGCGGCCAACGGAATGGATGCTCTTACCCAGCTCCTGGAATCCTTTGTATCGGACCGGGCGAGTCCCCTTACCGACGCGCTGGCGCTGAGCGGCATGGCGGCGGCGCGCGCCTCCATGGCTTATGCAGCGCTGCTGTCGGGGATCACTCTGGCCCAGGCCGGTCTCGGTTCCGTGCACGGACTGGCGTCGCCGCTCGGCGCCTATTTCCCGGTTCCTCACGGCGTCGTGTGCGGTACCCTGGTGGCGGCGGCTACCGAGGTGAACATCGCGGCGCTTAGACAGCGCGCACCAACGCATCCCTCGCTGGCGAAGTATGCGCGGGCAGGTCGGCTGCTGAGCGGCAATGGTAACCTGTCCGACGCTGATGCGTGTCGGCGCCTGGTTGGCTTGCTCGCAGACTGGACACGGCGCCTGGACCTCCCGCGCCTGGCGGCCTTTGGTGTGACACCGGCAGCGTTCGATGCGATTGTTGCCGGCTGCCGCGGCAGCAGCATGAAGACCAATCCGGTAATCCTGGAGGACGCAGAAATCAGGGAGATCCTGCGGGAGCGCACGTAAACACAGCGGCCTGCGACCTGACGCAGACCGTGGATGCAAGCCGGATCGGCTAGCGATCGTCGCCCAGGTGGCGAACGAACGTGTAATACGCCGGTTCCTTCACCAGCGCATCAAACGACTTCCCGATGCTGCGGGAAGGCAGCGATATCGGCAGCGCTCCTACGAAGATGACCGATCCCGCCACCATGGCCACGAAGCCTATCGGGCGCAGGACGAACAGATCGAGCAGCATTGCGCCGCCGTCCCCTTCCTGATAGGCGTAAGCCTGCGGCGCTGATACACCCATCAGCAGCCCGGCGAGCACAGCGATCACGACCAGTTTTCTCGGTTTTGCCATTGTCTCAGTCCTCACTACTTATGCCCGGGCAGGCCTGTTCGCGGAGCCTGCCCTGCTGCAGCAGATAATAAACATACCACTCCGGGGCATCCGCGTGCACGACCACAGGCCGGAAAAGCCTACCTTATAATATTGATAGTGTTGCACACCAACAGGATTTCGCAAGAGACCCGGACGGGCGGACACCGGTGGAGAGCAGGCGGACCGGAATGGGGTATATTAGCTATTTCGACACCGATCCGAGGTTGAGCTTCGTGGACGAGCGGCCCGTGGGTCTGCCAGAAAGGCTCACAATCAGCGTGGACCGTGCCAGCGGGCTGGTGGAGGGCGCCCGTTTCGTTGCGTCCCCGAACTGTGATGCGCGCCCCACGGGGTGCGCCATCGAGGTCGTGATCATTCACGCCATCAGCCTACCGCCGGGCCAGTTCGGGGGTGCCGACATCGAGCGGCTGTTCTGCAATAGCCTGGATGTCACGCGCCACCCGTTCTACGAGGGGCTCCGGGACCTCAGGGTATCAGCGCACCTCCTGATCCGTCGCGACGGGGAGCTCGTGCAGTTCGTGCCGTTTGCGGCCCGTGCCTGGCACGCCGGAGTTTCGCGCTGCGAAGGGCGTACGCGGGTGAACGACTTCTCCATCGGTATCGAACTGGAGGGGGCAGACAGCGTGCCGTTTGCCGAGGTCCAGTACCAGGCACTGGCGGCGGTAACATGCGGCATTGTGCGGGCCTATCCGCGCATCACGCCGCAACGGATCTACGGCCACTCGGACATCGCGCCGGGCCGCAAGACTGACCCTGGACCATCGTTTGACTGGTCCCGTTACAGGCAGTCCCTCTCCCATATATAATGAGGGCTTGAAGCGGAGCGCCCTGCTGCAGTGGCGCTGCGGATTGTAGCTGGCGTTCCCCGGGAAAGGCGATGATCTATATCCTGTTTACCATCCTGCTGGCGATCCTTCTGGACCGCATGGCGCCCAATCGCAATAGCGCACGGCTCTGGTCCTGGTACGGTGACTGGGCCGAATCGATCGAACAGCGCTTCAATGGCGGCACACGCATCCAGGGGATGAGCGCAGTCTTCATCGCGGTGGTTCCGATGCTGGTTGGCGTGTTCCTGGCCGACCTGATACTCGGCGAGATCACCTGGGTGCTGAAGTTTCTCTTCGATGTGGTGGTGGTGTACCTGTGCGTGGATCTGTACCGGCTCGGCAGCGTGGCCCAGGCGGTTTCTGCAGCCCTCGACGCCGGTGATATCGCAGAGGCGGCGGCGCATCTGCGCGAGCTGACCGGCAAGGATGCGCCCGAGCACTCGGATGCCGCCGTGGCCCGCGCCACAGTCGAGGCGGTACTGAAGCAGGCCAACTCCTTGGTGATCGCCCCGCTATTCTGGTTCGTAGTGCTGGGGCCGGTGGGCGCGCTGCTGCAGCGCATGGCGTCGGCGCTCGACCGGCAGTGGGGGCACCGCAGCGAGCGTTTTGTGGAGTTCGGGTGGGCGGCCGCGCGTCTGGACGACCTTCTCGGATGGATTCCGGCGCGCATCACCGCGCTGAGCTACGCCATCATGGGAAGTTTCGAAGATGCCCTGCACTGCTGGCGCCGCCAGGCAGGGATGTGGTCCGACATCAACAGCGGACCATTGCTTGCTTCCGGATTCGGCGCCATGCACCTGGAATCCTGTGAAGAACCCGAGGAGGATGCCTACGGCAACAGGATCGTAGCGCGTGCCAACACGACCGATGCGGGCGATGTTCGCCGTGTGGTGGCGCTGGTGTGGCGCGTGCTGCTGTTCTGGCTCGGTGTGGCCATCCTGATGCTGGGCGCTCATCTGTTCGGATTTTTTGTGCGCTGAGCTGGCATACCTGTTGCCGATTACCTGCCTTGCCCTGTCCTCCACCCGATGCGCAGATCCAGTACGGCCCCCGTGACCGTGTGAGGCTGCGACCGCGGTTGCAGGAGGTCCGGTGACGCCAGGACGCGAAGCAACGCTGGTCGACTTCATGAGACACGGACAGCCGGTTGGCGGCAGGTGCTACCGCGGTCAGACCGACGATCCGCTGAGCGAGATCGGATGGCGGCAGATGCGCACGGCGGTGGAAGGCTTGCGGTGCTGGGATGCGATTGTCACCTCGCCGCTGCGGCGCTGCGCGGAGTTCGCGCACGAGCTTGGCGCCCACCTGGATCTGCCTGTGCGCGATGACCCGCGCCTTGCGGAAATCGGGTTCGGCGCATGGGAGGGGCGCAGTCCGGACGATCTGATCCGCGTTGATCCCGAGGTACTGCAGCGGTTCCGGCGGGATCCGGTAGGCAACCGTCCGCCGGGAGCCGAGGCGCTGGCGGACTTCCATGCGCGCGTGGAGGCCGCCTGGCAGGATCTGGCCGCAGCACAGACGCACCGGCGGGTTCTCGTGGTGGCGCATGCCGGTGTGATCCGTATGGTCATCAGCATCGTTCTGGGTCTGCCGCGTGAGCACGCCTTCCGCATCGAGGTGGGCAATGCCGGCATCACGCGCGTGCGTATCGACCGGGATAGCGCCGGTGCCTTTCCGGTGCTGGTTTTTCATGGCGGGAGGCCCTGACCATGCCGGCGCGGTGGATCGGGCTGGCACTCGTGCTGCTTGCATCCGGTGCCCATGCCCGGATCCGCGTCACCGACGACCGCGGAACCGAGGTGGTGCTGGCGCGGCCGGCGCAGCGCATTGTCAGTCTCGCTCCGGATGTCACGCAGCTGCTGTTTGCCGCCGGAGCGGGCAGTCATGTGGTGGGAGTCTCCGCATTCAGCGACCATCCGCGCGCGGCACGAGCACTGCCGCGGATCGGGGACAGCCGCCACCTGGACCTGGAGCTGATCCTGTCGCTGCATCCGGACCTGGTCGTCGGATGGGCCAGCGGCAACAGTCCGCAGGACATTGCGCGCCTGCGGCAGCTCGGCCTGCCGGTGTTCATGACTGAACCTGCACGCCTGGCCCAGATTCCCGGGCTGATCGAAAAGCTGGGGCGGATGGCCGGAACCGAGACGCAGGCGCGTCATTCGGCCGCGGCATTCCGCGCCGGTCTGCGGGCACTGCGCTCCGAATACGGCGGCGGGCGGCGCCTGACCGTTTTCTTCCAGATCTGGTCCGAGCCGCTGATGACGCTTACCCGCAGGCAGATGGTCAATGACGTGCTCGACCTGTGCGGCGGGAAAAACGTGTTCGCACGGCTGTCTGGCATCGCCCCGCAGATCGGGCGTGAAGACGTGGTGCGTGCCGACCCCGATGTCATCATCATCAGTGAGCCGCGCTCAATCGCCGCCGCCGACTTGAAGCGGTGGCGGCGCGTGCGGGTATTGCGCGCGGTGCGCGAGCATCACCTCTACGTGGTGAGGCCAGGGCTGATCATGCAGCCGGGGCCCCGCGTCCTGGAGGGGGCGCGCGCAGTCTGCGCCGATCTCGCATCGGCGCGTGGCCGGCGGGTGCGCTGAAGTCCCGGCAGATCTCAGCCGCCGGGGTCTTCGCGTTCTGTCGGCTGCCACAGCACGTCGCCGGCGCCAGCCGCCCGGTTGAGGGTGCGCGCAAGCACGAACAGGAGGTCCGACAGCCGGTTCAGATAATGCAGCGCGTCCGGCGATGCGGTTTCCTGGCGGGAGAGGGCATAGACACGGCGCTCCGCGCGCCGGCACACGCTGCGGGCCAGGTGGCAAACCGCCGCCGGGCGGGTTCCGCCGGGAAGAATGAAGTCTTTGAGCGGCGGAAGCTGTGCATTCCAGCGGTCGAGCAGGGATTCGAGTTCTGCGATCCGCTCATCCTGCACGATCTGGCGACCGGGAACCGAGAGCTCAGCGCCCAGGTCAAAAAGTGTATGCTGTATCTTGACCAACGCCCCGGCCGCTTCCGGGATCAGGGGTTCCGTGAGCAGCAGCCCGAGCACGCTGTTTAGTTCGTCCACCGCGCCGAGCGCTTCGACCCGTACGTTATCCTTGCCGACGCGCGTGCCGTTCCCGAGTCCGGTTGTGCCGTCGTCGCCGGTCCGCGTATAGATTCTGGTGAGGCGGTGGCCCATGGTGTGCGATACCTCAGCTGTCCGTCAGCCTATACACGATTGGCACGAGCACGTCAAAGGCGGCCGCATTCCTGGACACGATGCCGGCGGGAAGACGGGCTACCTGCCTGAGGCTGTGCAGCGCAGCCGCGTCGAGCACGGCATACCCTGAGCTGCTGGCGATCCGCGCGTGGCTCAGATGGCCACCTGCGCCGACGCGCAGTCGTATGATCACCCGTCCCTCCCAGCCTTCCTCACGGGCCAGGAGGGGATAATGAAAATAGGGTACCGAGGCGGTCAGGATCGCGTGCACCAGCCGGTGCCCGGCCATAGGCGCCTGGACGCTGTTGCGAGACCGTGCGCCTTGCGCACCGGGTCGTTGTTCCGGCTGGCTGGCAGCAGCGCGGCGGGCGGGCGGGCGCGGCGCGACGATGCCGTCCGGGCCGACAGCGGAACGGGTGGCCACCACCCGCGGCCGGCGGGGTGCGGGTGCCGCGGGCGCCGCACGTTTCCGGTACGCCGAGCGGCCGGACCTGTGTGGCGAGCCTGCGGAATAGGACCGGATGGCCGGTGGCAGCAGGGTGATGTCCAGGGTCTGTCCTGCCACGGGAACCGACCCGGGCACCCGCAGGGCCGCGATCAGCGCTGCATGAGCGAACAGCGACAGCAGCACAAACCTTGGCAGGCGGGCGCTCATGGCTTTACCGCCGGGGCGCGTAGCGCAAGGCGACGAACACCGAGATTGTCGGTGTGTTATAGCCGGAGACGAGCTGGTAGCGCTGGTCGAGGACATTGTTCAGGCGCGCCTCGGCCGTCCAGCTCCGCGACAGCGGGTAGGCGCCGAACAGATCCATGACCGCGTAGCCGGGCACGTCCACGGTAGCGTAGGTGATGTTGCTGATATCGTAATGGTCCGAGGATGCGGAGACTTCGGCGCCCAGGTCCTCACGCCGGGCAAACGATCGCTCCAGCCTCATATACAGTTTCCGGGATGGCCGCCGCAGCAGGTATTGGCCGGTGAGGTCGTCCACGGCCTTCTGCAGAGTCGCATTGGCATCGTAGCTCCACGGACCGCGATGCCATGAGTAGCGCAGCTCCAGGCCGCGCATGCTGGCGCGGCCGATGTTGATAGCCTGGTCATTCACGCCGCTGAAGTCGATCAGGTTGCTGATTCGCGTGTAGTAGATGTTCGCGCGCAGGCTCTGCGCCGGTGTGATGCGGTAGCGTGTTCCGAGCTCGGTGCTGCGCGAGGTTTCCGGGCGCAGGTCGGGATTGCCGGCAAAAAATCCGCCGTATCCGGGGCTGAATAGCTCGTTGAAATCCGGGGCCCGGAACGCCGTGCCGTAGGAGACAAACCAGTGCCACGCTGGTGTCAGGGCCCAGCCCCATGCGGCCTGTCCGGTTGTGTGTCCGCCGAAGGTGCTGTGCTGGTCCTGACGCAGGCCGAACTGGAGCTGCTGGCGTCCAAACCTGCTCAACAGGTCGGCAAACACGGCATTGTCATGGACGGAATCGGCGTAGGTAACGGCATTGGTGATGTCGTTGGAAAAGCCCGCGTCATTCACAAAGCTGTATCCGACAGTGAGCAGACTGTGTTGCCCGATGCCAAAGTTGTTCTGCCAGTCAATGGAATTGCGATGCGTGCTGATCTCAGACAGGTCGCTGCCGTACGTATTGAGATCCACCAGGGCGTTGCCGAGGCTCAAAGTCTGCGTCCAGCCGGCAGTTGTGAGGTCTTTGAGGCTCAGGCTCAGCACGCGGTTTTCTCCGTGACTGAAGTCGCCCGCTGGATCGAATTGCGTGCTCTCGAGCGCGTCCCAGGCGGTCAGTCCGACCGATGCATGCTTGCCGAGCGGCGCGTGCATGCCGGCAGTGACGCTATGCTGCTGGTAGCCGTCATTCTGCGGGCTGTAGAGGCTGGGACCTGCCGAGGGGTTGGTCGCCGGAAATCCAGTCGCCCCACGGTAAGAGGCGTCGGCAAAAAAACGGACCCGACCGCCGGTTCCGCCGCCGATCTCGGCGCCATGTGTGCCGAAGCTGCCGAGCTCGAAGCGTGCTACCGGACCGCGGGGTTTACGCGTGAAGATCTGAATCACCCCGCCGATGGCGTCGGAGCCGTACAGAGTCGCCCGCGGCCCGCGCACGATCTCGATGCGCTCAATCTGCGAAGGGTCGAGGTTCTCCCAGGCAAAGCCCCCGCTGGTGGCGTCCGCCGCGCGCACGCCGTCGATCAGCACCAGCACGTGGTTGGAGTTTGTGCCGCGCATGAACACGCTCGTCTGGGCGCCGGGACCGCCGGTGCGGACGATGTCAATGCCGGCCACCGAGCGCAGCAGTTCAACCATATCGCTCGCCTGGCTCTGCTCGATCTGTCTGCGCGTGATGACCGTTACCGAGGCGAGCGCCTGATTCTCGGTCTGGGAGACGCGGGATGCGGTTACGATGATCGGTTCTGCCGCTGAATTGCCGGGGGCGGCGCGGCATGTGGCTGTGACGGCAGCAAGCATCATCCCGGACAGGACCGGGCCAAAGGATCTGACAGGCAAGTTATTCTCCCTGCGCACCCGCCGTGCGCAACTCGCTTCGTTAACGATGTATGGAAACGCAGGAGAGCGGACCGATCAGACACCCGAAGGCGCGACCGGCTGCCCACCGCAGCGTTGCCACGTGGCTCAGGCCGGTCTCCGGGCTTACGAGCAGTTCTTGCGAACCTGGCAAATCGCCTTCCCGCGCAGTGTCCGCAGTTACGGACGGACAACTGAAGCACGCAGTGGCTAAAGGATGATTTGCCGAAACTCGATCACCGTTGCGGGGGCAGCGCTGGAATTGTTCCGCGATGCAGATATGCAGAACCCACCAGCTTCCCGTTTCACCCCGCAGTTCTGATTCCTGCGGGGCACCTGTAGCTGGTGCGGACGATATGCGTTCGGCAGGATGCTGTCAAGCACGCATCAGGACGTGCGCCCGGATGCGAAACTAGCGCTTGTGCAGAATCTGCGGCAGCCCGAGATGCCAGCCCTGGGCGTTGCGGATGCCCATGCGCAGCAGGGCGTTGCGCGTATCCTCGTTTTCCACGCTCTCGGCGATGGTTTCCATGCCGAAGGAGGTGGCAAGTTCGTGGATGTGTTCGACGATCTTGCGGTCGGATTCATGATCGAGCATGCCGCGCACGAACGTGCCCTCGATTTTGAGGTACTCGGGGCGGAAAAGGTTCAGAAAATGGTAGGTTGAATAGCCGCTTCCGAAATCGTCCAGCGCGAGCTTGCACCCGAGACGCCTCAATGCCTGGATGTCGGCCAGCAGCGTGTCGGTGATGGTGACGTTCTCGCGCTCGGTGATCTCGATGACTATGGATTTCCCGGAGCGGCATGCCGGGCCGACCAGATCTTCCAGCTGCGTGACGAACCCGCGGTCGTTGAACGAGCTGGGATCGAGGTTGAGAAACAGGCCGTAGCCGGCCGGAGCGAGCAGCAGCGCCTGCTCGATGATGTGCAGATCAATTTCGCGCGTGAGACCCAGTTCCTCGGCCACCGCGATGAAGTCCCCGGCCTTTATGGTTGCCCCTCCGTGGTGCATGCGCGCAAGCGCCTCGTAGGCGACCGGCTTGCCAGTGCGGATATCGCATATGGGCTGGAAAGCCGGCATGAGATCGCCCTGTTCGAGCGCATTGCGCAGCTGGAATCCCTGGCTGAAGATGGACATGAGCGCGCGGCTGATGTCCGGCGACAGGACTTCCACCCGGTTACGGCCGCGGCGTTTGCTGTGATAGAGGGCGACATCGGCGGCGCTGACGAGATCCTGTGCCTTTTGTCCATGGGTAGGTGCCTCGGCTACTCCGATGCTGCATTGCAGCTGGATGTGGCCGACCGGGAGATTTATATAAGTCCCGTTGATTGCCGCATGCAGCTTCATGGCGATGTTGGTGGCGTCCCCGACGGTGGTGTTCTTGAGCACCATGGCGAATTCGTCCCCAGCCAGCCGCGCGATATAGTCGTTGCGCCGTATGGTCTTTTTGAGCAGTCCGGAAATTGCGCGCAGAGCATCGTCTCCGGCCGGATGTCCGTAGGTGTCGTTGATGAACTTGAAGCCGTCCAGGTCGACGATCAGCAAGCAGACCGACTGATTCTTCGGCAAATGCTCGGCGAGGATGGCTTCGAGCTGGGTGTCGAAATGACGCCGGTTGTACAGTCCCGTGAGCGGGTCGGTGACGGACAGATAGTAGAGGTCATCCTGGTACTTCGTCAGAAGCCGGTTGAGTTCGACGCTCTGGGTGATGTCTCCCAGGGTGCCTATTACGCCAGTGAACCGGCCCGCGGAATCGTGCTGGGCATCGGCATCGAGCTGGGCCCACAGGCGCTTGCCGGCCGCGCTGCGCAGGCATATTTCCCGGTTCTTTTCGCGCATGTCCGCCAGATTCTGGGGAGTAAAGTCGGCCGCGACCTTCCTTTCCATCACGAAATCGGCAAACGGCCGGCCCAGCGTGTCCTCGGTCTTGAAGCCGGTGAGTGTCTCCCAGGCAGGATTGAGGAAGCTGATGTTCCCTTCGCGGTCGAGCTCGAACAGGATCTCGTGCATGCCGTTGACGAGCGTGCGCAGCCGGTTTTCGCTGTGCTCGAGCAGTTCGCGCGTTTCTTCGAGGTTGCGTACGTAGTGGCGCATGGCCGCCGAGCTGTCGGCGAACGCCTGGTTGAGCTCCTGTAGCTCGCGGCTGCCCGATTCGATCAGCGTCACCTTCGGAGTCCAGTTGCCTCGCGAGACCTGGCGCGCCATTTCGGTCAGCGGCTTCAGTGGAGCCGTGAAGCGTTTGAGGAGCGAGTAGGTGATCGCCAGGGTGACGCCCAGGAGCGCCCCCAGAAAGAGGACGCTGTTGAGCATCAGCCGGAATGCGCCTTCATTGAGCGCACGGTTCGAGAGACTCAGCTGCAGGGAGGCCTGATCCGTGCTGCCGGGATTCAGGGCGAGCGTAACCGTGCGCACTCCGTCTATGCCGGTCAGGAGGTGCATGAGACGGCTTGTGGGCTGGGGCAGGCGTCCCTCGCCGTAGCGGACCCTGCCGTCGCCGCCGACGATGCGGGCGGCAGCGATCCCCGGGGCGCTGGCCATCTTGAGCAGTATGTGGCGGATCCCGGTGCGATCATCGGCAGCAATCAACCGCTGCAGTGCAGGTCTTTCCAGCTTCGCCAGTCCGAGGCCGGTCTGGGCCTGGGCCAGAGCCTGGAAGCTGGCGAACCGTGCCACCAGGTACATCAGTGCGGTGAACGTGGCGAGGACGATCAAAATGGAAAGCGTCACCACCATGCGTGTGCGTAGCGAGGCCGGGAAACGCCAAGTGCGCATGTTCAGGGGGAACGAGGAGATTGGGCGGGAGTATATGCGGCTTCCCGCCAGGGGTTGGCGGCCGGATCCGGAGTTTGGGGGTTCGGACACGGGTTTGTAGTATACATGATTTGTATCCGTGTCCAACTCTTTCATGCGGGAAGGAATATGCGGTCGCTGCCGGTGCCGACTTCGCGGAACGGACAGTGGTAGATCAACTCGAGCACACCGGTGTCGAGAATTGCGTCGAGCGGTCCCTGACGATGACCGCCTGCCTCCAGCAGCAGGCCGTGACTACAGAATCGCAGCGCGAGATTGACGTCATGAAGCACTATAACATTTAGGTGCCCCGGGGTCTGCGACCGTGCCGCAATACGCTCCAGCACCTTGATCTGGTACCGCAAATCGAGATGATTGGTCGGTTCGTCGAGCAAGCAGATAGGTGCGTCCTGGGCCAGCAGCGCCGCGATGTCGACGCGCCGCCGCTCGCCGCCCGAGAGCGTCGCCAGGGGCCGGCTCGCGAATCCCTCAAGATCCACTGCGGTCAGGGCCGCGCTGGCCATACGGTGGTCCGCGGATGTCTCCCATCCCCACGGAGGCAGGTGCGGGTGGCGGCCGGTCAGCACCGTCTGCATGACATCGGCAGCCAGGCCCGGTTCCGATTCCTGCAGGAGCACCCCACGTTTGAGCGCCAACGCCCGCGGGCGCATCGACCGAATGTCGCACCCGTCGAGGTAGACCTGCCCCGCGACGGGCGGGCGCAGTCCCGCCAGGGTCTGGAGCAGGGTGGTCTTGCCGCTGCCGTTGGCGCCTAGTACGGCCCAGGTTTCCCCGGCGTTCATTGCCAGATCCAGGCCGGTGCACAGGGTCTTGCCGCCGAGCGCGAGCCGGATGCTGCGGGCTTCCAGGCGCGTCACGGCACGCGGGCTCGCGCAAGCAGTATCAGGAATACGGGCACGCCGAGCAGTGCCGTGATCACGCCGACGGGCAGCTGCAGCGGGGCCATGGCGCTGCGCGCAAGCGTGTCGCATACGACGAGAAAGCTGCCGCCGAGGAGCGCCGAGTCGGGCAAGAGCCGACGATAGTCGGAATCGCCGAGCAGCCGCAGCAGGTGGGGAATGATGAGGCCCACAAATCCGACGCTGCCCGCCAGCATCACCGCGGCTGCGGTCATGAGGGAGGCAAGCACGTAAACCGCAGTGCGGACAAGGCCTATGCTGACCCCGAGGGACGCGGCAACGAGCTCACCGCGGGAGTAGAGGTTGAGGCTGCGTGCGAGCGGCATAGACAGCAGCAGCCCCCCGGCCAGTGCTGCGTAGGCCCAGCCGATGTGGCGTGCGTAGGACAGGTCCCCGATGAGCCAGAACAGCATGCCTTGCACGTTGCTGGCGGGCGAGACCGCAAGCATGAAGCTGATAGCGGCACCCCAGCCGGCCGCGACGACTACGCCAGTAAGCAGCAGTCTGGTCTGCGTCCACGGTCCGCGCAAATGGCTCAGTCCGAAGACGATCGCCATGGACACCAGACTGCCGAGAAACGCGTTCAGTCCGAGCCAGGCGCTACCGATCCCGAGCAGCATGGAGCCGAGTGCGGCTACGGCCGCACCACCCGAGATCCCGAGCACGTAGGGGTCGGCGAGGGGATTGCGCAGCAGCACCTGGAGGAGCGCTCCAGACAGGGAAAGTAGCGCACCGACGGCAAATGCCGCAGCCGTCCGGGGTAGACGCAGGCGCCAGATGATGGTGGCATCCAGCGCCGGGGCCTTGCCGGCCAGCGCATGCCACAGCGCAATCCACCCGATGTGCACGCTGCCGGTATCCAGCGCAAAGAGCAGGCTCACCGGCACCAGCGCCACCAGGAAGGATGTTGTGCCTCCGTGTCGCATGGATCTCAGCGCAGCATCAGCAACGGCCAGCCGCGTACCTGCGCGTGGCTGGCGAGCACCGTGTCAGGGTTAACGGCCACCGGATGATCGACGAGTTCGAGCAGCGGCAGGTCATTGTGGGAGTCGCTGTAGAACCAGCTGCCTGCAAGATCCTGGCGGTGGTCAGACAGCCAGCTGCGCAGGCGGGTCACCTTTCCTTCGCGATAGCTCGGGACGCCGCGCACCTTGCCGGTGAAGCGGCCGCCGTTTTCCTCTGGCTCGGTGGCAATAAGATGAGGGATGCCGAATTCTGCAGCGATGGGTGCGGTAATGAAGCTGTTCGTCGCGGTGATGATCAGGAGCGTATGCCCCTGCTTGCGGTGACTCTCGACTAGCTCCCGGGCGGCCGGAACGATGAGCGGCAGAATCTTGGTGCGCACGAAATCGGCGCGCCAGCGCTCCAGCGTGGCACGATCGTACCGGGCCAGGGGTTTGAGCTGGTGTTGTTCCAGGAACTCGAAGATGTCGAGTGTCCCGTCGAGGTAGGCCTGGTAGTAGCGGTTGTTGTCGCGCATGAACTGGGCGCTGTCAACCGCCTTGAGCTCCACCAGATACTCGCCCCAGGCGTGGTCGCTGTCACCGCGAAGCAGGGTGTTATCGAGGTCGAAAATCGCGAGAGTCAATGGCTGCTCCTGTGGCAGGGTCGGTTTCGGGCTGCCTAGGATAACAGGCGAAAGCGCCGTTGCCGAAGGCGGCGGGTCGGTCCGGTGCGTGTCCGGATGGCCGTTGGCCCGGACAGGCGGCGCAAAATCCGACGCCGCGGTGGTTGTGGCACGTTGCCGCTGGCTGCGGATCGTGGAAGAATCCGTCCAATACCATGTATGCAATCCGGACGCACACCTGAAATCCTATGATCGATGAGAACGGTTACCGGCCTAACGTCGGAATCATCCTGTGTAACCGTGAAAACCACGTTTTCTGGGCGCGCCGTCGCAGCCAGGACGGATGGCAGTTTCCGCAGGGCGGGATCAAGCGCAGCGAGACTGCCGAACAGGCGCTGTTTCGCGAGCTGCGGGAGGAGATCGGGCTGGACCGGGATCACGTGCGTCTCATCGGTCGCACGCGCGACTGGCTTCATTACGATATTCCAAGGCGCTACCTGCGCACTGCCCGTCACACCCAGTTTCGCGGCCAGAAGCAGATCTGGTTCCTGCTGCGGCTGATCGCGAATGAGGAAATGGTCCGTCTGGACTTGACGGAGGACCCGGAATTCGATGCGTGGCGCTGGGTCGACTACTGGAGTCCGCTGGAGGATATCGTCGAATTCAAGCGCCGGGTCTACGAGCAGGCGCTGGGCGAGCTCGCGCCGCTGCTGTCCGGGACTCCCGAGTGATCGAACGCCTTGTCGTGCTGCGCGACCGGAGCATCTATCGGGTGGACGGGGCCGGTGCGGCTGTAGTCTATTACCTGGCCGATGACGACGCCGGCGGCGTACTTATCAATACTCCTGGCTATGATGCACAGATCAAAGACAGCCTTGCCGCCCTTGCCCCGATCCGGTATCTGTTCTATCCAAGCCGCTTTGGGGCGGCCGACGTCGACCGCTGGCGAACGGCTACCGGCGCCGAGAGCCTTGCTTTCGCTGCCGAGACCGGTGCCATCGACGGCAGGGTGGACATCGTTCTCGAGCGCCAGAGCAAGCTCACGCGCACGATCGACCTGCTGCCGATGACGGGTCGCACGGCAGGCAGCGGCGTGCTGCAGGCGCGGAATCTTCCCGGGGTAGTGTTTTTCGGGCCGGCGCTCGTGCCCGGGGGGTCGGGGTGGCCGACGCTGGTCCCGCAGCCGGACGATTTTTCCTATGAAGACCGCCTGTTCGGGTGTCTCGGTCTGCAGGACCTGAACTACGAGTATGCGTTCACCGATGTCTTTGAGCAGGGCAGGACACGCTTTGGTCCTGGCGCCGCGCGTGCTATCCGGCAGGAGATCGAGCATGTACTGGCATAGGCCTGCTTGAGCCGCTGCGCTGCAGTTCCGGGCGCTCCTTTGCGCCATCGCCCAGCCCTGGAAAGGGCCACCCCTCACCGCTGTGGCGCACGTGCGCTGACCGGGGTATGTGGACGGAGAGCCGGCGATGCGGACGGCTGTGAATCGCTGCGGCCGGACAGCGGCGCTGAGACCGCAGTGTGCGGGCTATGCGCGGCGACAGTGTAGCGCCGCGCTTTCGCCGCCACCCGGTTGCGACCGGAGCGCTTTTGCTCGCGGTCGCCGCCGCCGGGGTGGTCGCGTTCCAGCGTCTGCGCCCCGGGCTGCCCCCCAACCTGGAATCTCCTGCGGTGCTGGTCTCAGTGCGAGATCCAGGGGCGTCGGCGTCGGCGATGGACCGTCACGTCGCGCTTCCGCTGTTCGATGCGCTTTCACGGCTGCCTGGTCTGCGTGATGCGCGCAGTTCGAGCACCGACAGCTACGCGCGCGTCATTCTCACCTTCGCGAGCGCGACCGGGCGCGACCGGGCGTTGCCGCGATTGCATGCCCTGCTGGCGCGCGGCCTCCCGCTGCCGGCATCCGCCAGCCGGCCGGCTGATGCCGTGATTCCCGCTCCCGATGGGGTGGCCGGGCGCGTGCTGGTGACGGCCCCGGCATGGCCGCTGCCGGCGCTGCGGCGCTGGGCCGAGGACAGGCTGATGCCGCAGTTTCTCGGCCTTGCCGGTGTTGCCGGAGGCCAGATCGAGGGCGGTCCGGTGCGCGAAATACGCGTGGAGCCGGACCCGCAGCGGCTTGCCGGACTGGGGCTGGCGTTTGACGATGTGGTCAGGGCGGTGCATACCGGGGAAGCGCAGGCGCCTTCCGGATACCTTGCTGTAAGTGCGCGCTCGGCGGTCGCCGCAGTTGCAGCGCTGCCGGTGAGATTACCGGATGGCAATCTGCTGCCGCTGTCGCAGGTTGCAACGGTGCGGCGTCGGCGCCGCACCGGACCGGACGTGCGCCTCAACGGCTCGCCGGCGGTCCGCCTGGTGCTCACGCGTATGCCTGGCGCAGACCCGTTTGCCGTGGCGAGTACGATCAGGGCGCGTGCCGACTGGCTGGATGCCAACGGTCTTGTGCCGCGAGACGTGCAGGTGCGCGTGCGCTCTGATCTGACGCAGTCGCTGGCAGCATTGCTGCGCCGGTTTGGCGTTCTCGCCGCCGGCGCCCTGATTCTCGGTCTTGCCGGGACCCTGTATCCTGCCGGGCCCGAACGCCGGAGTGTCCTGAAGCCGGTGGTCGGCCTGGTTGCGCTGCTTGCGACAGGCGTTGTCCTGCTGGCAGCAGGCATGACGCTCAACCTCATGGTCCTCTGCGGCCTGGTCCTGGCCGTCGGCCTGTGCCTGTTGCCGCCGCTTGCCCTGCGGCAGCGCGCCGGCGGGCCGTCCGGCTTGCAGCGGGACGGTTCCAGCGGCGCGGCCGCAGCGCTTGGCGCCGCTCTGCCTATGGTCATCGCCCTGGCTGTCCTGCTGGCCGTTCCGGGACCGGTCAGCCTGCTGTTTCGTGACCTGTTTGCTGTGGTCCTGGGGGCATGGTGCCTGTCGTGGATTCTGGCTGCGGTGGTGTTCGGCGGTGGTCGGGAAGCCGCCGCTGCCGGGCGCAGCCGCGGTCCGCGTCGGGCGCGGTGCTACCGTGCATGGATTGCCGGCTGCATCACCAGGCCGGGGCTCAGCCTCGCGATCTGGGCGCTGGCGCTGGCCGGTGTGTCTGCTGCAGCCGCGGTCCTCGCGCGTGGAGTGACGTTCTTTCCGCCGCCCGACACCGGACAAGTGCTGGTGCGAATCAGCGCCAGCAGCGCGACGGGTGCCCGCCGCCTGAGGGCGGAGGCGCCGCGTATCGTGCGGATTGCGCGCGCTCAGGGAGGGGTGGCCCAGGTGACCTCGGTCGCGGGTGGAAGGCGGTTCGCGCCCATGCGCCTGCGGGTGGTGCTGGCCGGTCCTCCGCGTGCGCCGGCTGCCGAGCGATGGATCGCGGGATTCGAGCGGGCGGCGGCGCAGTCCGGGCTGCGTGGTGGGCAGCTGCAGTCGACGCTGGTGGCATTCCCGGGAATCAGGCCGGGTTACCGCGACGCCGGGCTGCTGCAGGCGCTGGATGGTGTGACCGGGATCCAATTGACCGGCCCTCGCGGGCCTGCGCTCAGGGACGCTGCGGAACGCGTGGCGCGCATTCTGCGCAGTCTGCCACAGGTACGCGACGTGCGTCTTTCTTCCGCCGCTGTCGCGAACGACCTGGTGCTGCGCCTGGACCCGGTACTGGCTGCGGAACGCGACATCAGCGAGGCGCAAGCGGCGCAAGCGCTGCGGATCGCGCGCGGCGGACTGGTGGCCGGCAGCATTCTCGAGGGGGATCGCTGGCGCAAAATACGCATAGTTCTGCCGCCCTCCTTGGGCCGCATCACTGAACTGCCGCGGCTGCTGTTGAGCGGAGAGACGCGGACTCGCCCGGCGGTATATCTGGGCGATGTAGCAACCGTCAGATACGTGCGCGAGGAGCAGGTGTATCGGCGCGACCAGGGACTGCCTGCGATCTCGGTGACCGGGGTGCTTGGCGCGACGGCCGGCAATGCCCTGCGCCTGCTCAAGCAGCGCATCGCCGCACTCAGTTTGCCCCCCGGCTGCCGGCTGTCGCTCACCGGCGTCGCCGCGGCGACCCAACGCCTCTCGAAGGAAATGCGCGAAGCGGCACTGTTTGCCCTGCTGCTGATTGCCGTAACGCTGTTGTGGCGCTATCGCGGGTGGCGCCGTCCGCTCGTGGTCTTGCTGGGTGCACCCTATGCCGGAGCGGGCAGCCTGACGGCGCTCGGTCTCGGCGGAAGCGGACTCTCGGCTCCGGGATGGGTCGGGCTGATCGTGGGTGCCGCCGTCACGGTCGGGTTGTCGGCGCTGACGGTCGATTTCATGGATCGGACCCTGGCGGGCGGATACCGCAGGACGCAGCTTGTCGCGGCAGCATCACGGGCAAGGTCAGTTGTGCTGCGGCTCGGCGTCTGCGCGCTGGCCGGTGCGATCCCGCTGCTGGTGGCAGGCGCCCCGGACTTTGCGCTGCTGCGGCCGCTCGCCGCAGCCCTCCTGGGCGGAGCATGTGCCGGCATGGCGGCATCCATTCTGTGGACACCGGCGCTGTATGGCATTCTTCTCGATGGCAGCGCAGCGACGTCGCCAGCGGGTCCTGTGCGCACCGGCAGTTCTCGGAACCAATTACCGGAATAAATACAGGTCTTCTGGCGTCTCACCGCCTGCGCAGCAAACCTGAGCACTCCAGCCACTGCGCAGGTAGACCGTTTCTGACATCGTACTTTTCAGGAGACCGCCGTGACCACCTTGACCCGCAGGACCTTTCTCAAGGGCAGCCTCGCCAGCAGCGCGCTCGCCC
>JAJYEK010000141.1 GCA_021785795.1 Pseudomonadota bacterium
ATCTCTGGGCAAGGGGTTATTGTGTTGATACGGTCGGCCTGGACTCAGAGATGATCCAAAAGTACGTTAAGTACCAGGATAAACAAGAAAAAACAGCGGAAAAGCCGCGATATTAGCGGCTAACGTGCCGTTGGGGACAACTCCCCCTTTGCCTCCTCAGGGGGCAAAGGCAACTTGATCCCCTTCCAGGGGTTAATTCAAAGCCGGCCCCTCTGGGGTCGGTAGTTTACTCACGTCAATTGTCCATATATGAAATACGGCCACAAGGTTTTGTGCGGGTTTGCGGGCCCTCCGACAGATCCCATAACTGGACAAAATGTCGCTGCGCCGAAAGATCCTGACTACCTTGGAAGTGGACGGTTCGTCATAAGGACAGACCACCACGAAGACCCGCAACCGCTGTTTGCTGTTCGATCAGCCTCCCCTGGGTTGCTCTTCAGACCCCGAATTTGTCGACCTTGAGATCTTCTGAAGGCAAATTTTACATACCGGCGCTGACCGGCTTTGCCTTTCTGTCGTACCGGGCAAACTTCCCCGGCCCGCGGTAACGGCTTCACCGGCGGTTACCGACACCGATCTGCCACTGGCTACAGCGCAGACACGCTTGGCTTTTCATCAATCAACTTCATTGACATTAATGACGGTGATTGGGATGCGAGCGTGTGTCGATTCGGGGTCCGTGAGCCACTCTGGTAATACGGAAAGCTCAAGGTTGATTGGGGTGTCCCGTGAATCGAAACGACCTGATTGAAGTCCGGCGATCAACCTTTGCTTGGCTCGAGCGTCAAGGTGGATGTTGAGCAGTGTGCCGTTGTGGGTGTGGCGGACGGAGATCTCTATGCCTTTCATGTTCATGCTCCTCAGTTCTTATTTTGGGTCAGATATGATGACTTTTTCACCTCAAATGAGGATCCGTTCCACCTCGTCGAGCGAAACCTGATCGTTTCTGCGGTCGTACAGGCCGGTCGTGCGGGCGGATTCGTGGTTGGCCATCTGCTGGGCCACTTCGAGCTTCCCTCCGTTGCGCAGGTACTCCGTAATCCCTGTCGCGCGGAAACTGTGACAGCAGATTTTTGTGCGAATGCCGGCATCACCTGCCCGCCGGCCGATCATGCGGTAGGCGTCCGCCTGGCTCAAAGGTTTGCCGGAAAGCTCGTTTGTTCGCCCGCGCGCTGTGCGGAAGAGGTAGCCTTTTGGGTCCGCGGCGATCCCTGCCCCCTTGATATAGGCTTCGAGGTAGTCCTCGAGATTGTGATGGCAGGGCATCTCATGGCGCTTTCCGCCCTTCTCGTGAAGCCTCACCCAGGTGCGCCGCCCCTGAACAAAGACGTCTTCGACCCGCATCTTTATAACCGCCCCGACTCGAGCGAAGGTGTAGGTCATAAGGGCGACGAGCGCCCGGTCCCGAAGACCGACCGGGGAAGAGGTGTCGATGGCATCGAGCAGGGCGCGGGCCTCTTCGGCGGAAAGGACCGGGGTCTTTCCTTTTTTGACCACATGCTTTGGTCCCTTGACCGAACTCGCGGGATTTACCGGCACGACCTGGCTTACGACAAGATGGTCGAAGAGCATCCGGAGGGCTGCGAGCCGGAGCTTTACCGAGGGCGCCGCGATCTTTTGGCCCAGGCCCTCGACGTAGGCCGCGACATGCAGGGGACGGACCCGGGCGAGCTCCCGGACGCCGCGATCTTCGCACCAGGCGGCGAAATCGCCGGCGGCGCGCATATACGCCTTTCTGGTATTTGCGTTTCTTATCCGCGCGGCGAAAAACTCCAGGACCCGCTCGGCGGTATTGGCGTCCGGAGCAAAAAGCGCCGGCAGCGCCGCCGAATTTTCTCTTTCCACAACCACCAGACTCTCGGTCAAATCTGTCACTTTCGGGATTATTTGGCGCAAAATTTTCTCTGCTATTTGGCGTATCAAGACTTAACGGAACAAAACGCCTTAAATCAAAATCCGCTCGACCTCATCGAGCGAGATCTGATCGTTGCGCCGGTCGTAGAGGCCCGTGGTACGGGCAGATTCATGGTTGGCCATTTGCTGCGCTACCTCTAATTTGCCGCCGTTGCGCAAATATTCCGTGAGGCCGGTCGCGCGGAAGCTGTGACAGCCGATTTTCGTGCAAAGGCCGACATCCAGGGCGCGGCGGCGGATCATGCGGTAGGCGTCCGCCTGGGCCAGGGGCCTGTCTGTCAGCTCATTTGTTCTGCCGCGCGCCGTGCGGAACAGATAGCCCTTGGCGTCCGCTCCGATCCCGGCCCCTTCGATATAGACCCTCAGGTAATCTTCGAGGTTGTGGTTGCAGGGCATCTCATGGCGCTTGCCGTCTTTTTCGTGCAGACGCACCCAGGTGCGGCGGTCCTTCACATGGACATCCTCGACACGCATCTGGATCGCGGCGCCGACTCGCGCGAAGGTATAAACCATAAGACCGATCAGTGCCCTGTCGCGCAGGCCGACCGGCGAGCTGGTGTCGATCTTATTGAACAGCGCCCGGGTCTCTTCGGCTGTGAGTACCGGGGTCTTGCCTTTCTTAACCACATGCTTCGGCCCCTGGACCGAGCTCGCCGGGTTGACTGAGACCACTTGGGAAACCACCAGGTATTCGAAGAGCATCCGGATCGCAGCCAGATGGAGCTTGACCGATGGCGCGGCGATTTTTTTATGCAGGCCTTCGATATAGGACGCGACATGCACGGGGCGCACCTGGCCCAGTTCTTTTATCCCGTGTTCCGCGCACCAAGCGGCAAAATTACCCGCAGCTCCCGCGTAGGCTTTCCTTGTGTTCGCATTTCTAATTTGCGTCCTAAAAAACTCGTTCACCCGTTCGGCAGTATTTGCATCGGGTACAAAAAGCGCCAGCAGCCCATCCACTCTTTTCTCTATTGCCCCCAATTCCTGTCTCATCGTTCCCTGCTTCAGTCCTCGTTTGTGGCAACCGTTGTAGACAGGCGCCAATTAGGGGTGGAACTCGAGTGTTACATCTCTTCCATGTGGCGTATCAGGACTTAGTCTTGTTTCCCTTGGTGTAACGATAGAACGTCGTTCGCGCGATGCCCAGCGTCTTACAGATCGCCGCAACACTATGGTTTGGATCGTCACGCAGAGCTTGAGCCATGAGCCGTTTGTCTTCGTCAAGCAGTACGGGACGGCCACCTTGGCGACCGCGAGCACGGGCAGCCTTGAGGCCCGCTCGTGTGCGTTCGCGAATCAGCGTGCGCTCAAACTCCGCCAGTGCCCCGAAAATATGGAAGACCAGCTTGCCTCCGCTGGTAGTGGTATCGATGGCCTCAGTGATGCTTTGGAAACCAACCCCCAAAGCTTCGAGCTTTTCCACCGTTTCGATTAGGTTTTTGAGTGAGCGGCCGAGTCGATCCAGTCGCCAAACGACGAGAGTGTCACCGGGCCGCAGCACCTCGAACAGTCGCAGCAATTCCGGTCGGTCGGTCTTGCCTCCGGACTCTTTCTCCTCGTAAACGCGCTCACACCCCGCAAGCCTGAGCGCATCCCGCTGCAGATCGAGGTTTTGGTCGTCGCTGCTGACACGTGCATATCCGATTTTCATGGACCGAGTGTACCAGAAGTCAGCCTTGTGTCAATGATTTGGGAACGTTGATAGTGGAATGGGTTTTGGAACATAAAGAGGCTGGAATAGGGCCTGTTTGCGTCCTATTCCGGTCCCGTCTTGCGGGTGTCCCATAAACGACCGTTTTTGGGACACTGCTAAGAATCATCAGGACGTTTCCGCGGCTATCCCGTTTGCCCGATCACCAGACTTTCTCTCGCCGCTTCGACAGCTTGGCACGTCACATTGGGCAGTTCGTTGATCTCAACGATGCGTTCTGTCTGTGCCAGAAGCCTGCCAAGCAGCCGGAAGTTGCCGCCTGTGATGCGAATGATCGCGGCCATGGTCTCCTCATCCAGCGGTGGCAGATGAACGCCAGGCGGTGTCCATGCGCCCGTCAGGAGGCGACGTACCTCCGCTGTGCCGAGCGGGCGGAATTCGTGGACAAATCCAATACGCGAATAAAATTGCGGGTAGCGGGCCAGGCGCTTCTCTATACCCGGCATGCCGATAAGGATAAGCCCGATTTGGCTGCGATCAAAAACATCGCGTACCGCTTCTAAACTGGCCATCTTGAGCCGCTCCGCTTCATCGATCAGTACCAGGTTTGTCGGGTCCACAATGGTTTTCTCTCGCTCAGCGAACTTGCGGGCCAGATCGTCATAAGACGGTGGAGTGGGGGCCGACCCCTGTTCGCCAGACAAGTTCATCCATTCCCCGCTTGCACAATACTCCGTCCTTGCCTGCTCATATTGATCCCGGTGTTGCTCCATCGTTACCTTATGCTCGCGATAGAGCGGCTCCCGGGCGATCCGGTACAACAGATTACGTGCCTTTGAAATGTCCCCCTCGACACTCTTGGGCGTATTGATAACCGATGCCGTGCAAAGGACGGCATCCGGCTTGCCCGCCGAGTGTAGAGCCAGCAATTCTTCTTCGGGGATGGTATAGACGTTCACATCATGAATTGTGTCCCAACGGGCGTAATGCCGTGCGGAGAGCGTCTTACCCACGCCCGGCCGCCCATAACACAGGCCAATGTAGCGATAACGGCGACATGCTTCACAGAACTCGGCGAAGCGCCGGTATTCCAATGTCTCGACGAACTGCGCCGGTTCACTCATTAATATAGCGCCGAAGAACGGGTTCCCCACGCTCTTTTCTTTCCGGAGGCTGGTTGGACGGTTCTTCCGGTAGTGCACCCTGGCTGTTGCCTTGCTTGAGCTCCAGCAAAGCATCCACGGTTTTCTTGCGATCGTGCAGCAGATTGCGCAACTCGCGCCGTCGGCGGCTTCGCGCCCGTAACACCTCGCGCAGGGGGATCGTCTCGCCGGCAAGGTCGGGGCAGATGGCCCGGCAAAGGAAACGTCCCTCGTGGAAAATGCGAATCTCGGCTACGTCCCGCGGATCATAGCGCAGCACCACCGATTCGCCGATGTAAGCCGCCAGTGTCGTATCGACATAGCGCAGGCCCTGGAAATGGATGCCGTCAGGGTGCACCTTGCGGGCCTTGGTTACTGTCAGCAATAGAAGATCCAGTTCCTCCAGCGAAGCGGGCATGCGCGGCAGGAAGCCTCCCTGTTCCCAGCGCACATGGGGTGTCGTCTTCGTTTCACTGTGCTCACGCAGGTGATAGACACCCAGGATGAACTCTCGTAGCATCGCGTCCAGTTCGGGTAAGGTCAGTGTCGGCTTGCCGCAGATTCCGCCGCTCTCCGGAGTGTGCCCGGGAAGACTGGAAAGAAACATCGAAGTGACCGTCGAGAAGAAGCGCTCGATGCGTCCTCTGCCCCGTGGCTTGCCGGGTGTGGAGAAGATGAGCTGCATCTTGATGTCCGCAGCGACCTGCTCCTGATGGCGCGAGGTGAAGTCGCTGCCGTTGTCGGTGTAGAGCACGTCGGGGATGCCGCATACATGCCATCGGGGATCCTCCTTGCGCCAGATCGCCTGATGCAGCGCGAGCGCGGTTTGTATCGCCGAGGGTGCTTCAAAGTAGAGGAAGTAGCCGGCGATGGCCCGGCTGTAATCATCGATGATGACCGTCAACCAAGGCTTGGAGATAGTGCCATCTTCGCGTATGATCAGGATGTCGAGCGGCGTGTGGTCGGCTTGCCAGATGCCGTTGGGGCGTTCAGCTTCCCGACGATGAACGAGCTCAAAGGCATCGGCGTAGGCCTTTGGGCCTTCGTGCGCCAGCATGACCAGATCTGCGGGGAGTTGGCGGACGATGTCGTAGACGACTGCGTAGCTGGGAGGATTATCGTTCTGCTTCTGAGCGATGCGGTAGACTTGGCGATACAGGGCGGCGATGGGCAGCGGTGGTTTCTGGAGAGCCAATCCTTGCACAACGTTGTGCATTTCTGGCGAGATGGAGCGTCTAGCGCCGCTGTCGGTACGCCCCTTTCGGCTCAGTGCTGCCAGTCCAAAGCGCTGATACAGAGCCACCCAACGTTGAGCCGTCCGGTACGGGATGCCGGCTTCGTGGGCCACAGCGGTGAGTGTCCTCCCGCCTTCCAGATGCGGTTGGAGCAAACGAAACCGTTCCAACGCTCTTTGCCGATCGGCTTCAGGCAGTGTTGACAGTTCGCTCATCAGTACAATGTCCTTAATAGGTGCGGAACATTATACGCCAAATACCGGAGAAAATTCTACGCCAAATAATTCCGAAAGTGACAGTCAAATCATCCCTCCTCCTTTTTATTTTATGAATGATAACGTCCTTTATCATGTGCGCCGTGCAAAGGCACGGTCTTTCAGCGGGTGCGAATCCCGCCCGGCAACTTTCGCTCCAGCCGGTAGCAGTCGGAGCAGGCGTGGAGGTAACGAAGCGTCTGAAGCCTCCGATGGAGAGGGTCATGAAAAGTGACTTGGCGAGTATGCAGGCCGTAACGCGAGTGAACGCCGAGCAGGCCTCGAAAGACGTGACGCGGAAGCCGACCCGCCGTGATAACGGGGAAGGCTGCCACCAGAGGGGAAGAGAGCGAATCGAGCACCCTGTGGTTCCGCCGGGGTATTGGCGACAGCATGCATACAAGAGGAAGACCGATGCAACACGGGAAGCCCCATGGCGTGGTCGAGCGCTAAGACCAACCGGAAGCCGGTGACGGACAGGCCGGGCGCAATGGGGTGGCGGAGGGGTCCGTAGTACCGATGAAGCCGGGTAATGCCGGTGGAGGGAAGGGACCTCAGTTCAGAACCAATGTTGAAAGTGGCAAAGGACAGGAGATTGGGAAACCTAGCAACTCCAAGTAGCGTTCAGAAGCTGCAGAAGGCGTTACATGCGAAAGCGAAGGAAGAACCGGGATTTCGCTTTTATGCTCTATACGACAAGATATATCGAATGGACGTGCTGAGACACGCTTACGCCTGCTGCCGCGCTAATAAGGGTGCACCGGGAGTAGATGGCCTGACGTTTGACGATGTTGAAGCGTATGGACGGGAGCGATGGCTCGGGGAATTGGCGCAGGAGCTCCGGGAAGGAACATACCGCCCGGATGCGGTAAGAAGGGTCTATATTCCAAAACCAAACGGCAAACTCAGGCCACTTGGCATTCCCCGGCTGGCGGAAAGGGTGTGCCAAACGGCGGCGATGCTGGTCTTGGAGCCAATCTTCGAGGCCGATCTGCCGCCTGAACAGCACTCGTACCGGCAGGACCGGAATGCACAAAGCGCCGTGCGAGAAGTTCACGGATTACTGGTCAGGGGCTACAGAGATGTTGTAGACGCCGACCTTTCCGGCTATTTCGACACGATCCCGCATCGTGAACTCATGAAATCGGTAGCACGCCGGGTGATTGACCGGCGCATGCTGCATCTTGTGAGGATGTGGCTCAATGCTCCGGTAGAAGAATGCGATGAACGGGGTCGAAAGAAACGCACGACGACAAACCGGGATTCGGGGAAAGGTATCCCGCAAGGCTCCCCGATTTCACCCCTACTGTCCAATCTCTACATGCGACGATTCATTCTGGGGTGGAGGAAGGCAGGCCTGGAACGGAAACTGGGCGCACGGATCGTCAACTATGCTGACGATCTGGTCATCTGCTGTAAAGGCGATGCGGCCGTAGCGGCGCTCGATGCGATGCGGCAAATGATGACGAGGCTGAGGCTAACGGTAAATGAAGAAAAGACCCGTACGTGCCGCTTACCGGACGACAAATTTGACTTCCTTGGATACACCTTCGGTCGGTGCTATTCTCCCAAAACCGGGAGGCCTTATATAGGCACCCGCCCATCAAAGAAGAGCATCAAACGGATGATCGAAGCGGTGCATGTCCAGACAGGTAGAAACACGACATGGCTCAATGCCGAAGACATGGTAACGATATTGAATCGGAAACTGGGAGGGTGGGCCAACTATTTTTGTCTTGGTCCGGTCACGTCCGCTTATCGGTTCATCGATCGGTACACCACGACGCGGCTCCGCCAGTGGCTTTGCAAGAAGCATAAACAGCGCGGCGGGGGTATGAAGCGCTACCCTGATGAGTACATATACAAGCACCTTGGACTCATCCGGCTGCCGATGCTTCCCCAAAGCCTTCCGTGGGCGAAGGCATGATGTTCTGTCCGAGAGCTGGATGCGGGAGATCCGCACGTCCGGTTCGATGAGCGGGATGTGAAGACGGAGTTATGGTTAAGCTAGTGAGGCACCGCCAAACGAAAGGGGCGGAAACAGATATGCGGAACCTAAGGCCACCGCGTCACATCCCGACTCTACACATAAATATGACAACCTTATTAACAATAAAAACGCTGATTAAATGCGTCCGAATGATCCGCGTTGTTTGCCTTTGCCTTCGCGAGCAAGTCCGTTTTGAACTAGCTGCCGACATATAGTCAGCACATCCCAAGGAACGAAGCCTAAGGCTTCGGCTATTTCTGAAAACGCCAGTAGTCCTGATATAGGTAGGCGTTGGAGCACTGCATCCGTCAGGGGCTTAGTTTCATCAATTTGCGTGGAGGTATCAAAATCATCTTCTCCGTACCGACCAAACAACCATATCTTATTGCGCCAAATAATGTAGTGGCTTCGGCAACCGTTATCGCGCCAGACAGATGGGAAAATGCTTAAGCCAAAACGCGCATCTCTGTAGAGTCGCCAGGCCGGCCCCGCGTCAGGGTCAAGGTTGATTGGGAAATGCTCTCCACACCCGCATGGACAGGAGAGCAGGAATATCCTGGGCCTTCCCCGCTCAATAAGCACGGCGTCACAGGGTTGCCCCAGATGGGTGGATGCCTCACTGCGCCTTGAAATAGTTCCCTTGAACCGTAATTGCTTCGTGTCTCTCATGAAGCCACCTTTGCCACCGCAGTTTGTGCCGGAGCGTTAGCGGCCAGCCGCGAACCGAAAGCCTTTACCAATATGCGTTCGGCCAGTACGTACGCGGCGGCGCGGCGGGAAGATTCAGGTTCAGGAACATCGTCATCTTTGCCGGCTTTGATCAAGAGAGCGAGAGCGAGGGCGCCTGCGTATTGATCTTGCCCGGCCCATTGCCGCGCATAACGCCTAATTTGGCGTACACATGCGTAAAACCAGCGAGAACGTTCTTTCGGATTGATGTAAAGTGTGCCGTCCATAAGGGGATAATTGTAGAGTTGATCCAGAGAAAGTAACCATTCTTCAATATCTCGGTCGTCGTCCACGAATCCTTCTACTAACAGACTCGCTTCGAGACAGGCGGCATCGTAGACAAGTGGAAATTTTTTGTGACCATAAAAATCAATAACTATTGCGTCAGTTGCACGGACAAGAATATTTTTGGCGTGCAAGTCGCCATGAATCTGTGCTGCTAATACGGGAGTGGATGTGCATTCCTCGAACAAAGCACGCAGTCGCCAAAGGTCGAGGGTAGCTCCCAACGTGCACGCTCGTGCAAAGCGCTTTTTTGGA
>JAJYEK010000142.1 GCA_021785795.1 Pseudomonadota bacterium
CGATGCGCGGCAGAAAGATTTGGGTATCCGGATTTGGCTGTGTTTGAAGCCTCACAGCCGCCCGGCTTCGAGTAGCTCAATCAGTGTGGCGATGTCGGCCCCGTAGTTCTTCGGCGGCCCCGGCAGTTCGTGTGGGTGCCCATCGCCTGGGCCACCCCTTCTGGGCATCGGGATCGCCTTTCCGATGGGCATGATGCTATCCACCATCGCGTAACCCACCGTCGGCTCTGCCACCTTCTGCACCGGCTCGCGCCTGCGCTCGAACTTCGGGCGGCTCAGCGTGTGCTTGTGCGCACCCTCGGTGAACAGGATCTTCGCGCGCAGCGCCTCGAAGCTGTAACCGCGGCCCAGCCGGTTCATCACCCGGATCAGGCTGTTGAGACTCTCGGTGTAGGCGTTCGTCACCGGGTGCTCGAAGTAGTTGAGGATGAACGGATGCCAGTTCTGGAAGGCCCGGATCAGGTCGGTGAAGTAGGGGCGGATCTCGGCCGGGATGCCGTCGCGCCACGCCTCGAAGCGCGCGGCCGCAACCTCGGCCGTCTCGACCTCGCAGATGCCGAAGAAATCCTCCTTGAGCCGGTACGCCTCACCCAGTGCCGGGTAGTTCTTCGTCCAGCCGTCGAGGTTCAACCGTTCTTCGTCGCTCAGGTCGCGCTTGCGCTTGAGCATGACGAAGCGGTCGTGCATCAGCCCGCGCTTCTGCTTGAGAGTCAGTTCGGCCCGCAGCCCCTTGCGGGCCTTCTCCATCGCATCGTTCGCCATCCTGACGACGTGGAACTTGTCGATAACGATGGTTGCCGCCGGTAGCACCGCCTGCACCGCGTCGCGATACGGCATCCACATATCCATCGCCACGTACTGCACCTTGTCCCGGTTCGGCATACGGGTCAGGTATTTCGACACCGTGTCCTTGTTCCGGTTGTTGAGCATGTCCACGATGGTGTTGTTCTGGATGTTCGACACCACGCAGCGCGGCTTGTTGATGATGTGGATTTCGTCGATGCCCATCCACTTCGGTGTCTCGAAGCGGAACTGCTGCTCCAGCTCGTTGATGTAGTCGCGGAAGATGTTCCGGATGGTCTTCTCGTCAAGGCCGGTTTCGTCGGCGATGCTGGCGAAGGTGCGCTTGAGGCTCTGCTGGCCGATCCAGCGCACCAGCCGGTCAGTCATCTCGCGCTTGGCATTGATGGCGGGCAGCGCCTCCATGCAGGTCTTGCCGCAGGACTGGCACCGCCAGCGGCGGGTATCCACGTAGATCGCAAGCCGCTTGCCGTGGGTTGGCAGGTCGCGGATGACCTGCTCATTGCGACCGTGACCGATCAGACGGTCAGAGCCGCAGGCCGTACAGGTAGCGGGAGGGTTCGAGACTTCGGCGTAGACGTGATAGTCGTGGTCAGCTTCCTCGACCCGCTGCACCTTGAAATCGGGGAGATTCAGGATGTTCGTGGGCATTACGCGATCACTCGCGAGCGCCCGGCACGCTCCACCGGAAACGACGGCCCCCAGCCATGTTCATGGTTCCATCCCTTCATGACCGGGGTTTCGGGTCAGAGTGGCACGTACCTCTGAGATTTGCGCGTGTAGGCTGGGAAGATCGCTCTGAATCGTCTTCCAGACGATTTCCAAGTCCACCTTGTCATAGCCATGCGAGACACGGTTTCGCATGGTGTACATGACCAGCCACGGAATATCGTCGTGCTGCGCGGCGAACGCTGGGTCGACGCGCCGGATGTTGTTCGATGCCTCGCCGATGATCTCGATGTTGCGGATCACGGCGTCCTGCACCAGTTCGCTGTTAAGAAACGCCACCTCGCCCATGTCCGCCGTGTAACGGTCGATGCGTTCGATAGCCTTCAGGATGTGCCCAAGGTAGTCCGGGACACGCAGTGCTTTGGTCATACCGGCACTGCCTCAGAGATAACCCGATTGCGGAAAGCGTCGGGCAAGGCCCTGGGCGTCAGCACATCGACCGACACGCCAAGAAGGCGTTGCAGCTCAACCTGGATAGCGGCCACGTCCATCAACGTCGTTTCCGATGTCGGGTCGATGAGGATGTCCAGATCGCTGCTATCGGTGTCCAGTCCGTGCAGCACGGAGCCGAACACCCGTGCGTTGCGGGCGCGGTGCGACTCGACCACGTGTCGGATCGCAGCACGGTTCGAGGCCAAGGCTTCCGAGGGTTTCATGTCTTCCTCTCACACAACGAAATCCGATTTCACTGTAGATCAACATCAGGCAGAAAGCAACAGCAAAATCCGGTTTTAAGACAACATGACGGAGGCCGGCTCGAACACCGGAAACACACTCAAATCCGGATACCCGAATTAATGATCCCGCCACTTCCCGACTCCTTTCACGTGACAGATTGTTCGTGTGAATATCCTTTGGATAACGGCCGAAACAACCCGCCGGAACGTCGCAGGTGTCAATGGTTGCATTTGCGGACGATCGGAACCATAGCATCGCAACCGCGAGAAAGGAAACCCGTTTCCTCGCTTCCAGCACGAATCCGAACGAGATGGCCTGCCCGGTTCCAGTTGCCGCAGTCTTCTGGACTGCTTGCCAGCGGTGCTGGTGAGACGGAGCGGTTTTCGGGGATCGCTGCTACACTGGATTCCATCTTCCAAACCGACAGAGGTCCTGTATGAAGGTTCGCATCCAGCGGTTTCCTCCCCATCAGAACGCCAAGATGGCGGGTATATTGATGGGTCTCGTGGCAGCGGTAATAATTGTCCCGCTATCCATTTTGATGTGGGCCATCCGGGCGCACGTGCAACCTAGCACGCCGCCTCCCCCACACCCGCCGCTTTCCCTATTCATTCTTCTGCCGCTCGTATATGCGGTCATCGGCTATCTCGTCACTGCGCTTTGGTGCGCGCTCTACAATGGCTTACGCCGGATTCTCGGGGGCTTCGAGTTCGAGGCCGATGAGACTGAATGATGCGCTGCCATCGCCTGACCTATCCTCTTGTGCCGGCGAACACTGTGCGATCAGATGAACCGTAGCGCTGGAATACGCGCCATCGGTCCGGACTCATCACCGGCAGACTGACAAGGATGCCTGTGATCTTTCGTCCTTGCCTGCACCGGGGTCTCCGGCACATATCCCGATGTGCCCGCTGTTGGTTTGCCCAAACATGACCACAATGCGAGCGCAAGCGCCTGGCTTTAGGCATGGGGTGAGCGGGCGGTTTACTAGATTATATTCGGCGCACTATGCATATCCCGTATATGGATGAATATCGCATCCATTGCAAGTCGCACAGTAACGCCGTCTATTGCTGAAAAAGCCGGGTCGGATGGTGTCCGAAGCAGCGCCGCGACGCACTCAAGGACGGCGCTGACCGTCTGTAGGGGATTATTTCAGAGGCTTGCCACGAATACGCCGCCGAAACACTTCATACCAGATTTATGCCGGACCATGCGCAGCTGCTCGTGAAGGTCGTTCTTCAATTCGCTATCGCGCGCCTCGTTAATGCAATCAAGGGTCACTCGTCGCGCATTCTACCGAAGAAGATCCAGCTTCGCCGGATGCAACAGCCTGCGCTCGGGACCAACAGCTGGCTCGTCTCCACCGTCGTCGGTGCGCCGCTCGAAGTCAGCATGCAGCAAAAGCGCGTCTGAAGCCACCTGCGCTCATGCGCGAACCAAAGCAATGGCAGACCGCCCGATCGCTGCCTGTGGGTCGGACGCTTGACCTCCGCCCTAAAAACCTGCAACGCCGGCTTCGGCGCGTACCCGCTCCCTGAGTTGCTCTCAGCAGCCGGTCTACCCTCGTTGCAGTAACAGGCCCTTGCGCGCCGTACTGACGGCCATCAATGCCAGTCGGTGCAATTCGGGATATTGCTGCGGCTCGACCACGAACCGGGTGAGTTGCAACCTGCGTTCCTCGTCAAGCCTACCGTTGGCATAGTGGTAGCTTACCCTGTAGCTGCCGAAGGGCGTTTCCAGATACTGATTCCTGGGAAGATCCGCAGGCTTCATGCCGGCCGGCAAACGCAAATGCACCGCCTCGTGGATAGTTTCCGCATCAAGCACGCTGGGATAGCGACGCGTAGCCTGGCCGATGAAGGGCGCCATTGCTCCACTGATGCTCCCGGGCGTAGGCAGCACCAGTGCCATGCGCCGGCCCGGAATGACGGCATCGCTGTTGCGCCATTGCAACTTCATACCAACCGGCCGGTCCAGGTCATCTCGGTTGGAAATCTCGGCTACCCGCATCGCACCTGTATGCCCTCCCTGGTAGTAACCGCTCTGCATGAAGCGCTGCAACCGCTCACCGCTGCGATCACTCAACACACTCTCGCGCATATCGATAGCACACCAGCCGGACGCGGTGATCTGACTAGTGCCGCTGATAACGCCATCCGAATCCAGCGTCATTGACTGCACTTCGCGGTATTGCACCCGGTTGCGCTTTGGCGCCGGCGTGCGGGCAAGGGCCCCAGCGCCATCGGCAATCAAAACCGGTTTGCCCGCGTCCATCAACGGCAACGCCTCCGTCCCGGCATAGCGCTGACTGGTATCGAGGTAGAGGTGATAAGCAGGGACGTAGACCAGCACATGATCAAAGGCAAACGGATCGGCGCCCGGATACGGCACGTAGCGCCCCGAGGTGGATATCAGCGCCGGTACTGCCTTGATCCCCTCGGCGCGCAACATGCTGCACAACAGAGCCACGCTGGCGTTGCTGTCGCCGATGCCCCGCGCCAGCGTACTGGCGGCCACCGGCGGCTGGTAACCAGCCTCACGATAATCTATGTTCACAGCCTGAATGTGTTGCTGCATCCAGCGGTAGATACGTGCCACGGCGATCTTGCCATGAGCACCATCGGCCGCCGTGGCGGCTGCCCTGTGGATTGCCGGCGTTAGCTGCATCGACGTTGATGCCAGCTGCTCGTAGGCATGCGCGATGGCCTTCCAGTCCGCAGCCGTTCCGACAACGGCCATCGGCGCGTACTGGGTAATGACCGCGCTGTCTTCCGGTGGGAAGTCGACATGCGACCAGCTGCCTACAGCACTGAGCGTCTCGGTGCCATCACCGGCACTGCGATGTTCGATCCAGGGCCCGCGTGTATGTAAGTACAGCGGCATCGACTTGGGTGCAGTGACACTGATGGTGACCGATTGCGCTGGCACGTACGGTGCCAGGGTCGCGGACACGGCATAAATGCCCGGCATGTAGGCGCTGTCAAAATGCTCAACATACTTCAAGTGCACGGTCGAACCCGGTGTTACCGCCGGGAAGATCAGGTTCTTGACAGTGGCTTTGCTAAGAAACGGCGCCCGCAGCGCACTGGCCGTCGATTGGGTGAAAATGGCCGAAGGCACAACGCTGATCCGTTTGTGCGAGGTTGTCTCGGTATAGGCCGAGACTATCTTCACCGTGGCAAAGTTGGCCGGATAGGCGATCTGCGCCTGGGCCACCTGCATGACGCCCGACAGAGTCAAAGGTTGAACTACGCGTGAAACGGTCTCCGTATAACTGCCGTCCCTGGCGATGTCGAGCGCTACGTGCTGGCTGACGATCTGGTAGTTGACTTGCGGCGGCGTCGCTGCGCCAGCCTGGACGAACGCTGCGGCCCCGGACACGGCGATCGCGGCGGCAAGCACGGTCTTTCTCATATTCAGGCGCGTCCTCGTCAAATGTGGTGGAAGATCAGCGGCGTATGCTGCACGCGCAAGTCAGCACGTAGCAACGCACGCAGGTCCGCGTACTGTGACGGCGTGTACAACACATGAGCAAGGCGCAGCTGATAATGTGCCTCGATCTTGCCGCCGTGATCCTGTACCGCGTAACTGAAGCTTCCCGCGGCATTGTGCACATCGGCAACAGAAGGCAAATATGTTGGCGCATAGTCCGGCGGCAATACCAGCGTGGTACGCCAGTCAATCTCGCCCAAGTAGGTATTGACGCTGTGTGCGCGCGCGTCAGGACCGGCTACTTCCGTCAGCGCACTGACCGGATCGTTGGTTCCGTCCATGCTCGGAATCAGATACGGACCGGCAGGCAACGGCAGAGCCAACATCCTGCCCGGCACAGCGTAGGCCGGCGTGGTCCAATGAGCTTTAACCTGGAATGGCTGATCCAGAACCAACGGATTGCCATGCTCGAAACCGCCCTGACCACCGCCACTGGTATTCAACAGCGTGCTCATCAAACGCTTGTACGCACCCGGTGGCACTTCCGCAAACACCATGCGGTTAAACCATGCCCACCAGCCGTAGGTAGTCATCTCGGCTTCGCCGCTGAGTGTGCCATCAGGCGCCAGATGCAAGGCGGCGTTGTAGACCAGCCGGTTTTGATCGGGTTGGCTACCAGGGGTGCGCAGCAATTCGGAGTGGGGGCCGGCAACTACCGCCAGCTTGTGGCGTTCGCCCACTGCCAGCTGGCCGGGGGTCTCATATTCGCCGGTCGCGTCCAGGAACACATGATACTTGGGCAGATAGTCGATGGCGTGATTGAAATCCGGACCCGGAAGCGGCCCCAGATTAAAGGAATTGCTCCAGTTGATTAGTACGGGATAGGCCTTAATGCCACGCGCAGCCAGTAACGCCTCGAGCAATGTGGAGTGCGCCTTGCAATCGCCATAGCCAGTCTTCAGTGTTTCATTGGCTGAAATCGGCACAAAGCCACCCACGCCCAATTCCAGCCCGACATAGCGGATGTGCGCCGAATCCCAGGCATACAACGCTTCTACGGAATTCCAGCCATGCAGCTTCCCGGCCACGCGGTCGGCCACCTCCTTTACCAGCGGTGTCACGGCCGCCGCTGCCTTCGCGCGCACCCAATAGGCCTCGCCAACCGAGGCCCAAGTCGGGAAGCTGCTTACCTCGAACAGCGGACTGTAGTCGTCCGAACTCACCGTAGCCGGTCCGGGGAATTGCGCATGGTGCTTGGCCAGCGTCGCGGTAAAGATCTCCGTAGCTCCATCGATGTGGCGCGACATCGTCCAACCACCACGTTGTGCCGCCTTCAGATGCATTGATACCGGCCCCTTAACCACAACTTTCTGGTCGCGGGCCGACTGGCGCTGGTCCACGCCCCACACGCCAAAGTATTCATTGGGAAAATAAGGTTTGGTCTGCGTCAACAAGGTGGCGATATGCAGCTTGTCGTCCTTGGTGAAGTGCGGCAGCACCACATTTAGCACCTTGGCGTGACTGTACATGGGTGCACCCTGCGTCGCCGGCACCGGCCGAACGAAAATGTCCGAAGCCGGCACGGAAATGTGCGTGCCCTGCGGCGTCTCGATCCAGGCCGAAAGCACCTTCATTGTCGATAGCGAGCTCGAAAAAGTCTGCTCGAAGGGATTCATGGAGTGCGCACCGCTGCGCGTCAGCGCCTCGATGACCTGATCATCGCGCTCGGTGAACTGGCCGTCGGACTGCACGTGAACCTCGGCGCTGAACCTGAGCTCGCGAATGTCCGCGCCGCTATGGCTTTCTGCCGCATACACGGTGCTTGCCCCTACTGCCAGGGCAAAGGCCAGCGCGCAGGCCAAAGTCGATTGCACTAGTTTGGCGTTCATCAATAAAATCTTCACCAGCAGGGATTATGGCGGAATTCTAACCTTTTTTTGGACATGAAGGGATCATAATAATTCCGCTGCACCATAGATTTGTCTTCCGCAATTAGCCTGTCCGTCGGGAATTTGCTAGGTCATGCTGCGATTTGCATCTGCAACCGGCCACGGCGATGCTTCACCGGGCGATAGGAGCTGACGCTCGCAATCGGACCTCGGGGATTGCGACCATATTGACCCCATGTGCCCCCAGCGGATCCGTTCCGGCGGCGGCTTTCGTTGTCATGGCGCGCGAACCAGCGTGGCCTACGTTGAGCCCCTCCTCCGCATTTTACGACGTCACCAAGGGACAACAGCCGGCGAATTAGCCCCTCGTGGCACGCCACAATTGGGTGCAATCTAACATCCTTGTGAACCGCGCCACGTCCCGTCCGGCTATGTCACCACGATCCGCAACAGGTCTTTCATGATAAGCGGCAAGCGGTAAGGATTGCCCGGGCTCGGTTCGAAGTTGGGGCATTCGAAAAACGACTTCGCGCTGTCGTCTTTAGCGCCAACGAGAACCGCGCGAGCGCCGATTGTGCCGGCAATCGGCGCCATGCATACCGAGGCATCTTTCAGAAATGCTGAGTCAATCCCTTTGCCGTGGAGTGATACGTCCACGGCGAGGAGGATCACGCGCAAAGGATGACGTCCAAGGCCTTCTCGGCTCGGCTAATGTCCTCGTCATGCCTCACCACGCCCGCCGTTAGGCGTGCAGTACCCGGAATCCGCGAGACCTCTCGAAAGAGCGTGGACCTGCGCGCCGTGGGCTTGCTGGTTATCCCACACCCGACGATTGAGGAAGCGGCCGAGGCCCTTCTTGACGCATTCGTTCAGACAGATCTCGTTCTCAGCCTGTCACGATTGATTCGACTGGCCTGGTGGCAGGAGAACGCCCGGGTCCGTTACACCGAACAGGGTCAATCCCGGCGTAAATGCTGACCAATCGGTTACCGAGTTTTCAGTCAAACCTGCCGCCTGACCGCGCGCGCCAGCCTCGTCAATTGCGGAGGACAGATCATAGATGGGGCTGGTAGTGGTGACAGTTCCTTTATCCGAGTTGTAAATGTAGGTGATAGGCGCCGTCGAAATAAGGTTGATGTCACCCGGAACATCGAAAACCACCGGCTGACTGACCGACTTGCCAATATATGCTGCTGAATGCAACGTGGCGCTGGCCCCGCTCACATTAACCTCGCCCAGACCTCCAGAATTGAAGATGCTTCCTGCGCTGGCGGTAAGTTCGACAGGCCCTCCGTTGGCTTTCAGTAACCCGAGGTAAATATCGCCAGTTTGAGCAACCAGATCGATTGCCCCGCCAGTGGTCTGCACTGTTGAGCCGGTCGACATGTTGATACCAGCAGCCGACGTCACCGAAATCCCCCCACTCCCGGTCTCGGTCATGCTGCCTATGCCCGTAGCTCCCGTATCGCTGAACGTAATTCCGTTAGTTGAACTATCCAGCGCGTTGAGGGCAAAGACGCTGTTCGGACCATTGAGCGACGTGCCCGCCCCGGAGCTTGTCGTTAAATTGCCGGTGACAATTGACCCGCCGGACTCACTCAAAGACCCGCTGCCACCCGACGCCGCTAAATTGACTGAGCCCCCCGAACCTGTCTTCAGCACCCCCTGAACCACGATCGGGCCCGTATTATTGACGGTGAGACCGCCTCCACCCGATTCGCCTATTTTGGCCAGATCCAGCAGGCCCGTATTGTTCAATTGAATGCCTGCCGAAGAAGTGTCAGAACTGCCGAAAGTCCTTATCTGATTATTGGGATCCGTCAGCGTCGTCCCGCCCACCGAGGTCGTCGAAAGCGCAGTCGCCGTGATGACGCCGGTGCCGCTGATCGCGCCCGAGCTTGTCAGGGTTACGATCCCGCCAG
>JAJYEK010000143.1 GCA_021785795.1 Pseudomonadota bacterium
CGTCATGGCTTCACGGGGTTCGGTAATTCCATTGTTCGTGGAACAGGTACTTGCCGCCAAGCCGATTACCATCACGGACCCCAACATGACGCGTTTCATGATGACTCTGGACGACGCCGTCGACTTGGTCCTCTATGCGTTCGAAAACGGAAGCCCCGGGGACATTTTCGTCCAGAAAGCGCCTGCCGCCACGATCGAGACGCTAGCCCGGGCCATGACCGGGCTCATGCGGGTCCCTCAACACGAGATCCGCATCATCGGCACGCGCCATGGTGAGAAGCTGTATGAGGTATTGCTCAGTCGTGAGGAAATGGCGGCCGCCCAGGATCTCGGAGCCTATTTCCGGATACCGCCGGACCTGCGCGACCTCAATTACGGAAAGTTCGTCGAACAGGGCGAATCGCGGATCTCGGTTTCGGAAGACTACAATTCCCATAACACCACACGTCTGGACGTTACAGCAATGAAGGCACTGCTCCTGAAGCTGCCGTTCATGCAGGCCATTTCCCGAGGGGAACCGGCCAACCCGGAGGATTAGCGTGCGCGTACTGGTCACGGGTTCGCGCGGATTCATCGGCAAGAACCTGGTTTTGCGAATGCAGGAGCAAACGGGCCTCAATATCCTGCAGTTTGCCCGCGGAGATTCCGAGGCTTCCCTGCCAGATCTCGTCCGCCAGGCCGATGCAGTCGTGCATCTGGCCGGCGAGAACCGCCCGAAAGATCCCGCGGCATTCGCGGAGGTCAACGCCGGGCTCACCCAAACACTGTGCGCCGCCCTGGCGGACAGCGGACGCAGGATTCCGTTGATTCTGACGTCCTCTATTCAGGCGACCCTCGACAACCCGTACGGCGAGAGCAAGCGCGCCGCGGAACTGGCGGTCGAACAACTTGCAGCCGACCACGGACAACCAGCAGTGATCTTCCGCCTGCCGAATGTGTTCGGTAAATGGTGCCGGCCGAACTACAACTCGGTCGTAGCCACATTCTGCCACAATATCGCCAACGACCTTCCAATCCATATCAACGACGCATCCACCCAGCTGCGTCTGGTCTACGTGGATGATGTCGTGTCGGCCATTCTTCGGGAAATTGAAACAGCAGCACCAGGTCTGCGCCGGACGGTGATCGAACCCGAATATTCGATTACCCTCGGTGAGCTCGCAATGCAGGTCGAGGCGTTCCGGAACTGTCGCACAAACCTCGTGGCCGAGCGGGTGGGTACCGGACTGACGCGTGCCCTGTACGCGACCTACGTCAGCTATCTGCCCACCGCCAAGTTTGCGTACGATCTGCCCAGCTACGGCGATGCGCGCGGGGTATTCGTCGAGATGCTCAAAACGCCGGACTGCGGCCAGTTCTCTTTCTTTACCGCCCTGCCTGGAGTGACCCGCGGAGGGCACTATCACCACAGCAAGACCGAGAAATTCCTCGTTATCCGAGGTTCCGCCCGATTCCGGTTCCGGCACATGGTGACAAACGAGAATTTCGAGCTTTTTACCACGGGCGACCACCCCCGAGTGGTGGAAACGGTGCCGGGGTGGACCCACGACATCACCAACATGGGCAGCGAAGAGATGGTCGTGATGCTGTGGGCCAATGAAATCTTTGACCGGGCCCGGCCAGATACTGTCTCCAGCAAGGTCTGACATGAAAAAACTCAAGGTCATGACAGTGGTGGGAACGCGTCCGGAGATCATCCGTCTGTCGCGGGTGATCGCTAAACTCGATGTCCATGCTGAACATGTGCTTGTACATACGGGACAGAATTACGATTACGAACTGAACGAAATCTTTTTCAAGGATCTCGACATCCGAAAACCAGACCACTTTCTGAACGCCGCCGGCGCGAACGGCGCGGAGACGATCGGCAAGGTGATCATCGGGGTCGATGCGGTGCTGGCACATGAAAGGCCGGATGCCCTGCTCGTACTTGGAGACACGAACAGCTGCATGGCGGTACTGCCGGCACGCCGGCGGATGGTCCCGGTGTTTCACATGGAGGCGGGAAACCGCTGCTTCGACCAGCGGGTTCCGGAAGAGATCAACCGCCGAGTCGTCGACCATGCCGCCGACATCAACCTGACCTACAGCTCCATAGCGCGCGAGTATCTGTTGCGGGAGGGACTGCCCCCCGAAATGGTGATCAAGACCGGAAGCCCCATGAACGAGGTCCTGAGCTACTATCGCAAGGGGATCGAGGAATCCGACGTGTTGAACCGGCTTGGACTCGAGGACATGGGATTTTTCGTGGTCAGCGCGCACCGGGAAGAAAACATCGAGTCCGAACGGCACTTCGGAAAACTGACGAACCAGCTCAACGAGATCGCGGAGACTTACCACCTGCCGATCATCGTTTCGACCCACCCCAGAACCCAGAAACGTATCGATTCCGCGCTGATCAAGTTCCACGAAAATGTGCGATTCCTGAAACCGCTGGGATTCAAGGATTACAATAAGCTGCAGATGAACGCGCGGGCAGTTCTGTCCGACAGCGGGACGATCACCGAGGAATCTTCGATACTCAATTTTCCTGCGCTCAACATCCGCGAGGCACACGAACGGCCCGAAGGCATGGAAGAAGGATCGGTGATGATGGTCGGCCTCGAACTCGAGCGTACGCTGCAGGCACTCGCTATCCTGGAAACCCAGCCGCGCGGCGCGACGCGGCTATTGCGCCAAGTCGACGATTACAGCATGCCAAATGTTTCAGACAAGGTCGTACGCATCATTCACAGCTACACCGACTACGTCAATCGCGTCGTCTGGAAGAAGTACTGATAACACGTGCGCATCGCTCTGATCGCTGATTCCTTTCCTCCGCTGCGCACTTCGGGCGCGGTCCAGCTGCGGGACCTGTCCCGGGAGTTCGCCCGGCAAGGTCACGATCCAACCGTGCTGATCCCTGCACCCGGAATCAGCCGGCCTTATTCCATTGAACTTTGGGAAGGGGTCCGAATCGCACGCCTGCGATCACCACAGACCAAGGATATCGGGTACATGCGCCGCACTCTGGGCGAATTCCTGATGCCGTTCGCCATGCTCCGCAATCTGCGCAAGACTCCGCTGGGAAACGAGCGCTGGGATGGCGTCGTCTGGTATTCGCCAACCATCTTCCTCGGGCCCATTGCCCGGGCACTGAAAACAGCCTGCGGCTGTCGCAGCTACCTCATTGTCCGGGACATATTTCCGGAATGGGCAGTGGACATGGGGCTGATGGGTCGTGGGCTGCCTTACCGGTTTTTCAAAAGCATTGAGCGATATCAGTACTCGGTTGCAGACACGGTCGGCGTGCAGTCCCCGTCAAACCTCGCCTATTTCGACAACACCGGTTACAGAATCCGGAACATTGAGGTGCTCCAGAACTGGCTGGCTGCGGCCCCCAACAAGGGATGCAGCATTACAGTGTCGGAAACACCCCTGGCGGGACGCAAAATCTTTGTCTATGCCGGCAACATGGGCGTCGCACAGGGCATGGACGTACTGCTCGATCTGGCAGACAGTCTCAGACAGCGAAACGACATTGGATTCCTGTTCGTCGGACGCGGCAGCGACGCTCCGCGTCTGCGCGCCGACGCTGCCGCGCGCGGGCTGGACAATGTGCTGTTCTTCAACGAGATCGACCCATCCGAGGTACCGGGTCTGTACACCCAGTGTCACATCGGCTTGGTGGCGCTCGATCCGCGACACCGGACCCACAATATTCCCGGCAAGTTCCTCTCCTACATGCAGTGCGGCCTGCCTGTGCTCGCGATCGTCAATCCGGGCAACGATCTGATAGGCTTGATCAGGGACGAACGGGTGGGCAGAGCCACGACCGAGATATCCGCGCTAAACGGATTGGCGCAGACTCTTGTGGCGGACCTGGACGCCGACCAAAACGCCGCGGCCCGCTGCCAACAGCTCGCCAAACGCTTGTTCTCCCCGGAAACGGCGGTTAAACAGATTGTAGTTGCACTGACCACGCCGCCGTAACAGCGGGCAGGCAGGGAACGGAATGCTTTGCATCCCGGACCGGCCCCCGCGCACCCAGGAGCATCCCAACGCAGTGGCCGGCCTGAAGACCTGGGGAAATAGTGCCATCGCTCCGGCTGTGCTATGGCAGGGCCCCACAGCCGGGTGGATACAGAGCTCCATGCTCGGTATTATGGCCAGCCGGCCCTGAGGAAGTCTGACAGCGATCCATGCCGGTCAGTAACCTGTCGACCGCTCGCAATGACGTAGATTGCCGGCCAGGTGTCTGATTGGAGAAGACATCGGCCTATACTGGGGACTGCCAGGGTCGCTTACCAGACCCCGGAACAATATAAGCAGAAGATTTCAGAACAAACTGGGTACGGAAAATCCTCGATGAAAACGTCAGACGCCGAAGCCCCAGAGGTGTGGAGGGAGCCGACCAACGCCTGGTTGCTGATCATTGCCGCCGCTGCGCTGATCGGCTATCTGTTCTCAAACGGCCTTTGGGTGATGGTCCTCTGGTGGGAACACCCGGCCTACAGCTATGGCTACCTGATCCCCTTTATCACCCTGTTTCTGATCTGGCAGAAAAAGGACCGGCTGGAGCAGCTGCCCTTCGAGGGGTCATGGATCGGCGTTGCGGTTGTCGCCTTGGGCCTGACGCTGTTCTTCGCAGGCGACCTCGGAACACTGTACAATGTCATCCAGTACGCTTTCCTCGTGGTGACCGTCGGCGTTGTTCTGGCAGTGCTGGGCCCAAAGGCATTCAGGATCGTCTGGGTACCGCTCACGATCATGCTGTTCATGATTCCACTGCCAAACTTCCTGTTTTTCAACCTCACACAACAGTTGCAGCTCATTTCGTCCCAGTTTGGTGTATGGGTTATCCGCCTGTTCCACGTGCCCGTGTTCCTTCAGGGAAACGTCATCGATCTCGGGGTGTTCCAGCTTCAGGTGGCGCGGGCCTGCAGCGGGCTGCGCTACCTCTTTCCCCTGATGACCCTGGGTTACATCGCCGCGTACTTCTTCAAGGGCCCATTTTGGAAACGGGCGATCATTTTCCTATCCAGCATACCCATTACGGTACTCATGAACAGCTTCCGCATCGGAGTGATCGGCGTACTGGTTCACTACTGGGGAATAGCCATGGCACAGGGGTTTCTGCACGCTTTCGAGGGCTGGCTTGTCTTCATGGCATGCATCGGGATTCTGGTGCTCGAAATGTGGGCTCTGGCGCGGACTGGACGCACGAAGATGCCCCTGCGTGACGCCTTCGGACTGGTATTTCCGGCACCGACCCCGAGCAACGCCACCGTCCGCGATCGCGCCATTTCAACACCGCTCATTGCGACCATCGCCGTCCTTGCCGCAGTCGCCCTGCTCCACGTTGTCCTGCCGAAGCGGGGAGACAACCCGCCGCAACGCACGACCTTCGCGGAATTTCCGCTGCACATCGGCCCCTGGCGCGGTACGTTGCAAACGATGCAGTCGGGCTACGTAAAAGAGCTGAAATTCACCGACTATATCCTGGCCAACTATACCGATGCCGACCAGCCACGGGTGAATTTCTACGTGGCCTACTACGCTTCCCAGCATGCCGGCGATTCGGCACATTCTCCACGCTCGTGCATCCCTGGTGGCGGCTGGGTCATCAAGAGCCTGACCCAGCGCGACATCAAGAACGTGAGGATTAACGGGCAGCCGTTGCGGGTCAATCGCGTCTTGATCCAAATGGGCAGCACCAGACAGCTGGTGTACTACTGGTTCCAGGAACAGGGACGTCTGCTTACGAATGACTACCTTGTCAAATGGTTCCTGTTCTGGGATGCATTGACCCGGAATCGCACGGACGGAGCACTGGTTCGGCTTGTCACCGATATACCGCCGGACGGTACCGCGGCACAAGCGGACCAGCGTCTCGCGACATTCGCACAGGCAATGAGCCAGCATCTCGGCGCATTCGTGCCGGACTGAATTCCAGGACTCGTGGGAAACGAGCATATATATAATTAATTTGGGAGGCGCGGGCAGAATGGCCGGTACTGGTCCTGCCCGATCATCGGAGTATTGCGGTTGAAGTGGTCATGACCAACGGTAATTCCGTCGACGAATACGTCACGCATGGCGGAAGGCAATAGGATGCCGTCAGTGTGACCCTGCCTGAGCGCACCGGAAAGTGAACTATCTATTGGTTTTTTTTTCGGCAACGGTCGTGAGCGTGGGACTGATCCCGCTCATGATCCGCCATGCGCCGCGCCTGGGCATGGTCGACCAGCCCAACGCGCGCAAGGTCCACTCAGCACCAATTCCACGCGCTGGTGGTGTGGGCATCGCAGTGGGCACACTGATCCCGGTGATCATATGGATGCCGGACGGGCCCGCGCTACGCGCGTATCTTGTGGCGTCCGTGATTCTCGTCGCGTTTGGCATGTGGGACGACGCCCGCACGCTCGGTGCTGCAATAAAGTTTGTCGGTCAGTTTTTTGCAGCAATCACGGTGGTGTATTTTGGCGGATTGCATGTACCCACGCTGCCGTTCATGGACATGCATCGGCTGCCTCTTTACGTAGCACGACCGTTCACCGTGTTCGCGCTGGTCGGGATGATCAATGCCCTCAACGTCTCCGATGGTCTGGACGGGCTCGCGGGCGGCCTGTCGATTCTCAGCCTAAGCGCGATCGCCTACCTGGCGCTTCGGCACTCCGGTTATACGGCTGTTGTGATTGCGCTGGCCACCTTAGGGGGCGTGCTCGGCTTTATGCGCTACAACACCCATCCGGCCAAGGTCTTCATGGGCGACGCGGGAAGCCAGTTTCTCGGTTTCACGCTGGGATATCTGGCCGTATATCTGCTGCAAAAGGTCAATCCGGTACTCAGCCCTGCCCTGCCGCTTCTGATCCTAGGCCTGCCCATTGCGGATCTCTTCGCGGTCATGGTACAGCGCCTTTATCTCGGAATTAGCCCGTTCGTAGCCACCAAGCATCACATCCATCACCGGCTGCTGGGGCGCGGTTTCGATCATTACGAGGCAGTGGTCATCATTTACGCGGTCCAGACCATCTTTATCGTGCTGGCCCTGATGATGCGTTACGACGCTGACGGTTCGATATTTGCGGCCTATTTCGGGATCTGCGGGCTGCTGTTTCTGCTTCTGTTCGTCATGACGCAGCTCGATCTGAAGGTGCACACCTCCAGAGCCCAGTCACGCCTGACCACAACCATTCGCGCGGTCCGCAATCACCCCCTGTTTTATGCCACCCCGATACGTACAATACTCCTGCTCATACCGCTGCTGTTCATTTCCGTCAGCCTGGTCGTCCCGGTCGTGCCGAAGGATTTCGGAGTCGGCGCCTCGATCCTGGCTGTGATGCTGCTCTTACACCTGGTGGTCACCGGCAACCGCGATTCGATCGTGTTGCGCGCGATCAGCTACGTCACTGCGGCCTTCATCATCTACCTGGGATCCAAGTACCTAACCGGTCACTCCCGCCTGATCAATTTTGCGGAAATCGGCTACTTCCTCGTGTTGGCGTCGGCCATCGGACTGGCTGTCCGCTACAGCGCCACCGTGGAGTTCCGCACCACACCCATGGACTACCTCGTGATCCTGATCGTCCTGTCGGTTGGTCTGCTGACCGGGGACAGTGCGCACCGGGCCTACATCGGGGCGATGGCGATCAAACTTGTCATCGTGTTCTACGGCTGCGAATTCATTGCCTCACACATGAAAAACCGCTGGAACCTGCTCAATTTGTCGTCGCTCGCTACGCTGGTCATTCTAGGCATACGTGGCCTGGGCCTCATCTAGGCGACTGAACGCCTGCTGCGTCCACCCGTGCCCGGCTACCGAGCCCGTTGGTTTTGTGTTTTACTGTATCGCGCCTTGACCTCGAGTTGCCGCGAGAAATCCAGGTTTTCTGAATGATCCGCAGTTTTAGGTTTGGAGGGTTAACATGTCTGTTCGCAAAGGTGTTTCGGGGATACTTGTGCTGATTCTGGCTGCCGCCGTCCTAACCGCCTGCGGCGGAGCGGCAGGACGGGAGGCCGCTTACTTGAAGCGCGGCAAGGCCTATTTGGCCAAGAAAGACTTCCAGGAAGCCGAGCTCGAGTTCAAGAACGTCCTCCAGATTAACCCGAGAAACGCGACAGCGTCGTACCTGCTTGCCCGGGTCGAGGAAGAACAGGGCAACTTCCAGCTCGCTTTCGCCTACTACACGAAAGCCGTCGATCTGCAGCCCGACTACCCAGCTGCGCAGGCCAAGCTCGGCACGTTTTACCTGCTGTCCGGCAACATAACCAAGGCCGATCAGCTGGCAGACACGATCCTGAGCAAGCACCCCGCCAACGCGGCGGGAAAGTTGCTGAAAGCCGCGATCCTCGAAAGACAGGGAAACACCCAAGGGGCAATCCAGGAAGCCAGCAGCGTACTGTCTGCAGACCCGTCGAATTACGATGCCGCTTCACTGTTGTCCGTCATCTATGACCGCCATGGCGAAACAGCCAAGGGAATCTCAATACTCCAGGCGGCAATTGCCCGCAACCCGAAGAACATACCGCTGCGTATCAGCCTGATCAGGCTGTATGCCAAGAACCCCGCCGACAACCCGAAGACGGAACAGCAGTTCGAAAAAATCATTGCACTTCAGCCCGACCGGCTGCAGCCGCGCGTCTTGTATGCTTCCTTTCTGATGCATATCAAGCAGGTCGACCAGGCAGAACAGGTGTTGCGAGATGCGGTTCAGGCTGACCCGAAGGATGTGCGCCGCGAGGTGACGCTTGCCCAGTTTCTTGCGATCAACCGCGGCATACCGCAGGCCGAAGCGGAACTCCAGAAAACCATCCAGTCCTATCCGGACAGGGACCGTACGCGTTTCGCGCTGGCGTCGCTCTACGAGCACACAGGCGCCCCCGCAAAGGCAGAGGCGGTGTATCGGAGGATCATCGCACGCGACGACTCGAAGCAGGACAAGCTGTCGGCACGCGACAATTTGGCCGGTCTGCTCTTTCGGGAAGGCAGGACGGACGAGGCCATGAAGCTGGTCAAGAAGATTCTCAAGAAGAATCCGCAGAATGACAGCGCGCTGCTTCTCGAGGGAACAAATGCACTGCAACACAACGATCCGCTAACAGCAACGTCGGCATTCCGGTCCATTCTCAAAGACCAACCCACCTCAGCCAAGGTGCTGGCCCTGCTGGCCCAGGCGAACATGATGAACCACGCCCCGGATCTTGCCCAGCAGGATCTGCAGCGTGCCGTAAGTGACAATCCGCACGACGCCACCGCCAGGCTGCGTTTGGCCCAGCTCCTGATGCAGCAGAACGACAGCGGGGCTGCACTCAAGCAGGTCCATCGGGCACTCAGCATCGCGCCAGATGATGCCAGC
>JAJYEK010000144.1 GCA_021785795.1 Pseudomonadota bacterium
TCCGGTCACCGATCGCGGACTTCTGGAAGCCGCCTTCGCCCAGGAGTCTGGTCACGCGGTGCAGGTCATAGCGAATCCGCGCGGGTTGCACAGGCGCTGGGTCCGGCTGGCCGAGCTCAACGCGCGCGATGGCCTGCGCCGCTTCCTGAGCGACCAGGCGAGCCTGCATCGCCGTTTCGAAGCGCTGCAGGAGGCGCTGGCGCTGGACGCACTGCCGGAGCGGATCGAATGCTTCGATATCAGCCATACTATGGGCGAGGCTACCGTTGCCAGCTGTGTGGTGTTCACGCCGGACGGGCCGCTCAAGTCGGACTATCGCCGCTTCAACATCGAGAATGTCGCGGCCGGAGACGACTACGCGGCGATTGCACAGGCCCTCACGCGCCGTTACCGGCGGGCGCTGGAGCACAATGAGGAAGACGGCGGGCGCCTGCCGGATCTGGTTCTCATCGATGGCGGCAAGGGGCAACTGGGCGCAGCGCAGGCAGCCATGCGCGAGCTCTCGATGGCCAGCGTGAGACTGGTCGCTGTTGCCAAGGGGCGCGAGCGCAAGCCGGGGCGCGAACAGCTGTTCTTGTCCGGCCGGCGCGGCGCGACTATACTGCCAGCGCATTCGTCGGCCCTGCATTTGATACAGCAGATCCGCGACGAGGCCCACCGTTTCGCAATTACCGGGCATCGGCAGAGACGAGGCCGGGCGCGGAATACGTCCACGCTAGAGAGCATCCCGGGCATCGGCAACAAGCGCCGACAGGCGCTTCTCAGGAACCTCGGTGGATTGCAGGAAGTTGCGCGCGCGGGTATCGAAGACCTGGTGCGGGTGCCGGGCATCAGTCCGGGCCTGGCGCGGCGTATATATGAAATGTTTCATGATAACGGGGCGAAAGAGGCATGATTGCAGAGGCCGCCGTGAAGTATCTCCGGGTCCTGGGCTTTGTGGGCAGGGCAGACGGCCCATGACAGTCTTGCGCTAACCCGGGACATCGCCGTTGCACTGGAATACCCCCAATGTTCTGACGCTGCTGCGGATCGTGCTGATCCCGGTGTTTATCCTCGCTTATTATCTTCCATACTCCTGGGCGCCGCCCGCGGCCACCGTGCTGTTCGTGCTGGCCGCACTCACCGATTGGCTGGATGGTTATCTGGCCCGGCGCCTCGATCAGATGTCGGCATTCGGCGCCTTTCTCGACCCGGTGGCGGACAAGCTCATGGTTGTCAGTGCGCTTGTGCTGCTGGCCACCGACCCGCGCGTTCAGGCGCATGTAATGAGCGTCAGATTGTTCACGCTTGTCGTGATCATCATCATAGGCAGGGAAATCACGGTTTCGGCCCTGCGTGAATGGATGGCGGAGCTGGGCCGCAGGGCGCGGGTTGCGGTATCGGTTGTCGGTAAACTCAAAACAATCGGTCAAATGGTAGCGATTCCCTTCATGATCTATCGCAAGCCCCTTTGGGGCGTGCCGGTGTTCCTGGTGGGAGAAATGCTGCTATATCTGGCTGCAGCCCTGACCCTGTGGTCCATGGCGGTATATCTCAAGGCGGCATGGCCGAGTCTTACGCGCAGTTCCGGAGGGTCCTGAATCCCATGAAACCCCGGGGGCAGTTTCCCGGCTTGACAGCCCGGTGACCGTGTTTACAATACCCACCCTTGCCGCCGGCTCCGGGCTGTCAGGAGGGAGTGCGGCCGCCAGGTGTGCGGGAATAGCTCAGTGGTAGAGCACAACCTTGCCAAGGTTGGGGTCGCGAGTTCGAATCTCGTTTCCCGCTCCATTTTTCGCAGCAAGGGAAGAGGTCCTTTCCCTGTTTCTCCAGGTGTTCCCGGCTGGGTGGCAGAGTGGTTATGCAGCGGCCTGCAAAGCCGTGGACGCCGGTTCGATTCCGACCCCAGCCTCCATTTAATAGTCCGGCAGTATCCCGCAACTTCCCAGGATCCCTTAATACGTTGTTTTTACGTGGAGTATCATCGGATGAGGGGGCGCATCATCCGAGTATCCGGTACTCGATAGAGGTAACGATGGGGATTATCCCGGCGCCCGGTGCGGTGATTACTCCCCATGCTTCCGACCGAAACCGCAATCCGCACCGCCAAGCCCGGCAGGAAGCCCGTCAAACGGTTCGACGAGTGTGACCTGTTCTTAGCTGCCCCCTGCCGCCGGCAAGGGGTGTGGCGGCTCAAGTACCGCTCCGGTGGCACGAAATAGCTGCCCGCCCTGGACATCGATCCGAACCTAAGCCTGAAATCGACCCTGCGACCGCCGTGACGCGGCCGGCAAGCGGTTGGCCAATAGCCTCCACCTTGGTGAGGCCTGCAAGGCGCAAAGGTTGGAACAGGCCGACCGAATGGCAAATACCATCGAAGTGGAGACGTGGGACCGGTTCACCGCAGCATCCACGCCTCGACTACGCGCAACCATCCGCCGATCTCTTTCAAAAATACCTCGATTCCGGCATGGCTTTTCCGCACGGATGAGGGATTGTCGCTTCTTGCGGGCAAGGACATGCGGCCTTCATTCTGCGCGCCCTTGGCAGTTCCGCAGGTTCCGGCAGCCAGTGTGGCTGTGCCTGACCCGCCCTCCACGGCAGACCGGAGTAGCGACCGCGTACGAAGCGGTAATCGCTGGAGCACCGAAATGTCGATTTCAGCCGGATGCGCTTCGCAGCGCGTTGTTCGAAGCCGAAGGGGTGTCGGGTACCTGTCCCGCGTCCCGCGTGGCCGCTATAATGGCGGGCCATGCGGGTGCAGAGCTGTGCCACGGCTGATCGCGGTGGGGAAGATTCATGAACGACCGGAAAACAGGCGCTGAGATGGATGGCACGGAGGCGCCGCGTCGGTCTGCCCTCAGATCCCTGCTCCTCAGCCTCGTGATCCTGCTCGTGGCCGTCATCGCGGGTGTTGGCGGCTACATGCTGGGGTGGGACGGTGGCGCACGCCACCGGGGCGCGCGGCTTCCGGTGCTGGGGCAAGCCCCAAGCTACGAGCTAACCAATCAGCTCGGCGAGAAAGTGAATTCCCGGGCATTCCGGGGGAAAATACAGGTCGTCACTTTTCTCGATCCTTACTGCAGCGATTTCTGCCCGCTGCTCGCCGTCAATCTCGCCAATTTCTCTGCCCAGCTTCGCACCGCTGGCCTTGGGGACAAGGTGGTCTTTGTTGCCTTCAATGTTAACCCCTGGCAGACCGGAATTACCCAGATGCGGGCTTTTCTCCAGGAATATGGCTGGAATCCCAGGACGGTGGGTCTGCAGTTTCTGACAGGCAGCGTTGCAGACATTGAGCGTATCGTTCGCCAGGGCTTTCACGTGGCGTTCGAGCGTGTGCCCAGGGAGCGCGGGGGCGAGGCTGCGGTCTCCGGGGCACCGGGCCACCTCGAGCTCGCGCTGCCTAATCCTCTCGCGGAAAAGGCCAGACCGCGCTATGACATCATCCATAACGATGCCATCGAGATCGTTGACGGCAAGGGCCGAATCCGCAGGATCTTTGACCAGGGTACGCGCGTGAGCGATGAACAGCTGATGGAAGTCATTCAAGCACTGGCGTCCACCACTGGATCATAAGACGCCAGGCATGAAGATTCGAGTAGTTGCCGGACGGTGGTACTTCCGGACATGCCGGGATCATCTATCCTGAGCGGATAGTGCGCCGAACAACGATCCGCCCCTCCGAGTGGCCGGTTTAATGAGACCGCGATGGGCGGCTGCCCTGACAATGCGAGTTCCCGGCCCACCGGTAGTATCCGGATGCCTCGTCTGCTACTGCGCCGACACTGTTCGAACGGCTGGTCCCGGAGCAGGCAGCCGGTCTGTACCGATTCAAGGGGCATCTCGTGGTCGGAAACGTCCGCCATTTCGAATCAAGTTCCGTTCCGGGCAAGATCGACCGCGCGCCACAGATACCAGCTGGCGACGGTTCGATAAGGCCTCCATCGCTCGCCGCGCTTGGCGAGGTCTGCGCGGCTCGGTAACGCAGGCTTGCGGAACGCGACCGAATAGCCATGGCGTATACCGTAGTCGTCGAGCGGCAGTACGTCCGGCCGGCCTAGGCGGAAGATAAGTAGCATCTCCGCCGTCCATCTCCCGATGCCCCGGACCTGCGTAAGGGCTTGCACGATCGCATCGTCGTCCAGAGCTTGAATCTCGGTGAACGTCGGAATGCCGCCAGCAGCTGTTTGTCGTGCGAGATCGCGCAGCGAGAGGATTTTTTGCTGCGATAGACCGGCGCTGCGCAGCTTCCGGTCCGGGGCGCCGAGGATATGCCTGCACGTAAGTCCTTCATGTCCGCGCGGAAACAACGCGCACAGGCGCGCGTAGATGGTCACCGCGGCCTTGCCGGAAAGCTGCTGGTGGACGATAGCTTCGGCGAGCGCCGCAAAGACGCTGCTTGTTCCTTTCGGACGCATCCGAAAGGGTCCGGCGGAATCAATAAGCCGTGCGAGGACCGGATCGGCGCGGCGCAGATGTCTGATTGCGATATTCGGATTGAACTGCAATCCGCCGTGGCGGTCCGGATTTGCCGCATGCCGATCCAGCCGTTCCGCCTCAATGGCCAGGAGCCGGAACTTTGATGCAATCCCGCCGCTCGCGGAAAAGCCGCCGATTCTGCCATCAGCAGCCAGAACGCGATGGCAGGGTACGATGATGGCAAAGGGGTTGCGTCCGAGCGCCTGCCCTACTGCGCGTGCCGCACGCGGCGAACCGAGCATTGCGGCGATGTCACCATACGAACGCGTGCTTCCGGGTGCAATGGTGCGGGCTGTCTCGTAGACACGTCGGTGGAATGGCGACACCTGTTCCATGTCGAGCCGAATTCCGGACAATGGGTCTTGCTCGCCGCGCAGCAGGGCGGCAATGCCGGCGATGGCGCGTCGCACCTCACGCGGAGGCGTGGCTTCGCGCATGTCGGGATACTTCCGCAGCAGTCCGGCGCGCAACTCGGTCTCTCTCGTCTCCGGCAGCTGGACGCAGACAATGCCGTGCCTGCTCCAGGCGATGCCGCACCGGCCGATCGCGGTGTCGAAAAGCGCAAATCCTGCGTACGGCTCACCACGCCGTCTGGCGACCGGTGAGTGCGGAATGCGCGAGGCTTTCTTCACGGTGCTGGTCATAGGTTACCGGCGATCGAAGGAATCGGAGCTGCGCCTGCGCGCAACCTGCGCGAACCCCGCTATCGGCGGCGTCACGCCGATGTATCTTAGCAGGCAGGATGCCGGGTCGTCCGTAGACCGGTCCGGCCGCTTCTCCCGATCGATATACCCGGGATCCCATATGGAATTCCGGGTGATCCTGGGATGATTGTCCGGGTCTGCGCACTGGCCGGAAACACGGTTCCAAACTAAAGCGTCGAAGGGCGGTGGCGTCGGCGGAGACCGGGATCCGGGCCGAATCCGGCAATCCGGATTCGCCGCGGACAAGATCCTCCCGTCCTACCCGGCGGAGAGCCGGATAGGACGGGGAGGGCTCAAGACCTCACCGTTTCATGGCCTTGGGCGGGGGCAGGAGCCGCATAGGTTTGATCAGGGCATAACCGTGGAGTTCGGCGTCGGCGAGCGCCGGATAGGCGCCGGGCACGACCGTCCCGATGCCGATCATGTCGGACGGCTTGAGTCCGGCGGCGTGCACGGAATTACCGCAGAATTCTATTTTCACGCCCTTGTTTCTGAGTGCCGCGATACGTTCCACGAGGCCCTGGTGTTCCATGTAGGCCTGCTTGGAAAAGAGTTTGATCACGGGCCCCTGGATGACCATGATGAGCTTGGCGTGAGGCATTTGCATAATGCGTTCGGCCACCATCGCCTGGAAAGCCGTGTCGGCCGGGGTCGATCCACCTGCATCCATAACGACCTTCAGCCCGTCGTACTTGATATGGCTGTGATCGATCGCAGTCCCGTACGGTTCAAAATCGTTTGCAGCAAAAGCCGGGATGTTGGCTGTTGCCACGGTGAGCAGCGCGGCGCCCAGCAAAGGCAGGACATGACGCATTTTCATGATTCTCCATTCCTCATATCTGTGAAATTAATAATTGTGGTCTTCAGGTACGGCGGCTTGGTATCGACATACGGCATCGCATATCGGCAGGCACAACAAGCCGCTCCACCCCTAGACTCCTGTTGCGGCGGAAATATTCCCTATTGTCAGGACGTTTGCGCGTGCTGGGCGCGCTCCGGTTCCGGCAGCGGGGCAGGCCATCTAGCGCCTGGCGCCGGGATTCTCACCCGTTGGATCCGGCCATGCCGAAGTTCCGCGCATGGCGCGGCACGACGGATCGCGCTGTGTGCGCATTGTCACAGACGGGCGCCAGGAGGGATGACTAGAATACAAGGCGTTGGTTCGCGATAAGCCGCCAGCGTCGGATTCGCCGAATAAAAAATATAAGATAGGCAAATATAATCATATTATTAAAGAGCTGGCAGCAACGCCAGGGGGAGGCGCCATGCGCACACGTCAACTGGGAGGCAGCAGGACGGCCAGGATGACCTGCCGACGGCGGGCTGCGATGCTGCGAGCAGGCTGGCTTCGTGGGGGCGCCCGGCTGTGGTGCTGGTGGCTGTGAGCGCGCTCACCAGCCCGATCTTTGCGGGTTCGCTGCGGCAGCGGAGTGGGACGCGTGACTGGGTCCTGGCTGGCACCGTCCTCAAGGATGTGGCCGTGCCTTTAGACGATCGGTCCCAGGCGCGGGCAGCAGCATCTTCGGTCATCTCTCAATTCCTATTCCTCCGGGGCAGACCTCGCGCTCTTTCTTCATACGCACCGATGCCACCGCCCGCGCCCGTTTCGGAACCGCGACCTTCATTGGCTTCAACAGCCAGGACGGCGGCGGGGCCGCGATTACGGCCTTCGAACCCGCGCCGGTTCCGATCACTCCGGCTTCGTGGCTGTCCGCCTCCGGAGTCCTGGGACTTGTGGACCTGGCGCGAAAGGCGTCGGGGACGGCGCAAGCGGATTCATACGGTGCCGACGCCCCGCATCACGTGCAGTTCGAGGATCTCTTGCAGGAAAACCGGGTGCAGGCATCTGGTGATGCGACAGGTGCGCCATGCCGAAGCGTGGCAGTACGCGACAGCAATTCGGAGCTTATGACAATGCCGGAACAGCGAGTCACAGGGTCATCTGCCGGTTCCATGGTTGAGCAGCTCTCCGCGTTTCCGATGTTCAGTCAGATTCAGGATCCAAGCTGGTGGGAGGCGGTCCAGGCCGGACGTTGTCTGGACATTGCGGCCGGGACTGTCGTTGTGCGCAAGGGTCAGCCGTGTCTTGATTTTCTGCTGGTGGTCAGAGGTACCATTCGCATATATGAAACGGCAGAGAACGGGCGGGAAATCCTGCTGTACCGACTTTATGGCGGAGAGATCTGCGTGTTGACGTTGACCCATCTCATGCAGGGTATCCCGTATACCGCCTGCGCGGTTGCCGAGGACGAGGTGAGCGTTGTCAGTATTCCTCAGGCTCATTTCCAGAGGGCGCTTGCGGAATCGGAAGCATTCAGGACAGCGGTGTTGTTTGCGCTTTCACGTCGACTGGGTGACGTGATGCAACTGGTCGAGCAGATTGCTTTTCAGGGCCTCGATCTGCGTTTGGCGTGTCTGCTAGGACAGCGTTTTGGCGAAACCAATGCCAATCGGCTCAAAATTACCCATCAGGAACTTGCCAGAGAGCTAGGTACCACACGCGAAGTGCTCAGTCGTCTGCTCAAGACATTCGAACACAGGGGCTGCATTCGGCTGTTTCGCGGACAGATTGAGTTGGTATCGCCGGACGCACTCAGTTCATGGATGCGCAAACCCCCTGTGTAGCCAATGTCACTGACACGACCGTTATCGGGCGTGTAATGTGCAGAGCGGGCCGGGGAGAGAGGAGAGCCCGGGAAATGGGAAGAGGAGAATAACAATTATGAAGATTTGCTCCGTAAGTCTCGCTGTCGCTGGAATGCTGCTGTTCGGCAGTGCGTACGCCGCGCAAAGCAACTATCTCGAGCCATACGGTACGGCGAAAAAGGATATGCATCCGTATCCGAGCATCAATCGTGTCTACGACGTCAATTACAACAAGCCTCAGGAGTTGTACGCGCTCTACAACTTCATCACGAACGTGAACAGGGTTGTTCCCGGCAAGACCGTCGTGGTGTTGCACGGCGCGGAAATACGGGCTTTCGCCAAGGAGAATTACGTCAAGTATCAGCCGATTGTCGACGAAATGGCTAGCCTGGCCCACAAGGGAGTGGAATTCCGCATGTGCAACAATGCGATGCATGCCGCGGGTTTCCGGGCGAGAGACATTGACGGTTTCATAACGGTGATTCCGGCTGGGTTCGCAGAAATCATATATCTGGAGTCGAAAGGATACCGGTATATCAATCCGCTTCCAACGCCGGTGAAGGACAGCCGCTGCCTGGACAACCCCAAGGCGTCTGTCTGCAGGCACCGCGCCTGACGAGACCCATTCGCAGTGGGTTGCTGCGCACGACCATACAATCATCGATCTGATGGGGTTACCGCTGCGGAGCGCCTGGTTCGTTTGGGTCAATTGCCTGCGAAGTGCCCGGCTGCAAGCGGTCAATGACCCGGATGCCCCACTGCGCAGGCTTCTTCCCGCGAAATACTGCGAATTGGGGCGCAGTCGCAGTTAAGGCCGGTGGGCCGCCCCGGGTCGCTTCCTGGTGGGCGGCGCCTTCCTGAGGCGATTCCCGTACGGTGCCGGCGGAATAGTGTCCGCGGCGCAGGGTTCCTACCCTGTGATCCCGTGCTGTCCAATGTTCCCCTGGAAAACAAGCACGTACGGCGTCTGACAGCCTAGGCCGGTCGGGTACTGTCCGCCGGTGTGCTGGAGTAAGATAGTGCCTGGGAACAGGATCAGCGAAGCCGCCGTGACAGCAAAGCGTGCCACGAACAGGACGGCAGCGCGAATACCGGCAAAGTGCAACCCATCGTCTGCGGCGCCGAATCCGATTTCCTGGTTGAGGCTTGCTGGGCAGGTGATCTGAGTCGGTCGGCACAACAAAAATGCCTTGGATGTATCTTTGGCCCGAGTGGCGGAATTGGTAGACGCAAGGGACTTAAAATCCCTCGGCCGCAAGGCCGTGCCGGTTCGAGTCCGGCCCCGGGCACCATATAAAACAATATCTTAGGCAGTGGCCCTGGCCAATAAAAATGCCCGCATCGCCTGGGCGATTCTAGCCCACGGCGAGCGCTACCGGCGGCCAGTGGTTGATGCGGTGCGCGCTGCAGCCAGTA
>JAJYEK010000145.1 GCA_021785795.1 Pseudomonadota bacterium
CGGACATTGGTCACGCGCAGTCGCAGACCGTAATGATGTAATCGAAAGAATGCCAGAGGTAGCGCTCGTGTGATTTGCTATGATGGCCCCTGATGTCGATGTCGGCCTCGCGCATCGCCTCGACGGCCAGCGGATTGAGTCCCTTCGGGTCGACCCCGGCGCTGTGGACCTCGAAGTCGGCGCTGCCACAGGAACGCAGCAGCCCCTCGGCCATCTGCGAGCGGGCCGAGTTACCGGTACAAAGAAACAAGACGCGGATCGGGTAATGCATGTCACCTCTGCTGGTATAGGGTCGAAAACGAAGCCGTTATATATGCGCTTGACAATATATACGGCTATCCATATATTACGGTCATGATTACCGCCGATGAATTCTTCGCGGCCCTGGCCGATCCGATACGGTTGCGTTGCCTGTTGCTGCTGGTGTCCGAAGGCGAGCTGTGCGTGTGCGAGCTGACGCACGCGCTCGGCGAGCCGCAGCCCAAGATTTCGCGCCATCTGGCGACGCTGCGCCAGAGCGGCATCGTCAACGACCGGCGCGAAGGACTGTGGATCCACTATCGCATCCACCCGGATTTGCCGACGTGGGCGTGCGAGATCCTGGATACCGCCGCCAAGGCCAACGCCGCGGCGAAACCGTTCGCGCAGGATCGCAAGCGGCTTCGTGGCGCACCGACACGGCCGCCGATCCGGTGCTGTGCCTGACGACCGACGCCATCCGGCTCGACGACGAGCTCACCGGGGCATTCCGTGTTTGAGCACATGCCAGCCGGGTCGTCCATACCCAAAACCGGAAGACGGCACATGAAACAGCCACAAACAGACACCGCCAACGCCGCCGGCATCCTGGCTTTGAGGATAATGTCCACCCCCGGGCGTGGTGATCGACGGAACCGTTGCGCACCCCGGCGGCGTGCCGGACAAGAAGAAGATCGAAGGCGGGCTGTACCCATAGATTCAACAGGCACAGGAGACACAATCATGAACGTAACTCTCGAAGTATTCGATCCCGCCATGTGCTGCTCGACCGGCGTGTGCGGCCCGAGCGTGGACCCCAAGCTCGCACGCTTCGCGGCCGATCTCGACTGGCTCAAGGGCCAGGGCGTGGAGATCCGCCGCTATAACCTCGGCCAGGAGCCGGGTGCGTTCGCGGAACGCGAGGCCGTGCGCCGGGCGCTCGACGGCGGCGAGGCGGCATTGCCGCTGATTTTCGTCAACGGCAAGGAAGTCAGCCATGCGGTTTATCCCGCGCGCGAGACACTCGCGCACTGGACCGGCGTGGGTAATGCCAAGAACACCCAAGTGCTATACACGCCAGCCGTTGAACAACTGGTCGCGCTTGGCGCGGCCATCGCCGCGAACTGCGAGTCGTGCTTCAAGCATCATTACGACCAGGCGCGCAAGCTCGGCGTGTCCAATGACGACATGCTCGCGGCGGTACGCACGGCGCAGAAGGTGAAGGAGTCACCCGCGAACAACATGCTGGCGCTCGCCGAGCGCTTCCTCGGCGCGCCCGTGAACGCCGACGCCACGCCCAGGGTGAGCGCTGCCGACAACCCGAAAGGTGGCGGTTGCTGTGGCCCCAATGCCGACAGCGCCCTGGTCAAAAGCGGCGCATCGAAGTGCTGCTGAGGAGAACGCGATGAAATTTCTCGACCAGCCGACACGCTACTTTTTTTTCACCGGAAAGGGCGGCGTGGGCAAGACGACGACCGCCTGCGCCGCGGCACTCGCGCTCGCCGAACGCGGCCGGCGGGTGCTGCTCGTCAGCACCGACCCTGCCTCCAACCTCGATGAAGTGCTCGGCGTGCGACTCGGCGCGCAACCGACCCTGGTGCCAGACGCGCCCGGGCTCGAGGCGCTCAACATCGATCCGGAGGCGGCCGCGCGGGCTTACCGCGAGCGTGTGGTCGGACCCTATCGCGGCGTGCTGCCGACCTCGGCGGTGCGCAGCATCGAGGAACAGCTCTCGGGCGCCTGCACCGTCGAGATCGCGGCGTTCGACGAGTTCTCGCGCCTGCTCGGCGACGCCGCCGCGACGGCGGTCTACGACCATGTATTGTTCGACACCGCGCCTACGGGCCACACGCTGCGGTTGCTGCAGCTGCCGGCGGCGTGGCACACGTTCATCGAGACCAACATGGGCGGCACCTCCTGTCTCGGTCCGCTCGCCGGGCTCAAGTCGCAGCAGGCGCTTTACGCGGCGACGCTCGCGAACCTGCAGGACGGCGACCGCACGCGCGTGGTGCTGGTCGCACGGCCGGAAGTCTCGAGCCTCATCGAGGCCGAACGCGCCCGGGCGGAGCTCACCGCGCTGGGAATCGCCGAGCAGCACCTGGTGCTGAACGGCCTGTTCCACGCCACGTTGGGCGATGACGCCGTGGCTGCCGCACTCGAGGCGCGTGGCGCGCAGGCCCTCGCCGCCATGCCCGAAGCCGTCGCGCGGCTGCCGCGCACGGAGATTCCGCTGCTGCCCGTGTCCGCGACCGGGCTTGCGGGCCTGCGCGCGGTCCTCGATCCCGCCTCCGCCGGGACCATACCGACCCCGTCCGCCCCCATACCGGCACTGCCGTCCTTCGCATGCCTCATCGACGAAATCGCAGCCGCAGGCGGCGGCGTGGTGATGACCATGGGCAAGGGCGGCGTCGGCAAGACCACCTTGGCTGCCGCGATCGCAGTAGCGCTGGTTGCGCGCGGTCAGCGCGTGCACCTCAGCACCACCGATCCGGCGGCGCACGTTCAGGCCACGCTCGCCGAGGCGCCCCCGGGTCTGACCGTAAATCGCATCGATCCGCGCGCCGAGACCGCCGCTTATGCGCGCGAAGTGCTCGATGCCGCGCGCGCCAACGGTCTTGATGGGCAAGGACTGGCGCTGCTCGAGGAGGACTTGCGCTCGCCCTGCACCGAGGAGATCGCGGTGTTTCGGGCGTTCGCGCAAGAGGTGGAACGCGGGCGGAATGGCTTCGTGGTGCTTGACACCGCACCCACCGGTCACACGCTGCTGCTGCTCGATGCCACCGAGGCTTATCATCGCGAGGTCGACCGCGGGGCCGGCGGCGAAGTGCCGGAAGCGGTGCGCGCCCTGCTGCCGCGGCTGCGCGATCCGGCGTTCACACGCGTGCTCATCGTAACACTTCCCGAGGCGACGCCGGTGCACGAGGCTGAAGTGCTGCAGGCCGATCTCGAGCGTGCCGGCATCGCGCCGTTCGCCTGGATCGTCAACCAGAGCTTCGCCCCGACCGGCTCGCGTGATCCGGTCATCGCCAGCCGCCGCGCGCTCGAGCAGCCGTGGATTGAGGAGGTTTCGACGCGTCTTGCGCGCCGTGCCGCCCTCGTACCCTGGCAGGCCGCGCCGCCGGTAGGCGTGGAGCGTTTGCGGGCTTTGCTGCGCGCCGCATGAACGATCTGACCGATCAGGAGAACGCGCGATGAAACATGCCTTTCATATTGGCGGAGTATGCTGCGGCAACAGCATCGTCAAGGCGCTGAAAGCCATCCGGTCCGTCGCTGACGTCACCCAGGCGCGTATCGACCTCGCCAAGGGGCTCGCGCATGTCGAGGGCGAAGCCGACCCGGCGGCGGTGGTAGCCGCTCTGACGCAGGCCGGATTCAGCGCCGCGCCTGCCGCGAAGGGCGCTTAGGCCATGCTCGAATACGGCGTGAGCGCGGAACGCCTGGACGCGCACGGCAGCCTCGCCTACTGCAAGGAGGCGCAAATCACCCTGGATACGGACGTCGAGGGGCGCGTGGACGCGTTTAATCCGGCGGAGCTGCTGCTGGCAGCGCTCGCCGGCTGCATGATCAAGGGCATCGAGCGCGTGACGCCGATGCTGCATTTTCAGTTGCGCGGCGTGGAGGTGGTGTTGCGCGGCCTGCGCCAGGACACCCCGCCCAAAATGGCGCGCATCGAGTACACCCTCACCGTGGACACCGATGAAAGCGACCGGCGCCTGGAGCTGCTGCATCAGAACGTGATGAAGTATGGCACCGTGTACAACACCCTCGCCGCCGGCACCGAGCTTGCCGGCGCGATCCGCCGCGCCGGCGGGAGCGATAGATGACGATCTTGTCAGGAATATCGATGGCACGGGCGACCGACGTGGCGGCCGGCTCCGAGGAACCGGACACGGCGCTCAAGCTCGACGTCCGCGCATAGGGCTACGACTGCGAAGTTCAGCTGCTCGCCGCGCGGTTGTACCAGGGCCAGATGACCAATTTTCGCGCGTCCGGCGGCGGCTTTGCACTGGTATTCTGCCCGCAGCCGAACTCGGCCCGTCGGGAAACCGGTTCACCTGCATCGCGGACCGGATCTGCACTTGAGATAGATATGATTCATTCCAACGGAAAAACAACATGTACAAACGCAAGACAAGAATCCTGTTCCTCTGCACCGGCAATTCCTGCCGTTCGCAAATGGCCGAAGGCTGGGCCAATCATCTGGGGAGCAACTGGCTCGAGGCGCAATCCGCCGGAATCGACGCGCACGGCAAGAACCCGCGCGCCATCGCGGTCATGCGCGAGGCCGGAGTCGACATCTCGCACCAGGAATCCACGCGCGTGACACCGCAAATGCTGGCGTGGGCCGACCTCGTGGTGACGGTCTGCGGTCACGCCGATGAGCACTGCCCGGTGCTGCCGCCCGGCGTGCAGAAAAAACACTGGCCACTGGAAGACCCCGCGAAAGCCACCGGCACGGAAGAGGAAATCATGGCCAAGTTCCGCGCCACGCGCGATGAAGTCAGAAGCCGGGTCGAGGGACTGATCGGCGGGCTCCAGATGATGGCACGAAGTGACAGCAAAGAGCCGGCATGAGCGCTTAGCCCTCGCATTGCCTCACTAAAAATGTTACTGGCCGGGGTGGTTGCCTCACGTGAAATGTGACCGGCGGCTTGAACGGTACCATATCCCCCTCCATCACTTGGGGAGGGGAACATGGGTACCAAGATGACGCACACGGCACGGACGGAGCTAGCAGGGCGTTGATAAATGCCGCATAACGCCAATTCCCACGCGTGTCCACGGGCATCGGGCCCTCGAAGCGGGTCCGGTATCGGCTTGTTGGTATCGGTTTATGGTTGAATCGGCCTCATTGTGCCCAGTTCAGACAGACTCATCCTGTCGGGACGGGTTGCAGTCGCGCGATTCGCAGGAGATTGTAGGCGGCGCCGACCAGGTAAGCGGCGAACTGGGTCTTGGCCTGCCCGACGAAACGGGTCTTGCGCAACCCGCCCACGGTCTTCATCCAGCCGAAGATCTCCTCGATGCGCTTGCGTTTCCTCTGGCTCACGGCGTAGCCCGCATGCCGCGTGGTGCGGGCGTCAAGGCCCGGTGTCAGGCGGCCTTCGATCCGTGCGACGTGCGGTACGATGCGCCGTTGCCGCAGCAGCTCGACGAAGGCCTTGGTGTGATAGCCCTTGTCGGCACCGAGCGTATTCATCTGTTGCCGCGCCCGACGCCGGCGGTCCACTAGGCAGGCGGCCGCGCGAGGCTCCGCCAGGGTGGCGTCGGTAATGGCGAGATCGACGAGCAGGCCGTGGCGGTTTTCCATCAGGGCGTGCGCCCCATAAGAGAGCTTCGCCGGCTGGCCGTTGCCCTTGCGCATGAGCTTGGCCTCGGGGTCAGTGCTGGATTCGTGGGTGGCGTTGCCTCGCCGCTCGCCCCGGAAGTCGACCATGCCGGTGCCGTCGCCACCCGCGCTCGGCGGCTTGCCATCTTTTCGTTTGAAACTCTTGAACGACGCCCAGGCCTCGATCAGGGTGCCATCGACCGTGAAGTGCTCATCCGAGAGCAGCCGCTCGGCCCGGGCCTGCGCGATGATGCCGGCAAAGAACGTCCTGGCGATATCGTGTTCGATCAGCCGCGCGCGGTTGAGCGAGAACGTCGAGTGGTCGAAGGCTTTGGACTCAAGGTCCATGTCGAGAAACCAGCGAAACAGCATGTTGTAATCGAGCATCTCGCAGAACAGGCGTTCAGACCGGACCGAGTAGAGCGCAATCAGGAGGCTCGCCTTCAACAGCCGCTCCGGCGCGATCGACGGGCGTCCACCCTCGGCGTACATGGCATCGAACGACGAATTCATCCCAGCCAGCACGCTGTCGGCCTGCGCCTTGATGGCCCGCAGCGGATGCTCGGCTGGGATGCGTTCCTCGATCGAGAAATAACTGAACAGGCCGCTCTGGGGATCAACGTGACCGCGCATTCTTGTTCTCCTGTTGGTAACGTTGCCTTTATGACATGCCGAATGAACAATTGTTCAGGGACTTTAGTAGAGTCGAGATGTGGCGCGGTGACCGTAGGGTCGGTTTGTCTGTTGCCGCCCCTTTCGTCTGGCGGTGCCCAAGTAACCTTGCCATAGTTCCGTTTCCACATCCCGCTCATCGAACGCAGCAGGCGGATTTCCCGCACTACGCTCTCGGACAAGACATCAGGCGATTCCACGGCAGGTCGCGGGTGCGCCGCCTCAGATGTACCAGCCTCAACTGCTCATAGAGGTAGGCATGAGTGAAGCGGCTTCGCCCACTGGTTCGCACCTTGTGCTTCCAGCACAGCCACTTGCGCAGCCGAGTCACAGTGTAGGCGTCAATCGCTTCATATGACTTGCTGACCGGACCCAGACAGAAGTAGTTGGCCCAGCCAGCGAGCTGCCGATTGATGCGTTGCACCATTGCCTCGTCTGTCAGCCACAGCCACCGCCGGTCGATAGTCTCGTGCATCGCGGTAACGATGCGCGAGAGGCTTTTCTTCGAGGGGCGCGTACATGAAGCGGCTCATCCGTGTCTCCGATAGCGTGGCGTTGGCTCGATTTTACCCGATGGCGGAGGGAAAGTCCGACAGGCTGCTAGGCCCGGTCCGGGGTGGCGTGCCCCAGGCCATCGGGTTGGGCGTAGAGGCGGATGGCGAACCGTACCCGCCCGAGATTGCGCACATCCCGGCGTACCTTGGCGAGCTTGGCATCGATCGCGCAGACGTGGTCGATCTCCCAATCCCTCGCGTATTGGGCCAGGGTCGGCTTCGGGTACCGAAGCCCAGATCCTTTCTTGATACTGATGTAGCGTTGTTTGGCTTCCCCCTTCTTCGTCCGGCGCAATTCATAGGCGTACCACTCCACTTGAAATGCGCCCCCGTCCCGTTTATGCACCCTGAGCGCCAAGCGACTCTGTTCCGTGGCTTTGCGGGACTGGTTCTCTTTCGTCCGCCACTCCCAATACCGGTCGACGATGGCCATGGCTTCCTCTTGCAGCCTGTTCATTTCCTGCTCGGTCCGGGTGAGGATGTGCTCGGCCAACGTCTCATTTATCGTCATGGTTGCGCTCTCGTTGTTCATTTTTGTGCCCTGATTTTTCTGGGTGGAGTTTGCCAAAGGTTCTATTCACTGTGGCAAATCCCACCCCCTGCCCACAGATAGCGCCGCGCGACCCCCATTGGGGCTTACCAACATCCGTCCCCGCGGTTGTCTCTAGGCCCTGCTTACCACTATGACCACAGTCGCGCTACCCTATTGATCGTCATTCCATTTTTGACGATCAGGGCCAGATTCTCCTGAAGGTCTTGCCACTGATGACACTTCCGCGTTCGAAAAATCGGGTTGCCACCATGCATGGTGGCAAACCCTCACGCCGTGGTTGGTGGCCGGCGCCTGCCTCCGGCCCGCTTTTTCCCTGTTTCATCAATGCGTTCGGATTGCCGCGCGATCCGGATGTCTATCAGTGGTAAAAAGGCCGCTATAGTGGTAAACCCTTCCGATTCCTATCGGTCTTACCACAGATACCGCGACCGATCCGAAAACCGCTTTTACCACCATGCCCAACCTGCTGTTCCTGCGTATGTTTCTTTGAGTTACCACGCATACGGTTACCACTGATGCGGCCCTGATCTGTGGTAAACCCATATCACCTTCACCCTGTTTCACTCTACTTGCCTCGCTGCAAACTCATTGCGATACAGCGCGTTATAGCGTTCGGACCGATCTCGCTCTCTCAGTGGTAGAACGTCGCCGCGTGGTCCTGGGTCGATTCTAGCCGACGTCGTGAGCACAGCGTTGATCGAATGCTGCAGTAAAACTACGCGCATTCAATCAACGATTGTGCGCCGGCCCTCGCGATGCGGGACTGGACATCCAAGTCGCACTCGCGCACTCGGTCTCGGCGCACCCGTTGTGCCTGCGCACCTGCTGCGGCACGCCGCGGCCGCGCCTCTCCATCGAGCGGCACGCATTTCCGATGCGTGCCAGACGCTCGATACGCAATGGCTCAACGGCGTCTCGGACGTCCTTGCAGGTGGCCTTACGAGCCACCCGCCCGGACCCTACGCCTGCCGCGGACTACGCGCCCGCGCTTCGCTTATATGAACGCCCCCCAGTTTGCAAGGTGATGCCAGTGTGATGTTCAACAGGATATCGGCTGCAGTCTTATATCCGGCCTTGTCGTGCAGGCCGAATCACTCGCCTGCGGGCCCTGATGGAATTCGCCGAGAACGTCCTCATCTCCGTGGCGCGCTTTAAAGCGCAGAGCGAAGCCCAGGTTTGCGTTCTCGCGGTCCGACCTGTTGTGCCATCCTCTATTCATCGACCTCCGCAACCGTTTGACGGTTTTCTTCGTTCAAATTGGATTGACCACCTGTACTGGTCGTGCGCTGACATAGTCTCGCTGATACGTCCACCCGTGCGAGAGCATCGCCCAGGCGGTTCGCGCGATCTTGTTGGCCAACGCGACGACCGCCACGTTGTGCGGCTGCCGCCTCGTGATGCCCTCGACCCAGGCGCCTGGCTCCTTGACGTTGATCAGCACCGACCGCGCGCCATGGATCAGCAGCCCCCGCAGATAGATATCACCGCGTTTACTGATGTGGCCGAGCTCGAGATGGCCGCCGGTACCCCGCTGACGGGGCACGAGCCCGAGAAAAGCCGCGAATTCGCGACCCGACTTGAAAGTCCCTGGATCACCCATCGTGGCGACCAATGCCGTCGAGGTGAGCAGGCCGATACCCGGGATGTCGGCAATTGCGCTGGCGCTCTCGCTTTGTTGCTGCCAGCGCTTGATGCGTTGTTCGATCGATCGAATCTCCTGATCGAGCGTCTTCAATCGCGCCAGCTGCTCGTTGACCGCTTCCAA
>JAJYEK010000146.1 GCA_021785795.1 Pseudomonadota bacterium
ACGCGAAATGCCGTTTGGCCTCGAGCAGATAGTCCAGAAATGCCCGCGCCACGACCGACAGCTGCTTGCCGCGCGGATAGGCGACGTACCAGTGGCGTTGGATCGGAAAGTCTTGTGCGTCGAGGATCGCGAACGGGCCGGCCGTGCCGTCGAGCGCCAGGGTGTGGTGCGACAGCACCGAGATTCCCAGTCCGCCCAGTATAGCCTGCTTGATCGCCTCGTTGCTGCCGAGCTCCATGCGTACCCGGATCTTCAGGCGGTGTTGCTGGAACAGACGTTCCAGCGCCATGCGGGTACCTGAGCCCGGCTCGCGCATGAGGAATGGCTCCTCGGCAATGCGCGCCAGAGGGATCCTTCTGCGCCCGGCGAGCGGATGATCGGCCGGGGCCAGAATCACCAAGGGATTCTCCAGAAACGGCTGATATTCCGCGTCGATCTCCTCGGGTGGCTGGCCCAGAATGCACAGGTCGTCACTGTTGTCCGCCAGCCGTTCCAGGATACGTTCGCGGTTGGTCACCTTCAGAGCTACCTCGATGCCGGGATAGCGGTGATAGAAGGGCCCGACCAGGCGCGGCGCGAAATACTTCGCGGTGGTGACCACTGCGAGCCGCAGCCGGCCCTTCTTCAGTCCCTTCATGTCGGCTGCTGTCATCTCAAACCGGTCCAGCCTCTCGAAAATCTCGCGACACATGGCGTGGAGCTCCCGCCCGGCGTCGGTGAGGTGGATGCGCTTGCCGACCTGCTCGAACAGCGGCAGGCCGATCGTTTCGCTCAGGCGCTTGATTTGCATGGACGCGGTCGGCTGGGTCAGGAACAACTCTTCGGCGGCACGCGTGAAGCTTCCGTGGCGGGCAATCGCCTCGAATACCTCGAGTTGCCGGAAAGTTAAATGATGCATAGACAGAAATCTATCATAAAAATAAGAAAAATTGACTGTTGTTTATGGGTGATTTTAACGAGGATGTTGCAAATCCGGTCGGCAGGGACATCCGGAAACCTAAATTTCAAACATTCATTCAACGTCAAGCAGGAGGGCAAGATGGGAAAGTCGGAAACGATCACCAACGCCAAGGACCGCTATAAAGCGGGTGTAATACCATACAAAAAGATGGGTTACTGGGAACCCAATTACCAGCCCAAGGACACCGACGTGATCGCGCTGTTTCGTATTACGCCGCAGAGCGGAGTGGACGCCGAGGAGGCTGCCGCAGCGGTCGCCGGGGAGTCCTCCACGGCCACGTGGACGGTGGTGTGGACCGACCGGTTGACGGCCTGCGAACTGTATCGCGCCAAGGCCTATCGGGTTGATCCGGTTCCCAATACCGGTCCCGGAACCAAGACCGAGCAGCAGTACTTCGCCTATATCGCCTATGACCTCGACCTGTTCGAGCCCGGTTCCATCGCAAACCTCACCGCGTCGATCATCGGCAACGTGTTCGGATTCAAGGCGATCAAGGCACTTCGCCTCGAGGACATGCGGCTGCCCGTTGCCTACCTGAAGACCTTCCAGGGGCCGGCGACCGGAGTCATTGTTGAGCGCGAGCGGCTCGACAAGTTCGGACGGCCGCTGCTCGGTGCGACCACCAAGCCCAAACTCGGGCTGTCGGGACGCAATTACGGGCGTGTCGTCTTTGAAGCGCTCAAGGGCGGTCTCGACTTTGTGAAGGACGACGAAAACATCAACTCGCAGCCGTTCATGCACTGGCGTGACCGGTTCCTCTACTGCATGGAGGGGGTGAATCGCGCGGCTGCCGCGACCGGAGAGGTTAAGGGCCATTACCTGAACGTCACGGCCGGAACCATGGACGAAATGATCGAGCGTGCGGAATTCGCGAAGAACCTCGGTTCGGTCATCGTCATGATAGACCTGGTGATCGGATATACCGCCATACAGTCCATGGCCAAGTGGGCGCGCAAGAACGACATGATCCTGCACCTGCATCGCGCAGGCAACTCGACCTATTCGCGGCAGAAGAATCACGGCATGAATTTCCGCGTGATCTGCAAGTGGATGCGCATGGCGGGCGTAGACCATATTCATGCCGGCACCGTGGTCGGCAAGCTCGAAGGCGATCCGCTGATGATCAAGGGCTTCTACGACACGCTGCGCGATACACATACCCCGACCAGCTTCGAGAACGGCCTGTTCTTCGACCAGGATTGGGCGTCCCTCAACAAGGTGATGCCGGTCGCCTCCGGCGGCATCCATGCCGGTCAGATGCACCAGCTCATTCATTATCTGGGCGAGGATGTGATCCTGCAGTTCGGCGGCGGCACCATCGGCCACCCCATGGGCATCCAGGCGGGCGCAACGGCGAACCGCGTGGCACTCGAAACGATGATCCAGGCGCGCAATGAAGGCCGGGACTATCTCAAAGAGGGTCCGCAGATCCTGGAGCAGGCGGCAAAGTGGTGTTCCCCGCTCAAGGCAGCGCTCGATACGTGGAAGGACATCACCTTCAATTACGAATCTACCGACACCGCCGACTTTGTGCCCACGGCGACCACCTCTCTCTAACCGCGAGGAACCAATGCCATGATGACCAATCACGGAAGCCGCATGACACAGGGAACGTTTTCGTTCCTTCCGGACTTGACTGACGAGCAAATCACCAAGCAGATCCAGTATTGCCTGAAGAACGGCTGGGCTCTCAACGTCGAGTTCACTGACGATCCGCATCCGCGCAACACCTACTGGGACATGTGGGGAATACCGATGTTCGACATCAAGGATGCGGCCGGCATACTGTATGAAGTCAATCAGTGCCGCAAGGCCTACCCGAATCACTACGTCCGGCTCACCGCCTTCGACAGCACCCGCGGTACGGAGAGCGTGAAGCTTTCGTTCATCGTAAACCGACCGAAGAACGAGCCCGGGTTCCGTCTGATCCGCCAGGAGGCCGAGGGGCGCCACATCCATTACACCATCCAGCCGTATGCGACCGACCTGCCGGAGGGAGAGCGCTATCGCTGACGGTTGATCCAGGAAAGCCGTTCGCGCCGCGCCGTGCTGTCGCAGAGGTTGCGACGGGGCGCCACCGCAGCGCGAACGGCCGCTTTCGGGAAGCCGGCGGCAAGCCCTGGCGCTGTGAGGCGCGGCGCCCGGAGCCCGATGGTGCTGGAGTCAGGAAGCGGAGAACGCGAGACATGTCTGAAGCAATCGAAAAGAAAATCGCAGTGCAACCCGCAGAGGCGGCGGCGCATCCAGTGCCGGACGATACCCCGGTGGACCTCGAGGCGGCGTTCCGGGATTCTCAGGTGCAAGAGGTCCTCGACAAGCTCGACCGCGATCTCGTGGGGCTCAAGCCGGTCAAGACGCGCATCCGCGAGATCGCCGCGCTATTGCTTGTGGACCGCCTGCGCCGCCAGCTCGGATTGATTACAGAGACGCCGACGCTGCACATGTCCTTCACCGGGAACCCGGGCACGGGCAAGACCACGGTGGCGTTGCGCATGGCCGAGATTCTCCACAGGCTGGGCTATGTACGGCAGGGCCACCTCGTGGCGGTTACACGCGACGACTTGGTCGGCCAGTACATCGGCCACACTGCGCCCAAGACCAAGGAAGTGCTCAAGCGCGCCATGGGCGGGGTGCTGTTCATTGACGAGGCCTACTACCTGTACCGGCCGGAGAACGAGCGCGATTATGGGCAGGAGGCGATAGAGATCCTGCTGCAGGTCATGGAAAACAACCGCGACGATCTTGTGGTAATCCTGGCCGGATACAAGGACAAGATGGATCGCTTCTTTCTGAGCAATCCAGGAATGCGCTCGCGCATCGCGCATCATCTGGATTTTCCGGATTACAGCTCCGAAGAGCTCATGGGCATTGCCCTGCTCATGCTTGCGCAGGTGCAGTACCGTTTCAGTCCGGAGGCGGACAAGGCATTCCGCGACTACATCGAGCGGCGCATGAAAATGCCGCACTTTGCCAACGCGCGATCGATCCGCAACGCCTTGGACCGTGCCCGGCTGCGCCAGGCAAACCGGCTCTTTGCCCGTGCCGGCCAGCGCCTGACCAAGAGGGATCTGATGTTGCTGGAACCGGACGACATTGTGGCAAGCAGGGTATTCAAAGAGGGTGTGCCCGACGAACAGGAGCCGGACGCCGCGGCAAAGTGACATGGCGATCCGCCTGCGGGACATTCCACCTCTGCGCAGCCTGCCGCAGTCGGTGGAAGCGGTCCGTTACAACCGCGTACGGCTTGCGTTGCGGCGTTTGGCGAATCCGCTGCAACTGGAGCTGCCGCGCGGCATCGACCTGTTCCTGGAGGACCGATCGTGGTTGTGCCTGCACGGCGCCAGCGAGCTGCCGCTGATCGAGTGGGCCGAATTCACCCCGGCCGGACGCGCCCTGCACGAACCGGTGCCTTGCGTGATGCATGTCTACCATGTTCACGCTGGCCTGATCGGCAGCACCCTGCTTGCTGCCATGGACGCGATGCTGGAGGCACGTCTCGTCGAACAGCGCCGCTGACGGAGGCATTTTGCGACCGGGCCGAGCATTCCGTCCTCCTGTTGCTGTGGCGTCTTTGATGTAACCCGCCTGGCCGGTGGCAATCCTTTCCCAGGCCGGCAGCAGGTATATACTCCGGCCTGGCGCCCGGTGCAGCCGGGTGACCCGGGTTGCAGGACCGGGAGGCGGGCATTGGGACAAGCCCGGTCGCGGGCGAGCAGTCGCGGCCGCGGGTACGGGGAAGGGGGCAGGGTGGTGCGGATGGCAACGGAATCCGCCAAGCTGACGGTACGGACCGTCCCGCGAACCGGCGAATTGCTGCCGGCGGTCGGGCTGGGTACGTGGCGCACGTTTGATGTGGGCGCGGACACGGCACGGCGGGCAGGGCCGCGGGCGGTGCTGAGCGAGTTCGCGCAGGCGGGCGCGCGGGTGGTGGATTCCTCGCCCATGTACGGATCGTCGGAATCCGTAGTCGGCGACCTCGTTTGCGAGCTTGGTCTGGGCGGACGCCTGTTCCTGGCCACCAAGGTCTGGGTCGAAGGACGCGAGCAGGGCGTTCGCCAGATGGAGGAGTCGCTGCGGCGGCTGCGCGTCTCCTGCGTCGATCTCATGCAGATCCACAATCTTGTCGACTGGCCTGTGCACCTCCGGACGTTGCGCGCCTGGAAGGAACAGGGTCGGGTGCGGTACGTCGGCGTCACGCACTATTCGGAAAGCGCCTACCCGGAGCTCGAGCGCGCGATTCGGACCGGAGACGTGGATTTTCTGCAGGTTAATTATTCGCTTGCCTCGACCGCGGCGGAACGCCGCTTGCTTCCGCTCGCGCAAGAGCGGCAGGTGGCGGTCCTCGTGAACCGCCCGTTCGAGGAGGGCGCGCTCCTGGAAAGGCTGCGTAGCCGGCCGCTGCCGCCGTGGGCATCCGAGTTCGAATGCACGAGCTGGGCGCAATTGCTGCTGAAGTTCGTCCTGTCGCACCCGGCGGTCACCTGCGTAATTCCGGCGACGGACAAGCGCGAGCATGCCCGTGACGACCTGCAGGCCGGGCGGGGCCTCCAGCCGGACGCGGCCGCACGCGCAAAGATGCTGCGCTGGCTGTCGCGAGAACCATAATTAGGGCATGTACGATAGGGCATATACGCGAGACGGAATCCATGGGGCGACAATGATATTCGATGGGAACTTGGGCCGCTTGGCGACGGCACGCGTCTCACGCTGCGGCACAATATCGATCGCGGCTTCATATCGATGGGTTCAGCCGGCTGGCACCTCTGCCTCGATGCGCTCAAGCGGCTCCTTGACGATGATCCCATCGGGCGTGTCGTCGGTAGCGAAGCCATGAAACTCAGTTGGCCGCGCTTGAATGCCGAGCATGCACGGCGATTTGGTATCTGAACCGCAAGGCGCGGCGAAGCCCCCACTCTGCGACCGCAGGAAGAGGCTTGCCCCGAAATCCGGAAGGGTCGGTAAGTGTCAGGAAGAGATCATCAGGAAGTCGAGTTCGACCGAGGGTGAGTCGGCATCGGAGCTGATTGACAAAGGAATCGCCGTACCCGGGGACTGGCGCAGGGAGACCTTGAGCAGGATGCGCCAGCTCATCAAAGTGCAATGCGGCCATGGCTGGGAGGTTGTAATTAGTCAAGCTTCCGATTAGAGCAGGTAGAGGCAACTGCGCAATCTTGATTTCCACTACGGCGGAAATTGCGACTGCCAGTTTGTCGCCTCATCCGGCAGGACTTCTGGCAAAAGAGCCGGGCGCCAAAACCGGACAATGCGAACATGCCCGGTATTGCTGCCGTTCGGATCATCGTCGATCTATTCGGATATGCGTCCACAGACAGCGGACTACCACGGCCCTCAATACACACCGCACGGTGGAGCGAGTATTCTTGGGCCCGAGTCCTTCGCTGCCTTTATCCTTTGGTTATAACCACTTCCAGGTACTCGCCGGGAACGACCAGGGAGCCTGTCCCGCCAACGTTCAAGCATTCCAGAAGCGCTGCGATGTCCTCGCTGAGGCGCGTCTGCCTCACCGCATCAAGCGCCGCGTAGGCCTTGAACATGGGTCCGTAAAATTTGCGGAAAACGTCGATCCAGTGGGCGGCGGATCGATAGCGGAAATTGAAGTGACGTTGCGTGCATCGTATTTCGTCCGCCGACGCGCCGAACAGCTCCAAAATCCGCGGCTCTGTGCCCCACAGCGTGGGCGACGGTGCCCCGGCAGGTGGCGGGACGTAGGCAGAGATGGTCCGGAAAAGCTGGCCGATGAAGCCGTCCGGCGTCCAGTTGGCCATGCCGATGCGACCGCCGCTGCGTACCACGCGCAGCAACTCGCCGGCCGCCAGACCTTGATCGGGCGTGAACATGACGCCGAAGGTCGACAACGCCACGTCGAAAACACAGTCGTCGAAAGGCAATGCCTCGGCGTCCCCCACCTGGAAGTGGATGTCCAGACCTTCGGCCAGGGCACGCTGCGCCCCCCGCTCGAGCAGCTGCGGTACATAGTCAGTCGAGATCACATGGGCGAATCGGCGGGCAGCGGCGAGACTGGCATTGCCGTTTCCAGCAGCCACATCCAGCACGCGCTCGCCGGAGCGCACGTCGGCGGCCTCCGCCAGGAATTCGCCGACGATCTGGAGTGTGGTACCGATGATGGCGTAGTCGCCACTGGCCCAGGTGGCCTGCTGGCGCTGCTTGAGGACGGTGAAGTCCATGCGATCAACGTTTGAGGGCGGCATCTGGCCCGTCGAAATATGCGTGCAAGTATTCGGTTCTGTGTCCATGGAGATCCTCCTCGCAATGGTTGACTACGAGCCGCCTATTGCCGTTGCGCGCTCGATGCAGTCGATTCGCAATTTCTGTGTCAGTGGCCATGATGGCGAGCCTATTGTTCCAGCAGGGCGACATTGACGCTTCACCGGGCGTCCGCCAGACTTGATCAGGTGTACGTGATCGAGGAGGGCCCATGATCAAGGGTCAGCGCATCCCGAACAGCCTTTCCGGAAACCATCCGTCCTGATGGGCCGGGACACCCTTTCCGACCTCTTGCGCACTGTGCGTGTGCGGGGTGCAGTGTTCTATTACGTGAGCTGTCGCGATCAGTGGTCCGCGGAGGCGCCGCCTGCTCGGGAAATCGCCGAGGCGGTGCTGCCTGGCTGCGAACACGTCATGGAATACCACATGATTGCTAAGGGTACCGGCTGGGCGGTGGCTTTGGGGAACGCGCCAGTAAAGCTCATGGCCGGCGATATAGTGATCTTTCCTCATGGCGACCGTCACGTGCTGTCGAATGCGCCGCACATTGAGCCGATTCGCAGGACAGCCGAATGGGTGTTTTCCACGCGCAACGAGCCCAAGCCCATGCCCATCTCCTATCACCATGGTGTCGTTGACCCAGGTACGCCGCTGCCCGTCGAGGACGCGAGTACCATCGCTGTGTGTGGGTTCCTGGGCTGTGACCTGCGGCCATTCAACCCGCTCGTCGCCGCCCTACCCAGGTTGCTGCACCTGCCGGCCGCAAATACAGGCGGGTGGATCTCCCAGGTGATCGGCCAGGCGGTGGCAGAATCCAGCAACAGGCGCCCTGGCGGGGAGGCTGTGCTGGAGCGGCTCGCGGAGATGATGTTCGTGGATGCGGCTCGCCGCTACCTGAACGGACTACCCGAGGATGCCACCGGCTGGCTAGCCGGCCTGCGTGATCGCTTCGTCGGCAAGGCGTTGGCTCTCATCCACGAGCGGCCGGAGCATCCGTGGAGCGTTGACGTGTTGGCGCACGAGGTGGGCTTATCCCGTTCCGCCCTCCACGATCGGTTTGTAAAATTCGTCGGCTACGCGCCGATGCAGTATCTCACCAATTGGCGCATCCAACTCGGGGCCCGGCTACTGCGCGAATCGAATCGCAACGTCGCGACCATAGCCCTTGATGTTGGCTACGACTCAGAGGCGGCGTTTTCCCGCGCGTTCAGGCGCATGGTCGGCATGCCGCCGGCCGCTTGGCGAAGAGCCAACGCTGGATAGTCGAGGGTTGCGAGACAAGCCGTACCCGCTGTCCTTCGCGAATGCACCGTACCGGCATAACATGTGGCTAACCGCTGCTTCTGCTCGTAGCAACTGACCGATCAGGCCGCGGCCGGTCGGCTATAAATGGATTGAGCTACACCGCTCCGTGGGCGCTCAGGCTATGGGGATTGAATCAAACCCGGCGCTCGATTCGAGCGCAAGATGAGCGACTGATATGTGGGAAAGACAAACGAACCTAATGCGGATCACCGGCATTGCCGGACGGGGGTCTGCGCGATCGGGATCCGTGACGATTCGAATGCGGGCCGCTGCGAGGCGCGAGCAATCCTCGCGGTCAACGGCAGCGCCGGCGCGAAACCAGAACAGAACGCACTCGCCTCTTTCCAGGGTGACTAATACGAGCATGCGCATCAGACGGGCATCTGGCGCGCGATGGTGCGGCTGAGCGCCTCCGGCAGGCAGACAGGTCCGGTTGAGGAGGAAGGGTGGCAAGGATCCTCATCATCGAATTTCTGCTCGGTGCGGTCGTCTTCCGCCTGGCCTGGGGGTTCACTCGAAGCAGACGGGTCGCCTGGGTCGTGGTCGGGCTCATCGCGATGGCCGTCGCACTCCTCGGGACCCGAACG
>JAJYEK010000147.1 GCA_021785795.1 Pseudomonadota bacterium
TCTCCGCGCCGTCTCCAGTGACGGCACGCAGTCCCAGCACGTTCTCCCGCGTGGCACCGTATTTCACAGCGCGCGGACCGCCGGCATTCAAGGCGATGTTTCCTCCGATGGTGCAGAAGGCTGCGCTGGTCGGGTCCGGAGCCCAGAAAAATCCGCTCGCGCGAGCCGCATCCTGAACCGCCTGGTTGGTTGCACCGGGTTCCGCGGTCAGCGCCCGATTGGCTGCGTCGACGCTTACGATCCGGTTCATGCGCTCGAGTGACAGTACCACGCCGGCGCGCAAGGGTATGGATCCGCCGCTGGTGCCGGTGCCCCGGCCGCGCGCGGTCAGAGGGACACCGTGTTCGCAACACAGCCGTACGATGGCGGCCACCTCGGCATGCGTAGTGGCGAACGCGACCGCGTCCGGAGCGGTGTGCTTGCGGGAATTGTCGTACCCGTACACCCAGGTATCCGCGGGATCAGAAAGCACGTTGGATTCGCCAACGAGCGAACGCAGCGCCTGCGTGAATTGAGGTGAAAGGCTGCTCATTGACCGGATTCGGATGCCCCGATCGCGGTAGGTGCTGCTCCGCGTTTCAGTTGATGTATTCGAACAACTCCACCACACGCGCAACGCCGCGGGCATTCGCAGCCGCATTGGCGGCAAGATCCGCTTCCTGCCGTGTTACGAGACCCATCAAGTACACCGACGCGTTGGCCGTGACGACCTTAATGCGTGTCGGATCGAGCCCCTTGGTCGCGACGAAATGGGCCTCGACCTCTGTGGTGATCCAGGTGTCCTTGGCGCGCTCGGCCAACGTGCTTATAGGAGCTACCTCGATTTGGTCCACGAGGCGTCGAATGCTTGGAATGGTCCTGATCTTTGCCAATACCAGGTCCCGAAGGCGCCGAGTGGGGGCCTGTCCGGTCAGAAGTACGACGCCGTTGACGGAAGTCACGCTGACATGAACTTTGTCCCGCAGTTGCGGGTCGGTGTCGAGGATGCCGCTGGCCTTGAGCTCGACGGTCGTATCGTTGACGATGGATCCCAGGGTGCGCCGATCGTGCGCCACGTCGGCGCCAGCGGCTGCGCCGGCAATAATCACTGGCGCGCATCCCTGCAGGATGCCGGCAAGCAGGATCGTCGATAGGATACACCGGGCGGTTGACGAAATCCGCCTGTCCGGAGATCGAGTGCGAATCATCGGGTCTACTCCTGTCCCAGAAGCTGATAGTCTATCAGTTCACTCAGACAGTGAACTGCGAGAATGTGCACCTCCCGGATCCTGGCAGTCGATTCGCCGGCGACAATAATGTTGATGTCATCGCGGGCCAGCACGGCCGACAGTTCGCCGCCGTCCCGCCCATTCAGGGCAATGCAATGCATGTCGCGGGAATGCGCCGCCTCGACGGCGCGAGTGAGGTTCGGCGAGTTTCCGGTGGTCGAAAACGCAACCAGGACATCTCCGCCATGACCCAGGGCCATGACTTGGCGTGCGAACACATCGGCAAAGTGATGATCGTTAGCGATCGCCGTCACTGCGGCGCTATCCGCGGATAGCGCAATGGCGGGCAGGCCCGGCCGCTCGTGCGTGTAGCGGTTCAGCAGGTGCGATGAAAAAAGCTGTGCGCAGGTTGCGGAACCCCCGTTGCCGCACAGGAGAATTTTGGATCCCGACACTAGGGCCCGGACCATCAATTCGGCGGCCGAGACAATCAGCGGCGTCAGAGATTCGAGGCAGCGCTCCACGGTGTCCATATTGTGCGCGAACGCCGCCCGGACGCGACCTCCCAGATCATCATTAGCTCCCGGATCGCCAGTTGCCCGTCCAGCCGCGGCGGTTTTGCGAGGCTGCTTCATGAAGTGCCTCGTCCCGCAAGCGTTCGCATCGGCAGATGAGCGCAGACCCGTGGAGTGCTGGCCTCAACGGCGCGCCGATTGCGGACGGCTTCTGTCATGATGTCATCGGGCCGGGATGGATGGGGTGTCAATACCGGCTCCATCGTCAAGCGCGAATTGCCCCTGGTAGTTGAGGAACGTATCCAGGAGCTGGGGCACGCCCTTCTGGAACTGCGCCCAAAGAAGCTGCCGATGAAAGCGTCCGTGCGGTCCGATGCTCAGGCTGCTAGTCACGCCGTCGAAATGGACCCCAGGTTCGGTGCTGAGCCGATCGAGTTGTGGAATGACCGCATAGGTGTCGACTCCGAGCGCATAAAGTCTGTCGAGCGCAGTGTGTGCGTATTTCCAGTCGCCATTCTGGAGCTTGGCGCGCAGCGCCTTGATGCTGCCGCTATGGATGAGCATCCACGGCATATCCCCAAATATGATTCCGTCAAGATCAGTGTCGAGCGCGGGATCTATGTGTCCGGTGAATATGTGCGACGTGGCATACACCGGTATCTGCATCGCCCGGTAATAATTGAGCTGCGGCTTGATCAGCCGGCCATTCTGCGCATCGGCTTCGAGGAAAATCATATCGATGTCCTGACGCGGTCTGGGATCAAATTTCAGCTTAATCTTTAGAAGATCTTGCAGTCTTTGGTCGCGCTCCTCGCTTTGGGTGATGTTTAGCAGCTCCTTCACCGGCTGTGCGTAGTCGCCAAGACCTGGTTGATAGGCCACCGACGTCAGCACAATGCCGCCAAGACGCTGCCAGGTGCTGCTGAAGCCGTTGGCAATGCGCAGTCCCCAGTCAGTGTCAGGGTACAGAATTGCAGCGCGCCGGTGGCCGTCCAGGTAAGCGCGCTCCGCCACCTGCCGGGCCTCCTGTTCGAGCGGCAGGCCGAACTGAAATACCTGATGTGACAGGTCGGTCTTCTGGTGGGTGCGGCTGAGCAGTAGGGTCGGAACGCGCAGGTCTCCGGATTTCACCAGCTGCCTGACGGCGTCGTGCCCTAGCGGACCGACTATCAGTTGGGCGCCGTTCGCCACCGCCGTATTATAGTACCTCGTTATCTGGGTGGGATCCGGGCCAGTGTCGTAGACCGTTACAGTAGGCTTGTCGGGATCTGTATTTGCGGCGTTCATGGCCATGAAGCCGTCACGAACGGCATCTGCCTGCTTCGAAAACTGCGATGTCAGCGGCAGGAGCAGCGCAATCCGGTTCACCCGTCCGATAATGCCCGGTACCGGGTTCGCCAGCGACATGATGAAACTTCGGGTTGCGGGATGGTCGGGGTGGGTTTTTTGCCAGGCCTTGACCGCTACGGCGAGCTGGTTGGGATCTCCGGAGTTGTCGGCAACTGCGATCGCAAGCTGCAGCCACCCTATTAGCACAGGATTGCGTGCGCCACCGAGTGCCTGCTTCAGATTGGAGGGGCTGAGGGTCTGCAGAATGTGCCATAGCTGCAGCTGATTCGCGGTGATTGCCTTGTTGCTCACGATGAACCGTTCACGCGCGATAAGGTCATCAACCGCGTTGATCGGCCGGTTGACCTTGATATCCGCCCGCGCCCGGTCTTGGAGGATTTCGGCCTGCAGTGACGGATTGAGGTTGCGCATCCGCGCTGCCTGGTCGAGCAGGAAAATGGAGTGCTCGGGACGTCCTTCGAGGGAAGCGACACGTGCCGCCAGAATGCGTTTGCGTGCCAGGAAGGAAGGGGCAAGACCTGCAGTGTTTACGGCGCCGATCTGTCCTCGTGCCTCGCGTACCTGCCCCGCCTTGACGAGCGCGTCGACAGCGCGGAGCTGGAGGCGTTGCCGTTCAGGTGGTGTTGCGCGCTGTGCCAGATGCTCATAGTCATGTGCGGCAATGACATATTCGCCGGCCCGCTCGGCCCGTTCGGCATCTGCCGTCGTCACCCGAATTGCGGCCGGCTGCAATGGAATCTGGGTTACGCATCCTTGGAGCGCCATTAGGCCGGTAAGACCGAACACTGCTGCCCGGACACGGGCGGTGAAAATCGGATTCATTGGGGGATGTCGTATAAACTGTGACGACAGTATCTTAAAGTGGAGGCGCATGTGTCAAACAAGTCCGGAGCCCTGTACGTGGTGGCAACGCCGATCGGAAATCTTGAGGATATGTCGCAACGGGCGGTCCGGGTGCTGTCGCAGGTGGACCTGATCGCCGCCGAGGATACCCGCCACAGCGCCACGCTGCTGCACCACTTCAGCATTGATCGGCCGGCGGTGGCGGTCCACGAACACAATGAACGCAAGCAGGTGCATCAGCTGCTTCGCAAGCTGGGTGAAGGTCAAAACGTTGCCCTGGTCAGCGATGCCGGCACGCCCCTGGTGAGTGACCCCGGATTCAATGTGGTGCGCGCTGCGCGCGCCGCAGGAATTCCAGTGATCCCGGTCCCGGGACCCTGCGCTGCCATTGTGGCGTTGTCAGTCTCGGGTCTACCGTCAGACCGCTTCAGCTTCGAGGGGTTCCCGCCAGCCAAGGTCGCGGCAAGGCGCGCCAGGTTCGAGGATCTGCGTACCGACCCCCGTACTCTGATCTTTTACGAGTCCTCGCACCGCATTATGGATAGTCTTGGCGATATGGCTGACATTTTCGGTCGCGATCGTGCCGGAGTGCTTGCTCGGGAGCTTACCAAGCAGTTCGAGACTGTGCACAGTGCCACCCTCGGTGAACTGAGCGAACGGGTCCGGAGCGATGCAAACCAGCGACGCGGTGAAATGGTTGTCCTCATTCACGGCGCTCCGCGTGAGGCGGACCAGCAGATTGATGCCCTAACAGACCGGATGTTGCGGGTCCTGCTGTCAGCGTTGCCGCTCAAGCAGGCCGCGACGCTGACTGCCCAGATTACCGGGATAAAAAAGAACCGGCTCTACGCGCATGGACTGAGCTTGGTGGAATCCGCAGATCCCGGGAAGGCGAGCCGCAAATGAGGCCCGGCGAGCGCAGATTTATGGTCCCGATCAGAGTATAATCTGCGCCTGGAGTTGGCCAGACAGCCGCCGCACCCACTGCGGAGGAAAGTCCGGGCTCCACAGGACAAGGTGCCAGGTAACGCCTGGGGGGCGCAAGCCCACGGAAAGTGCCACAGAAAATATACCGCCTAAGCGTTGCCGGCTTGTCCGGCGATGCCGGTAAGGGTGAAATGGTGCGGTAAGAGCGCACCGCGCGGGTGGCAACACCCGTGGCACGGAAAACCCCGCCTGGAGCAAGACCAAATAGGGGAACAATGGTGTGGTCCGCACCGTTCCCGGGTAGGTTGCTTGAGACACGCGGCGACGCGTGCCCTAGAGGAATGGCTGTCCACGACAGAACCCGGCTTATCGGCCAACTCCAACCATTACTTTAAGTTCCTTTTCTAATTTTCTGTATTTTCGGTTTTTTATTTCTACCTCTTTCAGACCTCTTAGCGCCGCCTGGCGGTGGGAAATCACCGCTTTCCCTGACTTTGCCACCAATTGGAAGACCTTCCTTGCGTAACCTCCTGTCGGTAAACGAAGAAATCTATGCTTGCGTACGCATTTTTCTTGACAGAAGTTCTTGCGCTTATCTATAGTGGGTGTGAATTTGTGGGTAAATGTGGATAATTGTGGTGCCGATCGGATGATCACGGAAAAGGCGACAAATGCTGCGCGGCCTCAACGAACTTAGTCTCGATAGCAAGGGCAGGCTGGCGGTTCCTACCCGCTATCGCGAGACGCTGGAACGCCACTGCGATGGCCGAATGGTCGTGACCGTGGACCGTGATCGCTGCCTGTTGCTTTACCCGCTGCCCGATTGGGAAGAGATCGAACGCAAGCTGGTGAAGTTGCCGAGCTACAACGAGTCAGCGCGCCGGCTGCAGCGACTGTTGATCGGTCATGCGACCGAGTGCGAACTCGACGGAAGTGGCCGGATACTCCTGCCGCCGCCATTGCGGGAGTTTGCCAGTCTGGAAAAATCCGTCGTGTTGATCGGGCAGGGTAACAAGTTCGAGATCTGGGATGCGACGACCTGGAATACGCAGCGAACGGATTGGCTGGCAGCTGGAGCTGCGGATGGTGCCTTGCCGCCGGAACTTGAATCGCTGTCGCTTTAGGTGGGAGAGGTGGATGAGCGATCACATCGCCCGGTCTTGCTTCAAGAGGCGCTGGCGGCCCTCGGGCTGTATTCCGAGGGGATCTACGTCGACGGCACTTTTGGCCGGGGCGGTCACGCAAGCGGAATACTCGAGCGGCTGGGTCCGCTGGGTCACCTGCTTGCGCTAGATCGCGACCCGCAGGCGGTAGCGGCTGCGCGCATGTTGTTCGGCGGCGACGCGCGTTTTGAGGTGGTACGGGGGCAGTACTCGATGATGGGGCAAGCGATAGCCGATCGCCGCTGGACCGGGAGGGTCAATGGTGTCCTGCTGGATCTCGGGGTTTCCTCGCCACAGCTGGATGATCCGAGTCGCGGGTTCAGTTTCCGTCATGACGGCCCGCTCGACATGCGTATGGATCCGGACAGCGGAATTTCCGCGGCGCAATGGCTGGACAGCGCCCCGGAACCGGAGATATCGCGTGTGATCCGCGATTTCGGGGAAGAACGCTTCGCCCGGCGCATCGCTCGCGCGATATGCGCCGAACGTGTTCGCCAGCCGATCACCACCACCGGGCGTCTGGCGCAGATAGTCGCCGCCGCAGTGCCGACACGGGAACCCGGGCAGGATCCTGCCACACGAACCTTCCAGGCCATACGTCTGCAGGTCAACCACGAGCTGGATGAACTGCGCGCGGTGCTGCCCCAGGCCGTTCAGGCCCTCGCTCCGGGCGGCCGCTTGGTGGTAATCAGCTTCCATTCGCTTGAAGATCGTATCGTCAAGGCATTCGTGCGCACCGAAGCTCGCGGCGATCATTTCCCTCCGGACCTACCGGTGCCCGCGGCGATGCTCAGGCCACGGCTGAGAGCGGTGGGCAAGCCGCAGCGGCCAGATGCCGAAGAGCTGCGTGAAAATCCGCGTGCACGCAGCGCTGTCATGCGTGTAGCCGAGAAGCTTCATGGATAAGCGCCTCATGGTGCTGATCGCTGCGGTAATGGTGTCCGCTCTGGCGGTTGTTGATCTGCGGCAGCGCAACCGCATGGATTTCGTGAAGCTGCAGGCGCTGCGCCATACGCACGAGAATTTGGTTGTGGAGCGCGGCAAGCTGCTGCTCGAGGAAGGGGTGTGGTCCGAGCATCGGCGTGTCGAGGCGCTGGCCCGTACCCAGCTGGGAATGGCTATGCCGAGGCCCAATCAGGTCGTTATCGTCGACATTGAGGGGGGGCATCATTGAGTTCCGCATCCACAGGCAAAGTCGGAGCGCGGTACTGGCTGGTGCTGTCGGCGATGCTTGCCGGATTCGGACTGTTGGCGGTGCGGGCGTTTTACCTGCAGGTTGTGCAAGCAAGCTATCTGCAGAACCAGGCCGACGCCACCCATCTGCGTATCATCGAGGACGATTCCCATCGCGGGATGATTCTTGACCGCAACGGCGAGCCGCTTGCGATCAGCACGCCTGTCGATTCGGTGTGGGCCGTTCCGGTGGAGCTGGCGCAGGCCCGCAACATGTGGCCGGCACTCACCCGGATGCTGGGAATTCCGGAGGCGGAGCTGGCTCAGGCAGTCAGGCAGAATGCCGGTCGGCAATTCATGTACATCGAACGCGAGATTGCGCCGCAAACCGCCAGGCGTGTCATGGCGCTCCATATCCCGGGCGTTGCCCTGCAGCGCGAATACCGTCGCTACTATCCGGCCGGTCCGGTCACGGGCCAGCTGATCGGCTTCACCAACGTCGACGACGTGGGGCAAGAGGGAGTAGAGCTGGAATACAACAACTGGCTGCGCGCGATACCTGGAAAGGAGCGCGTATTGCAGGATCGGTACGGCAATATCGTACAGCCGGTTGAAAGCATTTCGCTGCCGGTGCCCGGCAGGAATCTCGTTCTCAGCATCGATCGGCGCATTCAATTTCTCACCTACCGGGCGCTCATGGCGACGATCAGAAAATATCACGCGCGAGCGGCCAGCGCAGTTGTGGTCAACGTCCGTACCGGCGAAGTGCTGGCGGTGGTCAACGTGCCGAGTTTCAATCCGAATAACCGCAGCGGCATTGTCAGCAGTCTGGTCCGAGATCGTGCTGTCACGGATGAGTATGAACCGGGGTCGGTTCTAAAGCCGTTCACAATTGGGGCAGCCCTGGACGCCCGAAAAATTCAGCCGACGACACTGATCGATACTTCACCCGGCAGTATTCGGGTTGGAGGCTATACGATACGCGATGACGAGGACTCTGGCACCATTTCAGTTGCCCAGGTCATAGAGAGATCTAGCAATGTGGGGGCCACAAAGATTGCGCTGTCGCTCAAACCCAGGACCATGTGGAATATGTTTCGTCTGGCCGGATTCGGCGAGCCCACCGGCGTCGGCCTGCCGGGAGAGGCGCCAGGCTTCGTCAGGCCTTACCAGCAGTGGGTGCCGTCGGAGCAGGCAACAATGTCTTTCGGTTACGGTATCTCGGTCACTGTGATGCAGCTGGCACAGGCCTTTGCCGGAATTGCCAACGACGGCATGATGATGCCGGTAACGATTCTGCGGCGGAACCAGCCGGTAGTCGGCAGGCGCATCATGTCCGAGACGACGGCGCGGGAAATGCGTGCAATGCTCGAGCTGGTTGTCAGCAACGGCGGCACCGCGCCTGGAGCTGCTGTGGCTAATTACCTGGTTGCGGGCAAGACCGGAACCGCGCACAAGCTCGGTCGTGATGGCTATAGGCCGGACTCCTACTATGCGTCGTTTGCCGGTTTCGTACCCGCCAGTGACCCACGTCTGGCGATGGTCATCATGGTGAATAACCCGCGCAGCAGCGAGTACTACGGGGGCGAGGTGGCGGCGCCGGTTTTCAGCAGAGTCATGACAGGGGCGCTGCGTCTGCTCAATATCCCGCCAGACAACCTGCCGCATCCGCAGAGATGGGTTGCTCAGGCGCCCGCGGCTGGAACGGGAGGTGGGTTCGTGCGCATTGTCGCGCAGGGTGCCGACATCCCAGCAGAGGGCAGGCCGTGAAGACAATGCGCCTCAGTCGGCTGATCGATGGTCTGACCGACCTGAGGTTGCTGTCCGATCCGGAAATTCTCGGGATTAGCAGCGACAGTCGCACGATCGAGCCCGGCTGGTTGTTTCTCGCCGCACCTGGAGTCCGCGGCGATGGACGCG
>JAJYEK010000148.1 GCA_021785795.1 Pseudomonadota bacterium
ACCCGCATTGTGCCCGTCATCAGCATGCGCAGTGTCGTGCAGTTGAGTGGCGACCGCGCCGCAAAGCGGGTGCAGCATTGGGAAGATGTGGTCATCGCGGCCTGTGAACAGTGTGGCCGCAATCGCCTGCCGCCGGTGGCGGCGGCGCTGCCACTAACAACCTGGATCCGAAGTGCGCAATGCGTGCCTGCACGGTGGATGCTGACCCCGGACGCGGCCGATTCGGTACGCTCGCTCGCACGCCCTGAAGCAGCCGTGCAGCTGCTGGTTGGACCGGAGGGGGGGTTCACCGCCGAGGAAAAGCAGGCCGCCGCAGATGCCGGTTTCGTCGGAGTCAGACTCGGCCCGAGGACGCTGCGCACGGAGACTGCGGCGCCGGCCGCACTTGCGGTCTTCGCGGCTCTGTGGGGTGACTTCTGACAAATCCGTGAGGCGCTGAGCCTGGCGACCAGACGTTGTGCAGCATCGCCATTCATGGCGGCTGCCGGGTGGATTGAGTGCGGCATGCGTCCAGGTGCCACCCGTTGGCAGGGAGGATTCGTGCGCGACAACGAGATTGACCTCGCTTCAATTCCGGAGCGGGCGCTGCAGGTGCTGACGCGGCCCGCCGCGTTTTTCCGGGACATGTCCAGGGCTGGCGGATTTCTCGAGCCCATGGTGTTCGTCGCGGTCATGGGTATCGTGAATGGCCCGCGGGTGGCCGTGAGGTTTCCTGCACGCATCGGAGGCGGTACCGGCCTGATGATCGCTGTTGCCGGCTTTGTGGCGGTTATCCTAGGCACAGTGATCGGAAGCTGCATCCTGGCGAAGGCCTTAATCTGATCTGGCTGGTGATGGGTCCAAAGGAGAACTACGAAACGGCGTGTCGCTGCAATGCATACAATGTCTGCGATGCTGCCCATCGCCGTGCTGTTCAGCTTTGTTTCCTGCATGAACCTGGTCGCGATCGTCTGGGGCCTTTATCTGGTTGTGGCGGCGAGCGTCGGGGGTTCAGGGGCATCCGCAAAGTCCTCCTGGATCGTGTTCGGCTTTTTTTCGCGTTCATTTAGGTGGTGCTGTCTTTTCAGTGTCCAGTACGCCGTACGCAGTATGGGCAGCTATCCGGCCAACCTCGAGCGCATGCGCGGGCATATGGGCCGGTCGGGCTACGACCCCGGGCGAAGCCGGATGGAATGCGTCGCGACGGGAACGCTTCTGACGACTAGTGTCCGTGCCCGCAGATCAAGCCGTCTGCGGCAGGACGGCTGCAATAGCGAGGACTCAGTCAATGCGCAACGACATAGAACCCGATGATCCATATTCTTCGTGCCGGCGATCCGCACTACTGAAGACGGCAAATCTGGTTCTGGTGTTCTTTCTGTCTGCAACAGGAAGCGTCGCGGCCCAGGCATCGTCGAATATGATTCGTCAGGGCTTGTGGCAGATTGTCGTGACCCTGAGCGTTCCCGGCATGCGTGCAGGCGTACAGCCATTCACGCACACACAGTGTTTTACGACCCGGGACATACGATACGGGCGCGATATACTCCAGGTCAATCCGGCAAGTCTTTGCCGGTTCATGAATACTCATCGATCCCGTGGCCGCGTCAGCTGGGACCTGCAATGCCGGGGCCGCCCCGCAGCGAGCGGCCATGCCTGGCTGACCTATGGACGCGACCGGTACGAAGGTGCGATCGCGTTGCGTGTCGACGTGCCGCGTCGCGGTCAGATGTCCATAACGGAGCAAGTGCACGGACGGCGTATCGGCGCCTGTCGCTAGCGCATCGTACCGGAATGTCCTTGCGAGCCGACCAGGTAACTATCCGGGAGGGGCCGCACAAGGCGGCAAGTCTCCGCAGGCTGTTTTGTGATCGCTGTCAGCATGAACAGCTCCCGGATTCCCGATCGAGTTCACGGCATGTAGTGTGTCGGCGGTTGCCGGGGGATCTGAAAGCTGGAATGCGTGTATCGGCCTGTCCGCCTGTGCTTGCAGCGTTGACCTGAACGGCACCACTAACCGTAGCGGAAATACAGGCGCCTGCGTACAACCTTCCGGGTTGGTCTAATTTTAAGTGTTTCGAGCGATTCCGGGCAGACCGGTGTATACCCGGAATTTGCCGTGAAATACCCATGGCTATCTTGACGTGGGTCAAAGCCTGAACTTTTTCGGTCATGTATTGTCGCCGGCAAAGTGGCTGCATTATGCGGCGAATGGCCTTAAAAATTTCCGGATTTTGGGATGTGCGTCGCGTGTGAGGGAGTGGGTGCGACGTCGTCGGTCAGATTCTGTCAACGAAGCAAGGGGGGTTAGCGATGTCCAAGTTATCCATGTCCAGAAGTTTGATCCTCGCCGGCGGGGGCGCTTTCGCCCTGCTGGCGTTGTCCTCGCCGGAGGCGCTCGCGGTGCCGAGCTACGCGCGCCAGACGGGTCTTGCCTGCGAAGTTTGCCACACGATTTTCCCGGAGCTCACGCCGTTCGGGCGCCTGTTCAAGCTGAACGGGTATACGCTGACGGGTCTGCGGCAGATTGAAGCGGCCGGCGGTAATGCACTCAAGATCAATGCGGGCGCCCCGCTGTCGGTGATGTTGCAGGTCGGAATGTCGAACGAAGGAAAGCGAGCGCCAGGAAAACAGAACAACAACGTCGAATTTCCGCGTCAATTGAGCCTGTTCTACGCCGGCGAGATTTCGCCGCACATGGGCACGTTCATGCAGCTCACCTATGAGCAGAAGGCTGCAGGTTCGAGCTTCCAGTGGGACAACACCGATGTCCGTTATGCCAACCATTTCACCATGGGCGGCCAGGATGAAATCTACGGCGTGACGCTGAACAACAATCCGTCCGTCGAGGACGTATGGAACGACACGCCGGCCTGGGGATTCCCCTGGATCCACTCGGCTGAGCATCCCTATGACCATTATGCCAACGGGGCTTCCGGCGGTCCGCCTGATTCCATGCTCGACAGTCTGGGCGCCAACGTCGTCGGTCTCGGTGCCTATACACTGCTCAATAACCAATGGTATGCCGGGCTCTCTTTTTATCGTTCCGCCGTTCAGGGGACGCTGGTCGAACCGACATACGCTAGCGGCGCCACCATCAATGGTCTTGCGCCCTACTGGCGGCTGGCGTGGCAGCACCAGTTTGACAATGCCTATTGGGAGATCGGCACCTTCGGGATGCAGAGCAAGTTCCTGGAAAGCCCGGGAGTCGAAAACAAGTATACGGATGTCGGCGTCGATACGCAGTACGAGCTGCCGCTCGGAGCCAATCTGCTGGGGCTGCACGCGCAGTATCTGCATGAGAGCCAGGATTACGGCACGGGTACCGCCTTGGCGACCAATTCGAGCGATCATCTGAATGATGCCCGTATCGATGCGGAGATGCACTTCCAGCGCATGTACGAAGTGGCACTGGGCTACGACAACTGGAGCGGGTCCACAGACGCACTCCTCTATCCCGTGTGGACCAACAGTGCGGCAAACAGTCCGGACACGGCTTACTGGACCGCCGAAGTGGATTACCTGCCTTGGGAGAACACCAAGCTGGGACTCCAGTACCGCGGATACACCAAGTACTACGGATCAACGACCAGCGTCTCGAACGATAATTACACCTATCTGTACGGATGGTTCGCGTGGTAGGCGCCGGGTCATTGTAAATCCGCAGCAGATGCGTCGCTTCTTTCGCGGAAATCGCGGGCGGGAACCTGCCCGCGGTGACCGCGGAAGAAGCAAAGGCCTGAGGGCAGGAGTAGTGGCTTAAAGGGGGCGTTCCGGTCTTGGACGGATTGATGCACAGGCGCGAAACCGCATTGGTCCGGACCAGACCGGGAGGCCATCAGAGAGGGTCCATCCCGTTCGGGGACGTTGCGGACGGTTTCTCCGGTGGTGAAATGCGCGATCAATCCATGTTTTTTAGTCGGCATGTGAAATACATGTTTGATCAGGCGGGTTTCCGGTTTCCGAAATCAGGAATCGTTTCGGTGTCTACTGGAGAGTCGAATTCGCTGTCCGGGAGAGCAGGAATGGGCCCGTGCTGTTGGGCCGAGTTTAGATCTATGATAAATTGTTCGCGTATCGCCTGATGATCAATTTTGCTTCACAAAATGAAAGGGGTAATAACATGCGCAAATTTATTATGGTAACGTTTTTTGCAGGACTGGCGGCAGCTTCCGTCGGCGCAGCACTTTCAGCGGGTCAACGCAGTGTCACCGTGATGATCCATCCCGAGCCCGGTTTCTACGTCCACGAAAGCGGTAAGGCCGTACTTACGGCGGAAGGTGACAAGACCCGGGTTGTGGTCATGCTCCGGGGCGAGCCGAGAGGAGCAGTTGAACCAATCCATATCCATGAGGGCGTGTGTGGCCACATCAATCCGACTCCGAAGTGGGGACTCAATTCTCTGAAGAACGGACGGTCAGTGACCGTAGTTCCGGTATCGCTCGAAACGTTGCTCAAGGGCAAATACGCCATCAACGCACACAAGAGCGCCAAGGAATTGGGCGTCTACGTTGCCTGCGGTAATATCACGGAATAGAACACTCGCTGCAGAACGCGGTGTTCAATGAACCTCCGGGCTTGATGCCCGGAGGTTTTGTTTTTGGAGGAGTAGATGTACCAAAGACGCCGGTTTCCCCAAGGTGGTTCCTGCCATGCGTTGTTTCTTTGAAACGCTCAACCCTGTGGCAGACGGCAACAGTCCAGCCCGGAATGAGACTGCTCACGGCCGCATGTGCTCGGTCAGAATATCCCTAGCGGGTGTTGCGTCATTGTAGCGCTGCGGTTCAGGCGGGCGCAGTCACGGCCGGCGTCCCGGATCAGCGTTGGATGCAGTCCGCCCCCTCTCCGGGGTTGCCTTATCTCGAGTCCGGCCCTGGCTGCTGCCGGGCCTGCGTGGCAGAATCGCTGCCCGGCTGCGGGACAAGACCAGCCCTGACCTGCTGAATCAGGGCGCCCGCGTCTGCACATCGTCTGAGCAGGGTATCCCATAGCGGGAAAAGGCGGGTTTCCTCGCGATACTCGTGTTTGGACAGAGCCGCCGCCAGCAGACCGAACCAGATTTCCGCCTCGACCGGATCCGGGCCTGTCTCACGGAACAGTTCCTCGATCATGATCGTCTGTTTGGCAATGTCCTCGTGTTCACGCAGCATTGTGGCGACCGGGTTGTCCTCTTCCGGTCCATACAGGGACGGGAAGGCTGGTGCGAGCAGGTTGTTCTCCACGGCGATGTGACGACGCAGCCCTTCCAGGAATTCCATCACTTCGGGCGTTGCCGCGATAGGCCCGCGGGCGCGCAATCGCGTCAGCGTCCCCACCAGCAATGCATCCAGCCGTTCATGATCGCGGCTGAGAATATCCTGAAGTGTTGATGCCTCGGTATCTTCGCGCCTGCGTATGGACACCCGCCATACCTGTTGCTCACGTACGCACTGCCAGCACAGACGATTGCGAAGCTGCAGTTGCAGCTGTTTGAGCAGCAGCGCCGGATCTTCGGCGGAAATCAGAACCATCTCCGTGCCCGGCTCCAGGTCCCTGAGTGCATAGAACGCGTAGGTGTGTGCCGGCATGCCGGGCGGGGTGGAGCGCAAATCGAGATAGCGCGTCTTGAAGTTCATGGCGTCACGTCGGCAACTGGGGCAGGCGAACCCGGTGCCTGTGACGGCCTGGCTGACGGCCCAGCTGGCCTAAACCTTTTGCGATCGGCGAATGGGCTCGTCCCGGGGTTCTGTTCCTGTGCATGCGCAGCCGGCGTAACGGATCCCTGCCCGAGCGGCAGCGGATCGCGCGTCACTGCTACAGCGACGATATAGCCCAATACGAGCAGCGCCCCGACCCAGGCAGCCACGCGTATGCGCCAGGTCCTGCCGCGCTTGAGCGCTATCGTGCCCAATCCGATATAAGCGACGACCGCGAGAGTCTTTGCGGTGAGCCAGCCATTGACGAATGGATACTGGTGGATCTGCAAGGCAAGGTCGGCTCCGGCGGCAAGCAGCAGGGTATCGACTACGTGCGGTGCGATACGCACCCACCGTGCCTTGAGGAGCGGTGAACCCGTCATCATCCAGATGCCGCGCAAGACAAAGCCTGTGATAGTCAGAATCACGCAAAAAACGTGCACCAGCAAGATCCAGTTCATCCGGGAAATCCGCCAGCCAGAATCCTTGTGTACAGGCGCCAGGCGCTCATCAGATTCAACCATAAAAGCAGGTTTGAGAAACCGAGCGCTGCCGCAGCCGGATAGGCCAGCAGGCGGGGCATCCACGCCGCACCCGCCAGCAGCAGCAAGGCGGCAAGATGCAGCCAGAACTGAATGTAAACACGTCGTTCCGGAATGATCTGTTTCATATTGGGCAGTTTGCCGCGCCCGGACGGACTGGCTTGAAGGTGCAGCCAGACGAGAAACGGTACGATCTTGTACAGCATGCCGCTGATCACCGACACGCCGAAGCCGAGAATCGCAAGTATACCCCAGGTGAACTCGAGCGATATGGGAACGCCCTGTGACCTACATAGTCCCACCCAGCCGAGCGCTGTGCAGGCGAGCAGACTGGCCATGCCGATACGCCAGAAGCGCACCGTGATATCGGGCATCTCGCGCCGCCGCTGCTGCTGCAGCGCAAGTGTTGTGACTGCGAACACGGCATAACCCAGACCCAGCAAACACGCAAGCGCCGGTGCAGATTCGTGCGCCAGCGCCAGGTGGCCGGAGAGGCACTGAGCCGACGACCAGAGCAGCAGCGTGACAAAGATTGCCCGCGTAAGCTGGCCAGTCAGGATGCGCGGATAGGGAGGTGTGGTCTGAAACATGGGAACGACTTGGAAGCCGACGCCGACCACCAGCAATCCGACCCAGCCGAGCAGGCCCCAGGCCAGGTGCAGAGCCGTCAGTCTGGACACGGGCAGCGGCTGATGCCAGCTGCGTCCGACCCCTAGCAGCAGACCCAGGCACACCGTTACCCCGAGCGCGCCAATGGAAAACCGGATGCCGCGCACGGTGATGGCCGCTGCGCGGGCGCGCACCAGGCTTCCCGCAGCCGCACCGATGAAAACGACGAAGGCGAGTGCGAGCAGCGCCAGTGCCGGTGCCAGCAGTGGCACCCGAGCGGCGAGGAAACTGCCGGCAAGCGCCAGCGTCCCTAAGCCGAGCAGGGCGTGCACCATACCGCCTACCCTGCGTGCCTGCGCAACGGGTGTGCCGGCGACGACCGGAAGCATCTGCATCAGAGCGCCTATCATGACCATGGCGAGAAAGCCGAGGGTCATCAGGTGTGTTACCGCAAGCGCTCCCGCTGACCAGCGCGATGCCCAGACCGCAGGTCCGAGTGACAGGAGCGCCAGCGCCGCAGCGATCGCGAACAGCGGCGCGGTCAGAAAGAAACGCAGGGGAACCGAGATGGGAGGCGCTTGCTCCAGAGACAGCGTCGCAGTGCCCATGCGAACGGCCGCGCCCCGCGCGCCGGCGGCGGTCTGCGGCTTCTGTTGCCGACCCGCCATCGCCGCCTAGGCTGGCCGGTCGGCACGCATGCGCTGCAGGAGTTCAGGAACTTCGCTGGCGAGTGCGCGGTCGGCCATCGGGTACAGGACCTGTTCTTCCTTGAGGTTGTGCTGCTGCAGCAGCGTTAGCAGGGTTTCCGATGATCCCAGATAATGTCCCCGATCGCGTGACTCGATGTCCCGCCGCAGGTCCTCGAACAAGGCGCGCATCTGCTCGTGTTCCGTGCGCATGATGCGTGTCGGCCCCATGGCCTGTCCGGTCCGCATTTCGAACGCAGGAAACAGAACGGTCTCTTCGGCTTCAAAATGCCGCAGCGTGGCGCCCAGAAAATCCTGAAGGCTTTTCCCTGCGCTGAGCCAGTCGCCGCGGTGAACCTGGTTTTCAGCCGCGCCGAGCAGATCATCGCAATGCCGGTGATCGGTGCTGAGCTCGGAATATATGGAATCCACCATGAGGTCATCCTCTCCGCGTAAGCCGCAGCCGCTGACTTTGTAGCAAGCGCCGTGCGTACGCCTTGATCAATGTCAAGGCATGAAGACCGAACTCATCCGGCGCGACCATCAATGCGCGGCCGCAGATACATCGGCGCATAGCGCCAGACCCAGGGTGCAAGACAGACGAGCCATGCTCCGGCGGCTGCGAGATTGAAAAAATGGGCGTAGACAAAAAACGGCGCCGTCAGCGCCGCAGCCAGGCGCAGCAGCGCGGTTACGTTGATGCCGAGTAACGTAATCCACGTGAGGTGATCGGCGACCAGTGCCCTGCCCGAGTGTCCGAGGCTCACTCGCGAGACCATGGCGACCACCATGCCCAGCACGAAGCCGATACCCAGGGCGTGCAGCGGTGCGCGGCCGAACAGCAACCGCCCGCTGCCGAGCAGCACAAGGCTCTGAAGGCTATACAGCGCCGTCGCCAGCGTGAACCAGAAAAACGCGATATGGAGCATGGCCAGCAGGCGATCGTGGAAGCTGCGGCGAAAACCCCAAGCGACCGAGTGGTAGAGGCCGGTCAGCATCAGCGGCAGGTCGCACACGAAAAGCCAGCGGCGCTCGCCCCAGAGCACGAGCACGGCATGACCGGTTGCGCACACCAGCACCAGTGGCAGGCTCCATGCGGGGCGCACGATGCGGTAGTTTTCCAGCACGCTGTTGCCGAAAAACGGGATCATACGGTGGCTGACGCCGAATACTACGGGAACGAGAAACATCCACAGTCCGAACTCGCGTGCGGCGACAAACCACGTCGGGTTCCCGCTGACCGCGGCAACCGCGAAGCATGCGATACCCAGGGCCCCGGCGGCAAGCGCCAGATTGAGCGCGCGTTCGTGCGGACCGCGCTGGCCCGCCGCGTGGTAGACCCGCAGCAGCGCGACGAGGATGGTCAGCCAGCCGCACAGGAATACGGCAGTGGCAAGCGCTACAATCCCGGTTCCGGCATACAATCCAGGGTAAAACAGCGCCCCGCCCCCCGCCATGAGCAGGGATGCGCTGACATAGGTACGGCGTGAGAGCGCAGGAGTATTCATCCAGCGGGGGTAGACTGTGGCAAGAAAGCCGAAGATGAAGAACGGGAAAAGGCCGTAGATCATGAGGAACG
>JAJYEK010000149.1 GCA_021785795.1 Pseudomonadota bacterium
CAGCTTTTCTCGTGCCGCACTCGAACTGCACCTGACCCAACCGGCGGTCTCGATGCAGATCAAGCAGCTTGAGGAAAACGTTGGCACCGCGCTGTTTGAGCAACTGGGCAAGAAGATCTACCTGACTGACGCAGGGCACGAGCTGTCGCACTACAGCCGGGTGATCGCGCAGCAATTGACCGAGGCCGAGGCGGTGCTGGACGAGCTTAAGGGCTTGCGCCGCGGCAAGCTCAAGATCTCGGTCGCAAGTACCGCGAACTACCTGGCGCCGCGTCTGCTTGCGACGTTCAGCCAGCGCTTTCCCGCCGCAACCGTCAAGCTGAACGTGACCAACCGCCAAGCCCTGTTGCGGCAGCTTGAAAACAACGAACTGGACATGGCCGTAATGGGCCGGCCCCCGGAAGGGCTGGATCTAGTAGCGGAATCGTTTATGGAAAATCCGCTGGTGGTCATTGCCCCGGTCAACCACCCGCTCGCAGGCTGTCGCGCCATCCCGCTGGCGCGACTCGGAGACGAGACCTTCCTGATCCGTGAGGAAGGGTCGGGAACGCGCATCGCGATGATGCGTTTTTTTGAAGCCAACCAGGTCAAACTCCAGGCCGGCATGGAAATGAGCAGTGCCGAAGCCATCAAGCAGGCGGTCCAGGCCGGCCTCGGGCTTGGAGTGGTTTCGCTGTATACCGTTGAGCTCGAGCTGGAAACAAACCGCCTCAAGGTTCTGGACGTCCTGGGTTTTCCGATCCACCGGCACTGGTATATCGTGCATCGCAAGGACAAGCGTCTCTCCGCGATGGCACAGGCATTCAAGAACTTTCTGCAGCAGGAAGCGGGCAATGTGGTGTGGCATCCCCGCCTGTCGGACTGAAGACGCGTCTGGGCATCAGGACTTGAATTTCACGAGGCGACTCACCTGGATGTCCGATATGAACACGACGCCGGTGTGCTTGTTGAAAAACGGCGCGAATCCCTCGAGGATCGGTTCCACTAGCTCACCAGGCACGGCGACGATGATCATGATGAGCACCGCTTCCTCATTGAACATGAGGTGTCCCTCATGGAAGCCGTGCCGTCCCTTGCCGGATAGACTTCCGACGATCGTATAGCCGGTCACTCCTGCCCGGTCCAGGAGATCGGTCGCGAACTCTTGGTGTGCGCCTTCGATAATGATCTCAAGTTTCTTCAGCGGACTGAGATTCAGATTGTTCATGCGTGAACTCCGTCTTTAGGCAGCCATACCGGCCGCTGTCAGGTTGCGCCAGCCACCGTCCGCAAACAGGTGCAAGGTTCCGGTTTCCGGATCGGCGACGACGACATGCACCCAGCCGTTGAGTGCAAGACTGCGGATCTGCGCCACACCCTCCAGTGCCGCACTCGCATGCGCGATCGGTGCTTCGATCACTGCGAGCAGGCGCAAGGGCTCGTGATAGGGCCGGCCGTCCCGCAGCACGGTCTGGGCAGGCAGACCGGTGCGCAGGTCCGACAGATTTCCGGTCATCACCGCGAACCGGCCCGCAACGTTATGGTAGACCTTGCTTCCGCTGCCGTAGTGCTCGTTGTCCACGGCCGAAAAATAATGCTCCATATTAATCCATTGCCCGACGACGAGCGGCCCGGTGAGAATATTTTCCAGCAGCCGGCCTTTGGGGTCACAGTGATAATCGTACGACTGCAAAAAGACCCGCCCCTCCAGATTCATGGACTCAGTGAGATGACGTCTGCCAATCACCATCGCCGCGTTCCCGGAAAGACCCCATTCAGGACGCACCTGGGACCAGTCCATCGAGTTGCGGTTGGCAAGACTCAGGGCCACGGCTGGCTCCACCTTGCCGGCACCCAGCGTCGCCATCCGCTCCGCAGCACACAGACGCGTGGCGGCCACCAGACCATTACTGAGCCGTTCTGCGTACACGAGATGACTCGGCGGCAGCAGATCGAGGTCATGGAGCCGTAACTCGTCGGTGGTCGTGTTGTGGAGTACCGGAACGAACCAGGCGTCATCCGCGATCCGGATCCCCTGAGCACGCAGACATTCCCGCACCGCGGGCTTGTTCGCCATCTGCGCCAGCACCCGCGCACTGGTGATGCCATGGTTGCCTCCGCAGGCACCGCAATCAAGCGCCGATTCGTAGGGATTGTTTTCGGACGTGCTCCCATGCCCGACCAGCAGTACGAATCGCGAGAATCCTTCGGTCAAGCCTATCGACCTCAGCGCAGTGCTGACGAAGCGCACCTGCTCGTCCAGCGTAAAACCGATGCGGCCGAGCCGCTCCATCTGCAGCTGGGCATACCCGCGGTTAATGCGGTAGATGCGCTGCAGACGCTCTATGAATCGGCTTTCGACCGACGCATCAAGACCCCTCTGCCGCGCAAATTCGGTCGTCCCCTCACAGTGACCGAGCGCGGTCTCGCGCAGCTCGCGGACCATCTCGTCAGTGATGGCCTCCCGGCGGACACCGAGCTCCCGTCCGACCGCTTTGACGATCATGGCGCGCTGCAGTGCCCGGACAATCGAGTCGGCCTGCTCCCGCGACAGCTTGTCCAGCAGCAGCCGGCTCGTGCCCTTTTTGCCGTGCAGCCGCTGGCGCCACCGGTTATAAGCCACCGGCGAGAGGCTTCGGCCAAACATATCGAACCCGAAGAGCAGGCCGATCGCCTCGACCGTCACGTACGGCGACAGCAAAGATGCCTTCAGTTCGTGAAATATCTGCTCCAGCACGGAAACGAATGCCTGATCCTCCGCCTGGGTGGCAATCGACAACTCCAGTACCAGATTCTTGGGTGTCACGATCACGGGGCACAGATGCATCTCGCTGCCTTTCTCGAGACCGATAAAGCTCACCGGCACCCCGAAAAATCCGGCAATGCCGAAGGTCTGATAGTCTCCCACGTTTTCCAGACGACGGCGGATACGCTCCGAGCGCACATCGATACAGAACATCGCCTGAGCAAAGGGCCGCTTCTCCGCCGGCACCGGAGCGGCGCGATTGAGTCCGGCGAGCAGCCGTCTCCTGAATCCCGCTTCGTGCGCATTAAGCCACATCATGCCTTCCTGCGCCTCAAATCGGACCAGGATATCCAATAGCTGGCCGATTTCCGCGGTGCTCAGGGCATCAAACGCTGCCGTGAGCCCGGCGCGGACCGCGAGATCTGTCAGATAGGCGGCGTGGCGCCTTGCGACGTGTCCGCGCTTGCGCATCAGATACTCCGGCAGCAGTTGCCGAAGTTGCGCCTGACGCCGGGCGAGGATCCCGTCCTCCACGGCAAACGCCATGGCCGGCAGCACCCTTCCGCTGAAAAATTCGTGCCGCAGATAGGCTTCTTCGGGGTGCTGCTCGATAAACTGGGCAAGCTCCACGAGGTTCGCCGGGATCCCCGTGCGCGCGGCGTGTTCACGCAACAGCGCGAGCGCAAGCACCAGGCGCAGGGCCAAGTAGTCCACGAGATCAGCAGGATAATTCCGGCTCCAATGGTAGTTCTTGGCGCTGGCCCTCCAGCGCATAAACCCCGCCCAGCCATGCAAGCGGGTGAACTCGCCCGTGAAATAGTCGATCCAGGTATCCTCCGGTATGCCAAGCTCGCCCATGACGTAACTGATGATGCCTTCCGGGGTCTCGTCCCGCGCGAGGATGTTCTTGATCTGCAATCCGCGGATAAACAGTCGCAGATTGTGTCGCGCGACCGCGCTCCAGCTCGCAAAAAGGCCCTTTTCCCGGCCGGGCATCTGCCACACTGACTGGCCTTCATCAAAGAAGTCAAGACAGCTCTTGATCACGAGCTCATCCAGCGTGTCGCCAATCCTGGTACCGAACAGCTGATCGACCGCGGCATAGAGCGGCCGCTTCCCGAGAACCTCGTGCTTGACAGCGGCGACGAACGACGCGGCATCGACGTCCAGTTGCGGCAGCGGCAGTCCGTGCAGCGTCGCATGAACGTCCTGTCCGGTCGCGGATGCCTCTAAGCTGAGCGGTTGCGGCAACTCGGTCAGGAGTGTCATCAACAGCCGGGGGAGCGCGAACTGTCCCGCTAATGGCTGCTCCGCAGCAAATCGTGCGACCGCGGACTCGAGCGCTCCACGATCGACCTTACCCAGCGCAAGATAGCCCTGGTACACGTGACGCGACAGAAAGCCGCGGCCATGAAACAGGCGCTCCCCCTCTGCCACCGCCTGCTCAAACGGCAGATGCTCCAAACCTTGCAGCGGATTATGGTGAATGAAGGTGCGCATCGGCCAGAAGTAGCTGATCGGCTCACCCGCCACGTGAGCCATCGCGCGGATCTTGAGATGGCGTCCGAGGGGAAGACTCACAGGCGGCCTCCGGCAAGATAAATGCCCAACACGGTAAATACTGCGAGCGCGATCCAAAGCGCTGACGCCGCGCCGCGTCCAATGTCGGACACCCCGACCTCACGCGGTGTCCCGAACACAAACCCCTGCAGAAGCCTCGCGGCGCCCCAGCCCCAGATCAGCCATACCCCGAGGACCGTCACCACGCCGGCAGCATCCAGTCCCCGGAGCAGACTCCACAGCGCAAAAAACGCGGGTGAGGGCGCAGTCGCGATCGCACTCAGCACCGTGAGCGCCAAAGCAAGCGACAGGCGCGGCATCGACTGGCCGAGGCCCGGACAGAGTTTGGCATACGCGGCACCGAAGCGGTGGGTCAAGGGCCCGGTAAATCCGGCGAGCAGCGCTGCCGGAAGGCTAAACCAAACAACGAACAAACCGACGTCGGCAAGCGTCGCGCCGCCGGTCACTGGGCTCCACGTGAGTGCTAGGGAAGAGCATGCAAGGAAGCCGGCGTAGGTTCCCAGGTCCGACACCGTCAGCAGGCGCAGGGCGTAAAGACCGGCGCTCCCCAGCGCCCAAGGCAGGAATGCTTGGGGTGCCGCATTGCCGCCGAGGTGTACTGCCGCAACGCCGATCTGTGGCCACAACAGGATGAACGCTGACCGGGCCACCGGATGCCGCAGCCGCCCAAGCAGGGTATTGAACACGATGCTCAGCGGAAACAGCGGCAGGAACAGCGTGGCAACAATCAGCCAGGCCATATCACACCCATCGCAGCCAGACATTCAGGCGCCGTGACGACCCGAGCACGACGTGAGTCAGCCATGCGTACACGTCAGAGACATAGAATTCGCGCGACATCAGCGAATACAGCGCGAGCTTTGCCGCGGGAACGTTGTTGCCGTTCTTGTGGCCCTGGTGGCCGGAATAGAAGGTGGCAAACCAACCAACGACAGCCGCCACCGTAATCAGTGACATCAGCACCTCAAACGTCGAAGCGCTGATGCTCGCGGCCGCGTAGATCCGACTGCTCAAGAGACGATTCGGATACAGCAGCAGTCCGAAGGCGTGCTCCATGACGGTGTATCCGGCTACAACGATCATCAGCGACACAATGATCCAGGACATCAGCCGCCAGGGATTGTCCGCACGCAGCCGGTAAGTCACGAACAGCAGCTGCGCACCCGTGACCCATCCGAAAAACAGCAGGACGACGGCGCCCTGCCGGACCACGAGGTTATCGCCCACCAGCCAGTGCGACAACGTGAAAATCAGGAACGGCACCACCACCGTAATGGCAGCGGCCAGTATCCAGGGCTGGCGCGCACCGACCGGCTTTCGCTCCACCACGAAGGTGTACACATCATCGTGCGGGACTCCGTCCTGCTTGCGCGCGCTTCCGATGACATTGCCCGACCCCAGAAACAGCGTGCCCTTGAACACACCGTGCGCGATCAAATGATAAATCGCGAGCGGAAAAGCCCCTACCCCGCACTCGACCAGCATGAAGCCCATCTGGCCCATCGTGGAATAACCGAGCGCCTTCTTGATATCGTTCTGCATCAGCATGAGCGCAGACCCAAGCAGGGCTGTGATGAGACCCACCACGAAGATGAGGTGTAGCGCCGGGCCCGCGTACACAAAAACCGGCGCGAAACGGTTGATGATAAAACCCCCGGCATTGACGATACCGGCGTGCATCAGCACCGAGACCGGCGTCGGGCCTTCCATGGTGTAGGGCAGCCAGCTGTTTAAGGGAAACTGCGCGGAGCGCGCAAAGGCCGACAGACCGACAAGGAAACCGATCGTGAGCGGCAACGACATCCCGAAGAGTCCAGGGCTTGTCGGAGTCCTCGCGATATGCGCGAACAGCGACGGCAGCGACAACGTACCGTAAGCCTGATAGAGCAGAACCGCGGCCAGAATGAGTGGCAGGTCGCCAAAGCGGTAGGTAAAATACGTCCAGAATGCGTAGCGCTCCGCCGCCGGCCGCCCCAGATCGTGCCCGAGCAGGAAATAAAGCAGCACACCCACGAGCTGCCAAGCGATGAGCAGCGTAATAAGATCGCCTGCAAACACCATCAGCAGAAGCGCCACGGCCATCAGGTCAAGCAGTGCAAAGAAGCGCGCGTACCCGGGTTCCTCCACCATGTAGCGCACCGAGTAGATACGCACGATGAGACCAATCCCGGACACCAGCACCGCCATGACCTCGCCGAGCTTGTCGACGTAAAGGCTACCCCACGGGAGCGATGCAGCGAGGCGGTACAGAGGCCGGGTGCCAGGATCCAGTATGAGCACCGCCACCGCCAGCAATAGGGTCAGCAGACTGAAGATGACACTGACCGTGGCAACACGCTTGCCGAGGACCGCAGCCCCAGCGGTCACCACGGATGCCGACAGCAAGGGCAATATCACGAGCAGGACGACCGTCAGCCGCTCCATGGGCATGACCTCCCCTGACTGCTACAGCGGAGCACGACCGCGCGCAGCCGGCCCTCCCTGTCTGAATCCGCGCACACCCGCCTGAGAACCTGTCGCCGAACCGAAGCCATGCAATACATTTCTTATTTTGAATGAGGGAATCCGTGTTACGACAGCGCCAGTCAATAGAACGGACACATGCTAAAACGTTTTATGTATAAACAAAAGTCTAACGTTCTTGATAGAAACAAAAGATTTTTTGGGTCATCGTTGATTAGTGTGGGTAACAACAGAGTGTTTTTGCCATGTCAACGCGGGCTTTACAGTGGTTTTGTCGGAATTTATCGGAGCTGATTTCTGGCATGATGGCCGCATGGCTACCCCACGCAAACGCCGCCGGCTGGCGGAGACATACACCTTCCGTGGGTTCCGTACGTCGGCGACGGTACAGGGTCTCTTCGGCGATTCGCGAGCACGCCTCGTTACGCTCCTCAGGCAGGAAAAAACAGTCCGGCTTTCGCCTTCGTGCCCGAGTAGGCATCTCCATACCTTCCTGCTTTCTTCGGCCGGCGAGGCGTTACCCCGCCTTTGGATACGGCGCCCCTCATCCGAGCACCGGAGGAACTTTCACCCTCCCGATCAGTGCCCTGCCCGCACACTTACGGGCCTCTCCGCCACCCTCTCGTCCTCAGTCGCTTTCCCGGTGTGACCGGTTATACTGACCCTGCCCCGGTTTCACGTACACCAGATTCTTGGTATTTTTCTGATGAACGGAGGAGCAAATGGGCAGGAAAGAGAACGAACCGAACCGGCAGTACACGCTAGAATTCAAGATTGAGGCGGTGCGGTTGACCGAGTCAATGGGTGGCAACCAAGCTGCCAAGCGCCTGGGAATTCCGGATTCCAACGTTTGGAATTGGATCCGGCTGAGCCGCGCGGGCAAGCTTAAGGCAGCGGATCCTTCGGCGGTGCCAATCCGGCGCGCCCCCACCGAACTGGAAGCCGAGAACGCTCGCCTGCGACGGGAATTGGCAGACGCGAAACTCGATGTCGAAACACTAAAAAAAGCGGCGGCGTTCTTCGCGAGGGGGTCGCGGTGAAGTACGCCTGGATCGACGAGCATCGCGACCAGTTTGCCATCACCCGGATATGTCGGCCGTTGATGGTATCGCGCACCGGATATTGCCAGTGGCGAAAACGGGCACCGAGCGCTCTGCCCGAAACCGCCAATAACACGGTGCTGGGGTCGGACAGTACAGTGCTGCAACTGGCGCGCGAGGCCGCAGTGCTGCTGGCCAATGCGCTCGACAAGATAGGCGATCCATTCGCCATCCGCGGTTTCGATTCGAACGGACGTCACGATGTAGAGTATTTTCGCTACAAGGATTTTGACATGATCTACAACGACAAGGCCAAATCCCGTTTGGCGGGCATGAGCGGGCAGTTGTCCACACACATGGGCGCGGCAATGCGCCATGCCGGCTCGATTCTGAAGCGCCAGCCCAGCAACAAAAAGCTGCTGTCGGTGATTACCGACGGAGAACCCGCCGATAATGACGTGCGCGATCCTCAATATCTGCGTTTCGATGCCAAAAAAGCAGTGGAGGAACTGGCCCGAAACGGCATCGCCACCTACTGCCTAAGTCTCGATCCCAGAGCTGACCAGTATGTGTCGCGCATTTTCGGCGCCAAGAGCTACATGGTAGTGGACCACGTGCAAAGGTTGTCCGAAAAGTTGCCGCTCCTTTACATGGACCTTACACGATGAGAAGCATACCGCACAGTTCCAATAGTTTTGCGATACGTGTACTGCACTGGGTGGAGTGGCTTGTGCTAGTCCTGATCGCCGTGGCCACCTTGGTGGCTATCGGTCAGGAAATGGTGCTGATGGTCCACCAGCGCGCAGTGATGATGCACAACATTCTCTTGCTCTTCATTTTTCTCGAGATCCTGACCATGGTCGGCCTTTATTTCCAGAGTGGAAAGCTGCCGATCCGCTACCCCGTGTACATCGCCATGGTGTCCATCGCCCGCTATATCACCATCAACAGTATGACGGAAATGGATGGTTGGACCACGATCGGCCTATCTATTGCCCTCCTGGTCCTCGCCGTGACCGTGCTTGCCATCCGTTATGGACACATCCACCTGTCCTACGACGAAGATTGAGGTGTATCTTCGGGGCTAGAAGCGACATAGTGGGCGGATCACGTGAAGCGGCGGTCGGGACTGGAAACCGCCGCCGCTCTGAAGCAGAAAGCCCGCCGCTATTAATAATACAGGAGATAGAGCGTTATGCCTTTGGTGCACATGGAAGACATGCTGGCCCATGCCTACGAGCACGGCTA
>JAJYEK010000150.1:0-468 GCA_021785795.1 Pseudomonadota bacterium
TGTTTGCCTCAGTAAGCGGGCAGTTGCCACCGGTGGCGGCAGCCATGTCGACGATCACCGACCCTTGGTGCATTCCCTCGACTGCCTGTTCGGTGATCAGTACCGGTGCCGGCCTGCAAGGAATGAGCGCAGTGGAAATGATGATATCCGCTTTCTTAAGCTCGTCAGTAAGCAGTTGCTGCTGCCTGCTCTGCGCCTCGGCAGACAGCTGCCGGGCATAGCCGCCGGCGCCAGCGCCGGATTCTCCCAAATCAAATTCGATGAATTTGGCGCCCAAGGACATTATCTGCTCCTTGACCTCAGGCCGCACGTCGTAGGCGGAGACCTGTGCCCCCAGTCGGCGTGCGGTGGCGATCGCCTGCAGCCCGGCGACGCCCGCCCCCAGCACTACCACGCGTGTCGGCTTCGCGGATCCGGCGGAAGTCATCATCATCGGGAAAAAGCGGCCGTAGGGGGGGGCGGCCTCGA
>JAJYEK010000150.1:478-2006 GCA_021785795.1 Pseudomonadota bacterium
CCGATCTCTCGAGTACCGCACGATAGCCGGCAATGTTGGACTGTGAAGACAGGACGTCCATGGCTTGCGCGCGCGAAATACGTGGAATCATCTCCAAGGCAAACGCATCGACACCCTTGCCCGCCAGAAGGCTCAAAGTATCGTCGGCGTGGCACAAGCCCATCATGCTCAGAACCACTGCGCCATTCTTCATGTGCTCGATTTCGACGGGTTCTGGCTTGTGCACTTTGAGCACGATGTCAGAGCCCAGGGCCCGTTCTTTGTCGCCGATTTCGGCCCCGGCCTGGTGGTAGGCCTCGTCGGTAAAGTGCGAGCCAAGGCCGGCGTTATGCTCGACCAGTACCGACAGGCCGAGGGCGCGCAGTTTCTTTACGGTCTCCGGTGTGGCGGCGACCCGCGTCTCGCCTCCCAGGACTTCAATTGGTATGCCAACTTTCATAGTGTTCTGCTGTGGTTTCGGTTGGACGGAGTCCGGATCGGCGCCGCCCGGGCGCGAATTACGAATTGTAACCTGCCTGACGGCTGTTGTACCAAGCCCCTGCCATGGAAACGCATGGTTCCCAACCGTTCGTGAGCAACGATAGCAAGACACTGTTGCACAGGGCCTGGCAGATATGGCATATGCGCCCGGCGTTTCGGTCGCCCGGATTGGCCGCATTATAGGTGGTTCCGAGGCATGGCGCACATTAGGTAGGCTCGGACCGGTAACCGGGGGTGGTAGTCCCTTCTTGGCCAGCCAGCCTGTTCGTTACTGCAACCCCTGACGTCGGGAGGCACACGTCAGTCGTGTCGTTGTGCCACCAGCATCGCCTGATTGCGCAGTCCGCGCGTGAGATCGCCCAGCGCCCCCTCCTCGCGATAGACCCGCAGCTGCAGTGTGCCAAACAGACGCAGCAATTCCCCGTCGGCTAGCCGAAAATCGGGGTTGCCGGGGCCCGATGCGTCGACCCGCGTACGCGTAAAAGTCTGGTAGAACAGCAGGCCGCCGGGACGCAACGCTGCCGCGAGGTGAGAAGCGAGGGATCTATCGAGAAAGCGACTTACGACGATCACGTCGAAGCGCCGTGGCTCGGGCGGGTGCCTGACGACGTCGCGTACCTCGGGATGCAGGAGCAGGCCTGCAGTGAGCTCTTGCAGCCTGGCAATCGCAGCCTGGACACTGTCCCATGCGTAGGTGTCGAAACCACGACGTGCGAGCAGCAAGGCATTGGCGCCGAGGCCACAGGCAAGGTCCAGCGCACAGCCATGTGCCGGAAGCAGGTGCCCGTTTTCGGCCAATACTTCCGCAGCCGCCCCCGGCAAGGCCCCCTTGTTGCCGTAGCGGGCATTCCAGCAGTCGGTGTCCCGTGGCTCCATTGCGCATCACCCGATCCTGGTCCGGCTTAACGGGCGGGACGTCTATAACTGGTTCAATATCCGTTGCTGCTGGGTGTGATACTCCTGGTCAGAAATAAGGCCCTTATTCTTCAGCTCCAGAAGTTCCTGCAGGCGCTGCTCGATCTTCGTGCCTCTGGATTCCTTCGCCGCA
>JAJYEK010000150.1:2016-9045 GCA_021785795.1 Pseudomonadota bacterium
TGCGGCGGTGGTAAGTACTGCGGTCCGCAACTGAGATTTACCGTAATATTTTGCTTCAGGTTTTTTCCGGTGAACTGATCGGTGTAGGGTTTGCAGCCGGTCTTCTTGATGGTGACGGTGGCAAGCCGGCGGTAAAACGCGAAACCCGGACCGACATCGCTCTTGATGCGTCCCGTCCAATGCCTTGGAAACACTTTGTCGAGCTCCACCAAAACCGGCGTGGTACCGATATTCTTGCCGGAAACGAAAACCTGTGCACCGGGTGGATCGGAATTGATCGTAATGGAACTGACCGGCTCGGGCAGACTTGCGCAACCGGAAAGTGCTGCCATGCAGCACAGCGCCAGGAAAGCAGATTCGCGAACACCCCTGCGATTTGGGATCATGGATTTTCCTCCCGCATACCTTTCACCTTAACGTCGGTTGTTCGATGAGTCGGAACTATATTCCCATTGGCCGACCGGTGCCAACCGTCCGCCGCCGTGCAGGCGTTGCTAAAAACCCGGGCCGGCGCGCCGGCAGTGTGGGTGCGCCGCTTTCCAAATGTGCCGGCGTTATCGTTGCCGCGGGCCTGGCGGGTGTCTCGTTATCATAAAGTCTGGATCTTGTGGATCCAGTCAAGCCGCAGGCGGACTGTCTGTCCCGTAGTCGAACGCGCAACCAGGAATTCCTCGTGGTTAGAGGTCTCAATGTCGAGCGGCGTCACGATCTGGTCCTGCAGGACATTATTCTCGACCCACATCAAGCGCAGCTGCGTACGATGGAGTATGGCAATCTCGAAAACATCGTGGTCTGCGCAGGAAATCGGACGATAGCCGGTATCCCCATCGTTCAAGTCGCTCATGTTTTTCGGCCACCACAGGGGTTGCGATTTGCCGGTTTGTGTCCGGACGGACATGGAAATCCGCCGCCCTGCAGCACGTCCGGCAATCTCCGGCGCGTAGTTTGCGCCAGCGCTTGCCGGTGCCCGACAGCCCAAGTTTGAGAGTCTAACAGGGGGCAGTCCTGCCGAACCCGGCGGATGTGCCTCTTAGCCCTCCTGCAAGCACATATGCACGCAGTCCGCGCTGGCCAAGAATATGTGCCGCCGCAGAGCTGCGACGGCCCGTGTTGCAGTAGCAAATGTATGCATTATGCGGGTCGAGGCCGTCGGCCACCTGGCACAGCATGTCCAGGGGAAGACGATAGGCGCCCGGGAGCAACGAATCTGAAGCCTCTTCCAGTGCGCGGACGTCGAGCCAGATGGCGCCCGACTCCGTCATGGACATTGCCTCCGACGGCGACAGCCAGTTCAGCGGCGGTTCGCGCCTGAGGGCGAGGAAGTGCCGGCGTGCCAATCTCAGCAGTGTGCCGCGTGTTTCCATGGTCACGCTGGCATGCCAGCGGTCCTCGCCAGACAGGCTTTCTTCGCCGAATCCCGTGCCCGGTCCGAGCATCGTCACATCGGCCGGACCATTTCCGTCGGTTTCGCAAGTCATGACGGCCGTTCCGTTCTCGACGAGATAGTAGCCGTCGGCATCCTCGCCTTCGCGAGCCACGACCTGTCCTGCCCGCACCGCAACTGATTCCAGCCGCATCCCAAGCAAATCGAGGTTGGGAGGCGGTATGTGCCGAAAAACCAGACATTGGCGAACCATGCCCATCCAGCTAGTCGCAGAGCCGGAATCAGTCCGGAACCGATTCGGCCCCGGAGCGGCCAGGCAGCCAGCGAGCGTGTCCCATGTGACTGCGATATCGAGCAATTCACTGTCGATTCGCAGAATGTCGAGGTCTGTCACTGCCATGGCGGACACTTGGCGTGGTTGCTTGTCTGCGATCGGGCAGAGCGTTTTTGGCGCATTGCCTGCCATGTCCGCTACCCCCAGCATGCAGCTGTCTTCGTCCTTGGCGCTGCTCAGGACTATCTCGCCGCGCAGCAGATAGACGGTCTGATAATCAGTCTCACCCTCGCGGAACAGGATCATGCCTGCGGGAATGTGTTCGATGTGGCACAGCGGTTTCAGCTCTTCGATGCGCAGGATGCTCAGTGCTGCAATAGGTTGCAGGGCCTGGATCAGTTCTGATCCAGGCACGCACTCGATTTCAGTCATGCGCAACTTTCACTCCGGACCTTCGCGATGTGCCGCGACTTGTCGATGGCAGCAATTCCGTCAGGCGCTAGCATATCATCGGAACAGTCAGCCGTATTGCTAGGAGATGTTGCCGTACGTATGATGAATCATCTGAGCGCCAGATATGGTCGATTGCATGAGGGGGTCGGGATGAGAAGCATTGAAGATGTCGTAGTCATGATTGAGAGATGGGACCAAGAGCGTTCGAAAGATCGGGAGCTGGTACTGAGCCAGCTCAATGCGATTTCGAAGAACTGTGAGGAAGCGATCGAAGTCTGGCAGCGCTATCTCGACAACCCCGGTACCGGGGGCAATCAGTGGACGGCCGTGAGCTGGGTAGGACCCGAACGCGCCAAGAGATTGCACGAACTCAACCTCAGGGCCGGTGAGCTGATACATCAGCTGTGCACGATTGCCGGGTCGGAGGCCATTCGGTTCCTTGCTTACGAAGATAACATGATCGAGATGGCCTATCGTCAGCTCGAGCAGGGCGAAACCGGACCTGACATGGCGCGTTCCGCCGTCGAACGCATGAACGCTCATCGTGCCTACCTCAATTCTGTGGCGGAACGGGTCAAGTCCATCCGCTTGGCAGAAGCGAAGCATGCCAAGTCCGTTTCCCGACCGCGTCCGGGTGCCAAGAAGCCGCAAGCCAGCAAGGCGAAAAAGGCGACGGTTGCCGCTGCCAAAATGCCGACTAAGAAGCCAGCCAAGAAAAAGGCGGCAGTCTCCGCTGCCAAAATGCCGACTAAGAAGCCAGCCAAGAAAAAGGCGGCAGTCTCCGCTGCCAAAATGCCGGCTAAGAAGAGAGCGGTAAAACCTGCCCGGAAAAAATCCACACGGAAGTCGACGAAGCCGGTACGCGGACACAACAATCGCCGGAAATAAATCCGCAGACGCCGGATTGTGGTGCACGACATCAGGACCTGACGGTCGTCTCTGGGGCAGTGTGCTGGGCAGTGCCCCGGACGTAGGCCGCCAGGACAGGACGGAGGTAACCACGTCAGGGTGCCCCTGGCGCGCGCCGCTCCGGGTGTCTCGCATTTTTTGTATCCCCCTTCTCCCGGGTTGCTTTGTGCGGCCAATGCATGCCTTGATTTGCCGCGAAGGCGCTGGCCGGGCCAGTCCTGCGCAGCTGGGCGATTGGACTGGAAATAGCGTGTGATCATCCCCATTTTCGGGTAAAGCCTACGTGCTGGAGGATGTTTCACATGTCTGCGTCGAAGCTTGTTGTTTGCCCGCATTGCCAGGGGATCAATCGCGTGCCGGAAGACCGTCTTCAAGATCATCCGAAATGCGGCGTTTGTCATCAGCCGCTGTTCGAGGGCAAGCCGGTGGAATTGAACGCAGCGAATTTCCACAGGCACATGGAGCACGGCGACATCCCCTTGCTGGTGGATTTCTGGGCGTCTTGGTGCGGGCCGTGCAAGGCGATGGCGCCGGTATTCGCTGCCGCTGCGGCCCAATTCGACGGACGTGTCCGTTTTGCCAAAGTTGACACCGATGTTGAGCAGGGCCTGGCGCGCGAGTTTGGTATACGCGGGATTCCTACTCTGGTGCTGTTCAAGAGTGGGCGCGAGGTCGGCAGGGTGTCAGGTGCGCTTGATCCGCGCGGATTGCAATCCTGGGTCCAGCAGCGCATTTAGTGGCTGTTTGCCGGGGCGTATTTAGGAGCGCGGCAAGGGTCTCGTGATGGATTCGGTAACCGGAGCTTCCGAAACCCACGGGAGACGGCTTTTGCGCAACGAGCCGGCGTTGCTCACTGGGACCCATGAAAGGTGGAGTTTTGAACTGTCGCGTGGGGGCCACACGTGGAGCAATGTGGGCAGGGCGGCGGGAACGTGTCCTGCCGCCCTGCCCGGTGTGACTGTAAATGCTCAGGAAGTGTTCCGCTTACCAAGCGAAACGGATTCCTTTTTACGATGAGCTACTTGGCCTTGCGGACCATGTGTTTCTTGTGCACGAATTTCTTGGCGATGCGCCTGTGCACAATCCGTCTGCGAACGATCCTTTTGTGAACTGCCTTTTTGTGTTCAACGCGGTGTTCCGTCTTGTGTCCGGCAGCAGGCATGCCTGCGGCAACAGCGACTGCGCCGTTGCCAAATACGGCCACCAGGGCCAGAGCGATGATGCCCAGCAAAGTCTTTTTCACGTATCTATCCTCAAACAGTTGTCGTTTCTGCACTCACATCGGATGGGCGGGTTGGTCCCCTAGCCCTCCTTAGCGGATCAGACAATAGCAATTCATATGCCAGATTCGAGAAATGGGAATTTTTTTCCTTGAATCAGCCAGTTATACTGGCCGTACTGTACGGTTGATGTGCCGATTCGTCTTCTCGGATCTACAAATTTTGTAGGTTACTCGAAAATAGGAATCTTTGTGCGCCTGGACTCTTTCCGTCTCAATCGCCTGCAACGCAAGGTGCTGCTGTTGATCCTGGCTATCATGGTCGTTCCCATGCTGGGGGCGGCTATGCTGGCTTCGGAGTGGGTATCCTCAGGTTTTGAGGCAAGGCTGAAGCACTATATCGTGGATGCAGCGCGTGTAGACCAGACCTGGCTGCGGGCCTACCAGAACGATGCGGTCATGTTTGGGGGGGTCCTGGCGGACGACCCGACGTTCCTCGCGAAGCTGAAGAGCGGGGATCCGAACCCCGTGCGCCGGCCGATTGCGCATATCGCCCGGGAGATGGGCATCAGCTTTATTCAGGTCTACAGCAGCGACCAGACGCTGGTGTATTCGTCGAAACCGGTGAACATGCGCACCATGTGGGACAAGGTGCAAACCGAAGCCGTTCTCAAGGTCACACGTGGTGGCCGCAGCCAGCTCGCCGCGGTAGGCATTACACGGGTGCCCCGGCATGGGATACCGCAGTACTATCTAGTCATGGGCAGCCTGCTTGGCCGGAATTTCATCAACGAACTGTCGCACCTGACCGGCCTCAAGACGCGGCTGTATTACCGCGACGGCGACCACTATCTGGACATGTTCTCAAATCCGGGCAAGCGGACCTCGTTCAGGAGTCTTCCCGCGGATGTGATGAGGCGGCTCAAGTCCGACCACCGGCCTTACTACAGCGTGAAGGCCGAAAACGCTGATTTTCGCGGCCAGTACACGCCAATTGTCGATAATGATGGCCGCGTGGAAGCAATTATTTTCAGCGGCCTCAAGCGCGCCGGATTTGAAGAGGTACTCACCAATCGGCTGCTGTTGTTCTCCGGGATCTCGTTTCTCGGTGTGGTATTCGGCGCTGTAACCGGATTCCTGCTCAGCCGGCTGGTCGTTCGGCCGGTCGAACACCTGCGCGATGGCGTCATGCAGCTTGCCGCGCAGAACTTCAATGCAACCGTGCCCGTGACCTCTGATGACGAGGTCGGCGACCTGACAAAAGCCTTTAATGCCATGGCGGTCAGCCTGCGCGAGGCGCGCAACGAACAGCAGCAGCGATTTCATCGCGACAAGCTGGCCGCCCTCGGCGAGCTGTCGGCATCGCTCGCACATGAGATCCGCAATCCCATTGGCGTCATCAACAGCGCATCGGCGTTGCTGGAGAAGTCGGAGCTGTCTGCTGACAAGAAGTCCGAACTGCTGCGCATGATCCGGGAGGAAAGTGTTCGGGTCGGCAGTCTTGTTCAGGATTTCCTGCAGTTCTCTCGCCACCGTCATCCGCAGTTCTTGAGAATCGACCCGCTAGCGCCGCTGAAGCGCGCACTTGCGGCTGCCCTTGCCGGAACAAACAACGTCGAGGTGCACGAGCGGATCGGTCACCGCTCGGCGTGCATTATGGCGGATGCTGGCCTGTTGCAGCAGGCGTGGGCAAATATCCTTACCAATGCGTTGCAGGCGATGGGTGATGGCGGCGGGGTGCTGAGCCTCGTGACCGCCGTTGAAAATGATCAGGTGATACTTTCCGTGGAGGACAGCGGTCCCGGAATCCCGGCAGAGGTAATGCCGCGTCTGTTCGAGCCGTTTTTTACCACCAAGGAGCGGGGCACTGGACTCGGATTGTCGCTCGCCGGCACCCTTGTGGAGGTAAACGGCGGCCGGTTGCTGGTGCTTGAGCCGGAAAAAGGCGGTGCCCGGTTCGCCATGTCGTTTCCGGTACGCGCCTAGGTGAAACAGATGAAACGAATGATTCTCGTGGTGGATGACGAGCAGAACATGCAGACAGTCATACGCATGATTCTCGAGGACGCCGGCTATGTCGTGGAAGTTGCCGATGGTGGCGAAGCAGGCCTCGCGCATCTGACAAACCCGAATCTTGATGTCGTACTTTCCGACCTGAAGATGCCGGGCATGGCGGGAGAGGAGTTTATCCGGGCCTGTCGCGAAGAGCGACCCGATGTTCCGGTGATTGTGGTCACCGCCCACGGCACAATCCGATCGGCGGTGCAGAGCATAAACGCCGGAGCCACAGATTACCTGACCAAGCCGTTTGAGCCGGAAGAGCTGGAAATCGCCGTTCACAATGCAATCAAGCTGCGCGATATCCTTCACGAAAACCTGCGTCTCAGGGAAACCGTGACCGAATCACTGGCGCGTCGACGACTCATGGGAACGAGCCAGGCGGTACAGCGCCTGGTGGAGGAGATCAAGCGTGTCGCGCCGTACCGTACCAGTGTTCTGATTACCGGGGAAAGCGGAACCGGCAAGGAACTGGTGGCACGTACAATCCACGAAACCAGTACCCGGCACCAACAGCCGTGGGTGGCGATCAATTGCTCGGCAATCCCGCACGATCTCATGGAAAGCGAGCTCTTCGGCTATGTCAAGGGAGCGTTTACGGGCGCAGCGCAGAGTCGTCTCGGTCGTCTCGAGCAGGCGCAAGGCGGAACGCTGTTTCTCGACGAGATCGGGGATCTGGAGCCGGCGCTACAGGGAAAGCTGCTGCGTGTGCTGCAGGAGCGGGAGTTCTTT
>JAJYEK010000024.1 GCA_021785795.1 Pseudomonadota bacterium
GGGTGTTCAGACAGGCCGCAAACTGCAGATTCTTGTACTGCTTCAGCATTGACGTGACCAGCGCCGGGTACGGTGAGCGCGCGGCCAGAAGCAGATTGAGTCCCTCGCCGTTGGTGATCACCTCCACGCGCGCCTTCTGGTGGGTACGCCGGTAGAGATTGAGCAGGTTCCGGGTTTCATTCAGCACTTCTTTCATGTGGGTCGGATTGCCGCTGTTCAGATGAAACAGGACTTTGATTACCTGGCCACCGCGAGTCGCCGCACTTGCCACCACCTGCCTGGCCGGCGCCGGATTGCTGTCCGCTGCCGGTCTCTCCAGCGCAAGGGCAGCGCCCCCGCCTGGCAGGCCGATACTGGCGCTGTCCTGGGGCAAGCCGCTCATCAGCGTCAGGACGCCCACGATCGCTGCCACGCCAGCGATGAACCGGCGGCGCAGCCGGGCGCGGTCCTGGGTCCGGGTCGGCGAGCCGCTCGGGGCTTCCGGGGGATTCTTGTACGCCATCTGCACCAGATCCCGAACCTTGCGCAACTCGCAAACCCGGCGATTCATGGCTTCGTCCTTGCTGATCTCGCTGTACAAGCGGCCCTTTTCGTCGAGCGCCAGCTGATCGTCCACGAACGCGTTCAGGTATTCGTCCGAAAATGGTCCTTCATTGTTCATTTTATTCTCCGTATGTTGGCATCCTGCCGGGTTCCGGCCGCTTTGAGCGCCTCCGGGCTTCCGAACTCGGTTGCCAGCAGGCGCAGCATGGCGCTGCGCGCGCGGCATAGCCGGCTCATGACAGTCCCGACGGGTATATCCAGCACCTTGGCCACTTCGACGTACGAAAAGCCCTCGAGATCGACCAGCGTGATGACCTGGCGCTGTCCTTCTGGAAGGCGCGCGATGGTGGCGCGAACCTTGCGCACGATTTCGATCTGGCTGTTCTCGGTCTCGGGAGTGGAGTCGTGCGGCAACTCCATTTCATCGATATCCTCAGTCTCACGGTGGCGTCTGAAATGATCCCGGTAGCAGTTGGTCAGGATACTGAAGAGCCAGGCGTCGCGCGCTTTCGGATCGCGCAGCTGCTCGGATTTCTGCATCGCCTTCGTCAGCGTCTCCTGTACCAGGTCATCTGCCAGCGCGCGGTTGTGACACCATGCATAAGCCATGCGATAGAGCCGCGAGCGGGCCTGCTCCAGTGAGTCCGTGACGTCGGAGCAACGGCCGAATAACTTGAGAAAGTCCATGCGTTCTACTCGTGTCTGTTCACTGTGAAGGACGACAGCAGTCCTGGTTTTATTCCAGGCGCGGCCGGCAGCCCACCAGATCTCCCGTTGCCGATATTATGCAAGATTCATATGCCTGTAGCATAACGGATCAGCATCGAGGCCGTCTGGCCGTCATCCTTGGCAACGATCCTGACAGGAATGTTGTGCTGGTCGCGGGCAAGCCAGGCAGTGAATTGCTTTCCCTGCCCATGGCGGGTCTGCTCCACCCAGTAGACCACCGTAGTCTGGACCCGCCCGAGCGCGCTATTCAGGGTCTCGGTCCGCAGGAGCCTATATTTATAAAGTATGATCTGGCTGCCGGTGGTGATATGAAGCTCCCGGAACGCCGGCGTCGACGGCGGGTGCAGCATGAGCTGGAAGATCACCGTGTTCTCGTCCTGTGTGCCTGCCGGCAGCACTCCGCTGCGATGGTCGGCGTAGGTGATCCGGGCCCGCTTCCAGTCGAACAGGGCCTCCTTGCGGCGCTCGTCTCGGGATCCGGTGCGGTACTTGAGATATTCCAGCGGATACACCTGGTCATCAACCACGCGGAACCGGCCTTGTTCGAACCATTGCAGGCGCGTGAACAGGCGGGCGGCGCCGGTCGGGAAGGAGTGCAGGGTGTAGCGGTAGGTATCGTCCGAACCGCGCTCCAGCGTGCGCGTGCTGATTCCGACCGGTATCGGTCCGTAATAGACCTCGTAGCTGAGCACCATATGGTTCGGAAAGGGGGCCGTGCGCGGGCCCTGCGCCAGGGCGCCAAACGCCACCAGCATGAGCACCGCGGCTAGGAGGCCGGTGAAGCGTGCAACGCTCATGACACGGATCCCTCCGGCGACCGGTCGGCGGGGCTGGCGGCAGCCAGGTGTGCGCACGGCCGTCCGTCAAGCATTGCCTGCCCGTTGCGCAGCGCCAGGCGACCCTGCGCGAACCAGCGGATCGCCTCGGGCAGAATGCAGTGTTCCTTCTCCAGCACGCGTCCGGCCAGGGACTGTGCGGTGTCGTCGGGGCGCACCGCCACGGGCGCCTGGATGATCACTGGTCCGCCGTCCACGTCGGGTGTCACGAAATGGACGCTCGCTCCATGATAGCGTACCCCGGCCCGCAGCGCGCGTTCGTGCGTATCGAGCCCCTTGAACTGCGGCAGCAGCGAAGGATGGACGTTGATCAATCGCCCTGTGTAATGCAGGACGAAGTCGGAGCCGAGAACGAGCATGAAGCCCGCCAGCACCACGAGCTTTGGGGTGTAGGCATCGATTCTCTGCGCGAGCTCCTGCTCGAACTGTGCGCGCGTCGGGAAGTTCCGGGGGTCGACAACCGTCGTCGTCAGTCCGGCGCCGCTGGCGCGCGTGAGACCTTCGGCGCCAGGACGGCTGCTGATGACTGCGCGGATATCCACGGCCAGCTCGCCGCGCCGGCACTGGTCTATGATAGCCTGAAGGTTTGAGCCGCGTCCCGATATCAGGATGACGACGGGAAGTTTCGCGGTCATTCCGTTATGAGGAGCTCGCTGTCGCCGGCATGCGCCTCGACGCGACCGATGACGAAGGCCTTCTCGCCCGCATCATCGAGAATGCGCACCGCCTCGTTCGCATCCGCCGCCGCGACGACCGCTACCATTCCCACGCCACAGTTGAATGCGCGGTACATTTCCTGGCTCGCGACGTTCCCGCCTTCTTGCAGCCAGCCGAAGATGGCCGGACGCTTCCAGGCGCGGGCGTCAATCACCGCGCGCGTGCCCGCCGGCAGCACCCGCGGAACGTTTCCGGGCAGGCCCCCGCCCGTGATGTGCGCGAGCGCGTGTACCGGCAGACTGCCGATCAGGCGCAGCAGCGACCTGACGTAAATGCGGGTCGGTGCGAGCAGCGCATCCGCCAGGCTGCCATCCGCGAACCGGTCGTTCAGCCGGGCGCCGCGCTCCTGGATGATCCTGCGTATCAGGGAATATCCATTGGAATGGGGTCCGCTCGAGGCGATCCCGACGAGGACGTCGCCGGGCCTGACCGCGGTCCCGTCGATGATGCGCGACTTCTCGACGACGCCGACGCAGAATCCGGCGAGATCATAGTCGCCGCCCGCGTACATGCCGGGCATTTCGGCGGTTTCTCCGCCGACCAGCGCAGCGCCGGCCTGCCGGCAGCCTTCGCCGATGCCGGCAATGACGGCGCGCGCCACCGCCAGGTCGAGCTTGCCGGTGGCGAAATAGTCCAGGAAGAACAGCGGCTCGGCTCCCTGCACCACGATGTCGTTAGCGCACATGGCCACGAGATCGATGCCGATCGTATCGTGCCGCCCGCTGTCGATCGCCAGCTTGAGCTTGGTACCTACGCCGTCGGTGCCGGAAACGAGCACCGGTTCGCGGTATCGGTCCGGCGGGATCTGGAACAGCGCCCCGAAACCTCCAAGTCCCGCCAGCACTCCGGCGCGCCGGGTGCTGTCCGCGACCGGCTTGATTGCCTCGACCAGGGCGTCACCCGCTTCGATATCGACCCCTGCATCGCGGTAGGTCAGGGATGTGTTTTGCGGCTTGTCCACGGGAGTCTCCAAGGCACGGACGCAATGGTAGGCCGCTGCGGGCAAGGCTGCAAACCTTGACTTCCCGCCTTGGCTTCGCATAGCGTGGACGGCAAGCGCGCAAACGCAGCCCGTTAGCATGCGGCCCGCCCGTCGGGCGGCGCCCTGGCGCGCCCGGTTGCCGATGATATTCTGGACAACGCACTGGTTCCCGAACCCATGAATCTGTCACAGCTGCCCAATGCCATCACCCTGTCCCGGATAGCGTTGGTGCCGGTACTGATCCTGGCGCTCAAGGGGCGCCATTTCGGGACTGCGCTGGTGATATTCCTGACCGCCGGGATTTCCGATGGGCTCGACGGCTTTCTGGCGAAGCGTTTCAACATGACCAGCCGCCTCGGAGCGATCCTCGATCCGGCAGCGGACAAGATCCTGCTGGTCAGCGCCTACGTCATGCTCACCATACTCGAATACATTCCGTTCTGGCTGATGCTCGGTGTCGCATTTCGCGATCTGCTGATTGTCGGCGGCTATCTCGCCTATACATCGCTGTACGGGCCGGTCACCATGCGTCCGAGCTATCTCAGCAAGCTGAACACCCTGATGCAGATCTCGCTGGTCTGCGTCATTCTCGCGCAGCAAGCCGTGGGACTCGCGCTTGGCGGCCTGGACCATTTCCTTGATTACGTGGTATTGGCCACGACGGTCGCAAGCGGTGCGCACTATTTGTGGACTTGGGGGGTGATGAAGGACGTCGCGCCGGCCAAAACCTCATCGAACCCAACGCGGGCGCCCGGCAGACGGCCGGGGCGCGGGCGGCAATGACCGGAACGCAGCGAACCTCCTGGTTCTGGTGGGCAGCGGGGGCGGTCGCTGCCGGGGCGCTGCTCCGTCTGCTCGGTCCGGTGCTCACGCCTTTCCTGTTGTCTGCGCTGCTTGCCTACATCGCCAGCCCCCTGGTGACGCGCCTGGAACGCTGGCGGGTACCGCGCGTTTTCGGGGTGATCCTGGCGTTTGCGCTATTCATCCTGATCCTGGTCGGGCTGGTAGGAGGACTGATTCCGGAGCTCCAGAGCCAGCTGAGCACGTTCGCTGCCAGAGTGCCGGGATATCTGGTCGTGATCCAGAACCGCTGGCTGCCCTGGATCAGCCGCATCATCGGTGGGCCGCCGCACCTGGATATGAACGCGCTCAAGAGCGCGCTTGGTCGACACTGGCGTGATGTCGGCAGCGTCGCCGGCCTGTTTCTGAGCTACGCGGGCCGTTCCGGCGCGCGCATCGCAGTCCTCGCGCTGGACTTGGTGCTGGTGCCGGTCGTGACGTTCTACCTGTTGCGTGACTGGGACCGCATTCTCGGGCGGATACCTGCGATCCTCCCGGCGGCCAGCCGTGATACGGTCGTCGCCATCGCACGCGAGACCGACAGGGTGCTGGCCGCGCTCCTGCGCGGCCAGCTCTCCGTCATGCTGGTGCTGGCAATGGTGTATTCGTTCGGGCTCTGGATGGCCGGGGTCGAGCTCGCGCTTCCCATCGGACTGCTCGCCGGGGCCGCGAGCTTCGTCCCCTATCTCGGCTTCATCACCGGACTGGTGATCGCCGGGCTGGCTGCCTGGCTGCAGTTCCAGGATGTCTCGGCACTGGTGTGGGTGGGCGTGGTCTTCGGCATCGGGCAGGTGCTCGAGAGTACGGTGCTCACGCCCCATCTGGTCGGTGGACGCATCGGACTGCATCCGGTTGCGGTCATTTTTGCCGTCATGGCGGGCGGACAGCTCTTCGGTTTCATGGGCGTGCTGCTGGCGCTGCCCGGCGCAGCCATTCTGACGGTGGCGGGGCGATATGTTCTGGCGCGTCGCGGCGGTACCGGATCTGCCGGACCGGCGGGGCGGCAGTGAGCGGGACCTCGGGTGCCGGCCGCCAGCTGCCTCTCGATGTGCGGTTGCGCGACGGGTCGTCGTTTGACAATTTCTACGGTTTGCGCAACCGCGAGGCGCTTGCGCACATCCGGGCGGCGGCGCAGCGGGTGGCCGTGTCCGACGGCCGCCGTGCATTCGAGCAGATTTTCCTGTGGGGCCGTTCCGGATGCGGCAAGACGCACCTGCTGGAAGCGGCGGCGCGCCTCGTTCAGGAGCAGGGCCGGGCGCCGGCGTACGTGCCGCTGGCGATGAGCGCAGCAGCGCCGCCGGATGTGCTGGAGGGCCTCGACTCCTCGGTGCTCGTCTGCCTGGATGATGTCCAGGCGGTCGGCGGCAACCGCCGGTGGGAATCCGGCCTGATGCAGCTCTATGAACGGGTGCGCCTGTCCGCCGGCCTGCTGCTGGTTACCGCGGACGCCGGTCCGGGACAGCTCGAGGCGGTGCTGCCGGATCTTGCGACCCGACTCAGTGCCGGTCTGGCGTATCGGCTGCAGCCGCTCGCCGATGAAGACAAGCTGGCTGCGCTGTGTCTGCGTGCACGCAACCGCGGGCTGGACATGAGCGAAGAGGTGGCCCGCTATGTCCTTTCGCGCTATCCGCGCGATCCGCACGCATTGTTCAGGCTGCTTGACCGCATCGACCAGGTTTCCCTGGCCACGCAACGGCGGCTGACGATTCCGTTCCTGCGCATCCTTCAGGAACAGGACCACGCATAGCCCGGCCGGTACGCTACCGGGTGCTCCCGTTCAGCAACTCGCTGGCACGGAAACGGGCGTAAAAGGGGGCGCCCAGAACGAAGACCGACGACAGCGCCGTCTCGATTGCAGCGCAGGTGAAGGTATCGTGGAACGAAAGCGGCTCGCCGCGGTAGGTATAGGTGAGCACGACACCTTCGGTGAAATAGAGAAGCACCAGCAGGCTCGCCCACGCATAGGTATACGGCTTGCCGTGCAGCAGCCCGAACAGCGGCAGCAGCAGCGGCAGCGACTTGATGACCAGCCAGAGCTCTGGAGGGGCATCGACGGCGGGAGCGAGCCAGCCCTCCCACAATACTGTCAGGCAGATCAGCGCGATGTAGCTCCCGACACAGAGGAAGTACAGCGCACGCGTGCGCCGCGACAGTGGCGTAGGCTGTTCAGCGTGCGGATTCATGTTTCATGATCTTTCGTGTGACTGTTGCCAGCCGTGTTCCCAGGGCCTGGGCGAGCTGCTTTTCCTCGGGCGACAGCGGCCGGTCGTTGCCGACGCCGGCAACGTGGCTGGCCCCGTACGGCGTGCCGCCGGTCGCGGTCGTACCCAGGGCCGCTTCGCTGTAGGGCAGGCCCAGGATCAGCATGCCGTGATGCAGCAGCGGGAGCATCATCGAGAGCAGGGTGCTCTCTTGCCCCCCGTGCAGCGTTGCGGTCGAGGTGAATACCGCCGCCGGCTTTCCGATCAGCGCTCCCGCCAGCCACAGCGACCCGGTGCTGTCGAGAAAATGCTTCATTGGCGCTGCCATGTTTCCAAAACGTGTCGGGCTTCCGAGCGCGAGACCGGCGCAGCTGCGCAGATCCTCGAGCGTAGCGTAGGGAGCGCCGGCATCTGGAATGCTGCGGGTATCCGGATCGTGGGTTGGTCCAACCGGCGGAACGGTGCGGATACGGGCCTGCATGCCTTCCACCTTTTCGATGCCGCGGGCAAGCTGTTGTGCCATCTCCGCGACGGCTCCATGGCGGCTGTAGTACAGGACGAGCACCTCATTCATGGTCGGGGCTTCCGGCTGAATCGGCGCGGCCCGTCTGCCGGTCCGGGATGCGCTGGGTGTGGGGGTATTGCACCTATGTACCACACACCGGGGCAGGCGACCGGAATGTCGCGCGCACTCCGTGCCCGGATGCCGCCCGCTCCGCATAGCCGCAGCCAAAGGGAGTGTGGAGCGTGCAATCCGGAATGGACGGCGCGTTCAGCATGTTGCGTTGAGCGGGTGCTGGACCCTGGGTGTCTGCACTCACGTAGTCTATCAATGATTGCCGGCAAGACGCACTCATGGAACGAATATTAGGCACGTAATTTCTTGACATAGTGGCAGGCGAGGTGCTAATTTTTTGGCCAGACCGAACTCACTGCAAGAACAATCAACCCGTTTCGGAGAAATACAAAAATGCGTAACAAGCTGGCGGGAGGCGTGAAAGCCTCTCTGTTCGTGGCTATGGCCGTAACCCTGGGTGCGTGCGCGACAACGCCGAAGCAGGAGACGGCGCCACCGACGCAGACACCGGCAGCGACTGCGCCCGCAGCGTCTTCAGCACCCCAGAGTCAGCCGGCACCCGCTCCATCCGGCGTGGTTTCGAGCTACGAAGTCAATCGTGGGGACTGCCTGTGGACCATCGCCGGCCAGAGCCAGATCTACGGCAACCCCTATGAATGGCCGCTGATCTACAAGGCGAACAGCGCCGAGATCAAACACGGTCCTGACCTGATCTTCCCGGGCCAGACGTTCAGCATCGAGCGTGGCGCATCCAGCGCGCAAGTCGACCGTGCGATGCACTATGCCAAGACCCGCGGCGCCTGGAAGCTGGGCGTAGAAGGGTCTGCCGACCGCGCCTACCTGGCTGGCCAGTAAGCGCGCAGCGACAAACTGTCCGGGTTGCCGGAACAGGCAAAAAGGACCCCTCGGGGTCCTTTTTGTTTTGGTGCGCCGGCATTGCGGCACGTTCTGCACCCGCACCGTCGAGCGGTCTGCGCCCGGGAGCCAGGCGGCGCAAGCCGGCAAACACGAGGCCGTTGGCCTGCACGGCATCCTGATGTCCCGGCTCGCGCGGGCGGTCAACGATGCGCCGGATCTGCACCTCATTTGCCGCCATTTCGGCCCCTCGGGGATTCGTTTCGCGGCGGCAGGCCAGCGCGGTCCGCGTGCCTTATGACCCGCCGGAGGCAGAACCGCACGTCGCGTGGTGTGGGCGGGCAGCGGGGGTGGCCTCGTTGCCTGTTCGATGGCCGTCGTGCGGGTCCGACTTGGGATCAGCCCAGGAATTCGAACTCGAACTGCTCGAACGATCCGGTCAGGTTCACGAGCCGGACGGCGCGGATCCGATGGGTGCGGTAGCCATCGTCGAGGATCAGCATGCGTTGGGGTTTGAACGATCCACACGACGTGATCAATGTCTGTGCCTGCCGCAGGGGCCGGATCTCGGGCAGCCGCAATGCCAGCGCAAAGTGGCTTTCGGGCGCGTCATTCAGCGCGATTGCGACCGGCACGGCAGAGGGCGCGAGGCGCTGGGCCCCGATTTCGATGCGGCCTGATTCGGCTACGCGCACCCACCGTGCCACGGCGATTCCCCATCCCGCTTTCCGGCCGGCCATATGGACCGCGAAGAGTTCTCCCACCTGGATGCCGCGTTTGCCGGGGGATACCGGCGATTCGAGGGAGAATCCGCCGGCGCTCTCGTCCAGCAGGTTCCAGGGCTCGCCGATGTCGGTCCTGACAGGGGCGATGACCGGCGGCTCCATGGTCTGTCCTTCGGTCTCGGTACGTGCGGGCTGCGGCCCCACTTGGGTTGTGCTCTGAATGAATGGGGTTCCGCCGTTTACGGACAGACCGATGTTTGCGATTCCCCGGACTATTTCAGTTTTCGCTCCGGATTTCGGCGTGCGCGGGAAATGGCGTTTGGGATGGAGTCCCCATGAAGTGATCAGGTGCGTGAGCATCTCGGCGCCGCGGTTCGCATAGAAGTCTCTTCCGAGCGCGTCGGGCTGCAGGCGTTCGCCATTTCGGAGGGCGCTGAGCTGCTGGTGCATGGTGCGCACGAGATCGACCGTGGCGAGCAGCCGGTACCGCGATCCGGCGATGACCGACATATCGCCGATGTTGGTGCTGCCGGCCCGGTCGTTTTCCAAATCCACCAGAAACTGGCATTCGGGCTTGAGTGCGGCCGTGACGCCGGTGAGTTGCGCGAGCGAGGCATAGACATCGAGATACCGGTCTATCTTCTGCAACAGCTGCGCCGGAAGATGGTGGGGGTCGCTTAATCCGAACAGCAGTGCCTGTTTGTACGCATGTCCCACGCTGCTGTACGCGCCGGCAGTGTTGAGTTCATCGGCAACAGGCGTATCGGTGATTCCCTGGCTCTCCGTAAAGCGGTAGAGCATATGTATCTCGTGCCATGTTCCCGAGGCGCCGGGTGCATAGAGTTCGTAGGAGCGGGCAAGCGCCAGCGTGAGGGCGCGGATTGCGCGCTGTACGGCCATGGCAAGCGCGGCCGTAGCTTCGGGGTCCCGCTGGCCGTTCTCGCTCAAGCCGAGGGCGACGCGCTTATAGCCATGGGCCAGCTCGACCTGGAACTGGCGCACGCGTTCGGCTACCAGACGGCCGTCTTGCGGTAGCGGCACGGGAAGCCCCAGATAACGCTTCTGCTGTTCGGCGCCGACGACCTGAACGGGCCGGCGGTAAAGTTCGAGAAGCTGAAGCCGAGTCCGGTCATCCACCGGCAGGCGGTTCAGGGCGGAGAGGGCGATGAACAAGCGGTGGCTGGTTTCGGCCGCATTCAGTACGGGAAGGCTGGCGATCCAGCGTTCCGTTTCGGCCACGTCGATCTTGGGCGCGGTCGGTCCGAGCGTTGGTAAGACGAATTGTAGGGCCATCGCGCACATGGAGCTTTGCTGCGAAAATCCGGGTACGTAAGGTAGAGAACCCAATGTATATCTTTATAATAGTTCTATTTATTTATGTTTGTTCGGCCCTTTGCGCCCGGCCGCATTTTTTTAATTTAGCACTTTTTTTGGGCGAGATCACTGTTCCGGCGAATCCACTGGCTAGAGGATACCGCAACAACGGTCCGACACGGCCCCGGCTGCGCGCGCACCGGAGGCTTGCGGCGATACCGGCTGAGGGACCGCGCCGGGCAGGGGTGACGTGAGCCGCTACCCGGTCACGCGATTCCGGACCAGGTCGTCGACGACCGCCGGGTCGGCCAGCGTTGTGGTATCGCCCAGGGAGTCCGTCTCGTTGGCGGCGATCTTGCGCAGGATGCGGCGCATGATCTTGCCGGAACGGGTCTTGGGAAGCCCCGGTGCCCATTGGATGACATCCGGTGTGGCGATGGCGCCAATCTCGCTGCGCACCAGCATGATAAGCTCCTGGCGCAGCCGGTCGCTGGGCTCGACGCCCGCCATCGGAGTCACATAGGCGTAGATCCCCTGTCCCTTGATGTCATGGGGAAACCCGACCACGGCCGCTTCGGCCACAGCTTCGTGCAGCACCAGGGCGCTTTCGATTTCAGCGGTTCCCAGGCGGTGTCCTGCGACATTGATCACGTCATCGACGCGTCCAGTGACCCAGTAATACCCATCGGCGTCGCGGCGTGCGCCGTCGCCGGAGAAATACATTCCCGGGTAGGCCTTGAAATAGGTATCTATGAATCGCTGGTGGTCGCCGTAGACGGTGCGCATCTGGCCGGGCCAGGAGCGGGTGATCACCAGGTTTCCGCTTCCAGGACCTTCCACGGGCTTTCCGTCCGCATCAACCAGGGCCGGCGCGATCCCGAAGAAAGGATGCGTGGCGGAGCCGGGCTTGAGACGGGTTGCGCCCGGGAGCGGCGTGATCAGGATTCCACCGGTTTCGGTCTGCCACCAGGTGTCCACCACCGGACAGCGCCCGTCGCCGACCACCCGGTGGTACCACTCCCAGGCTTCCGGATTGATCGGCTCGCCGACGGACCCGAGCAGACGGAGGCTCGTGCGCCGCGTACTCTTCACCGGCGCGTCGCCCTCGCGCATGAGTGCGCGGATTGCCGTGGGCGCGGTATAGAAAATGCTGACCTCGTGCTTGTCGACCACTTCCCAGAAACGCGACGCTGTGGGGTAGGTCGGTATGCCTTCGAACATGAGCGTGGTCGCACCGTTGGCGAGCGGTCCGTAGACGATGTAGGAATGCCCCGTTACCCACCCCACGTCTGCCGTGCACCAATAGATGTCGTCGTCGTGATAATCGAATATGTACTTGTGCGTGATTGCGGAATAGAGCAGGTATCCGCCGGTCGTGTGCAATACGCCCTTGGGCTTGCCGGTGGAGCCGGAGGTGTAGAGGATGAACAGCGGGTCCTCGGAATCCATTTCCTCGACCGGACAGTCGTCTGCGGCCGTGGCCATCGCCTCGTGATACCAGACGTCGCGGTTTTCATGCCATACGATCGGGCCGCCGCTGCGCTTGACGACCAGCACGGTGTGCACGTGCTGGCAGGCCATCACGGCCTTGTCGGTGTTGTTCTTGAGCGGGATCTTCTTGCCGCCGCGGATGCCTTCGTCTGCCGTGATCACAACCCGGCAATCGGAGTCAAGAATGCGATCCTTCAGCGACTCTGGCGAGAATCCCCCGAATACCACGGAATGCACCGCGCCGATGCGGGCGCAGGCGAGCATGGCATAGGCCGCTTCCGGGATCATCGGCATGTAGATGCAGACACGATCCCCCTTCCGGATGCCGCGGCTCTTCAGCACGTTCGCGAGCCGGCAGACCTGCCGGTGCAATTCGCGGTAGGTGATCCGGCGGTCGGCCCAGGAATCGTCGCCTTCCCAGATGATCGCGACCCGGTCGCCATGGTTTTCCAGGTGACGGTCTACGCAGTTGTAGCAGGCATTGAGGGATCCGCCGATGAACCAGCGGATGCTGACCTTCTTGAAGTCCCAGTCGGACACCCGGTTCCACGGCTTGGACCAGGAGAGGAACGCCTTGGCCTGTTCGTCCCAGAAGCCGTCCGGATTCGCGATAGAGTGGGCGTACATCTGTTGGTATCGCTGAGCAGAAATGTGGGCAGTCCGGGCGATTGTTGCCGGAACGTCATAAACCTTCTCGGTTGACATCGTCATTCACCTCGCTGTTCTGTCCGCGCGAACCGCGCTCCCCGGCCACGCACAGCCGGTGTTGCCGTGCGCGACACCGCCACCCTTATGGGACTGGAACATAACACATTTGTCCCGGTACCGTGGAGCCGTGTGCAATCCGGTGCGCTGTTGCCGTTCCGGTGCGTGGTGATCTCCGGTGGTTGCAGATGGGGTGAGGAACATCCCGCTCCGGGTGGCCGCTGGGGCGGCCCCCCGGACGGCGGTGCCGGCCAGCGTTCAGCCGCGTGGTGCGCCCAACGGGATCACGGTCCTGCCAAACGTGGCATTCGTCACCAGTCCGAAGCTGGTGTACATGGCGAGCAGGCCGCACACGAGGCCCAGCCAGCCGCCGGCGACGTGCAGGCCGTTGCGACCGAGCAGGGCGCCGAATCCCAGCAGGAAGAAGGTGATCCACAGGGTCAGGAAGACCCACCACAGGGCCTTACTGAGCCGAAACGTGGCGACCCACATGTACAGCGTAAACACGCCCCAGCCGATGAGCGTGACGCCGATGGTGCTTCCTGCCTGTGACAGGTCCAACACGCCATGACCTCCGAGCAGTACCAGCAGGGCAAACCACCACCAGAAGGCGCCGTAACTGAGAAATGCCACCGTTCCAAAGGTATTGCCGGTGCGGAACTCGAGCATGCCGGCAAGCATCTGGATGAGACCGCCGTAGGCAAACGCCAGAGGAATGACCACCTGCTCTCCGCCTGCTGGCAATACTCCGGCATTGACCAGGCTCAGGATCACTGTTGTGAGTCCGAAACCGATGAGCCCGAGTGGCGCGGGATTTGCCAGTTTCGATGCTTCTGCCGCCATTAGGATATCCCCCTTGACCGCTGTTGTTGATGGAGGACTACACGATATGCGGCACGGCGTGCCCACGCAAGGACCCGGAAGGGTTGCATCCCGCCTGCTGCCCTCCAACTACATTATTGAATCATTATGTATGCCGGACCCGGGCCAGAGCGGGCCAGGGTCCGGCAGGTATGCGCGAGTCTGACACCACCTTGGCCGCGCCACGGCTGCGGACTAAGATGGCCGGACGGCCCGGCAGCCCGGGTCCAGACGCGCAACGGAGGTGTGTCATGATTGAGGTCCGTAAGTCGGAAACACGCGGTCATGCCCGTCACGGCTGGCTCGACAGCCGCCACACGTTCTCCTTCGCCGATTACCATGATCCCGCACACATGGGCTTCGGGCACCTGCGTGTCATCAACGAGGACCGGGTGAACCCCGGGACCGGCTTTCCGACGCACGGCCATCGCGACATGGAAATCATCACCTACGTGCTCGACGGCGCATTGGAGCACAAGGACAGCATGGGCAACGGCACGGTGATCCGGACAGGAGATGTACAGCGCATGAGCGCCGGTACCGGTGTGCGCCACAGCGAATACAATCCGTCTGCGGATGCGGTCGTGCACTTCCTGCAGATCTGGATCATCCCGCGCGAAAACGGGCTTGTGCCGGGCTATGAGCAGCGTCATTTCGAACGGCAGGAACTCGACGGGCGGCTGCGGCTGGTGGCGTCTGCCGACGGGCGTGACGGTTCTGTCCTGATCCATCAGGATGTGTCGCTGTATGCCGGACGGTTCGACGGCAGCGATGGCATCGTTCATGTGCTGGAACCCGGGCGGCGTGCCTTCGTCCAGGTGGTACGCGGTGCGATCCACATCGGTGGCCGCCCGCTGGATGCGGGCGATGGCGCTCAGGTTGCCGGTGAAGGGCAGATCCGTCTGGATGCGGCCAGAAGCGCCGAAGTGCTGGTGTTCGATCTGGCTTGAGCGGGGTTCGCGGCGGCACTCGCTGCCTGCACCGCGGTGGCCGGTGCCCTGCCGGCAGCGGGTCCTGCGCTAGCGCCGGTCGGTATTGGCCTGGCCTGTGACCGCCGGTGCCTGGCGCGGCACCCGCTGCACCTGCCAGTGTTCGATAGCCCATCGCCAGAACCCGGTGAGATCGCTGTCCCGCAACGCTTCGGGAACCTGCTGGCCGAGGAAGCGCAGGACTTCAATCAGGACCGGTACGGGATCGCCGCCGCCCACCGCCGCCGCCCCGGTCTGCTTGCTGAGCTTTCGGCCGCAGCAGTCCGTGGCGAGCGGCAGGTGCGCGTATCCGGGTGTGGGCAGCCCGAGCAGCTTCTGCAGGTGGATCTGGCGCGGCGTGGAGTACAGCAGGTCGGCTCCGCGCACCACTTCGGTGATTCCTTGCTCCGCGTCATCCACCGCCGCGGCGAGCTGGTAGGCGTGCAGGCCATCCGCGCGCCGTACCACAAAGTCGCCAATCTCGCGCGCCAGTGCGCAGCGGACCTCGCCCTGGACCAGGTCCCGGAACACGAGCTCACAGTCCTCGGTCAGCACCCGCAGTGTGCGGCCGGTGCGGCGCGCGTCGCGGCAGGTTCCGGGATAGACCGGACCGTCTATGCCGCGGACGCTCGAATCGGCAATCTCGCTGCGCGTGCAGCTGCAGCCGTATACGGCTCCGAGGTCCTGGAGCCGGGCCAGCGCATCGCGATAGGCGGCTTCCCGGCGGCTCTGGTAGCTCGCGACGCCGTCCCAGGTTAGGCCGAATTCCTCAAGCGTGCGCAGGATGCAGTCAGCCGCGCCGGCGACGGTGCGCGGCGGGTCCAGATCCTCGATGCGCACCAGCCATTCGCCGCCGCCGCTGCGGGCCTGCAGGAAGCTGCCCGTTGCGGCGACCAGAGACCCGAAATGCAGCGGCCCGGTCGGGGAAGGCGCGAACCGCCCGCGGTATGGTGCAATCGGCTGCGCCTTGAACCGAGGGGCAGGTGTGTGTGGCGCGCTTTCTTCAGTCACGGCTTATCGATATTGCCGCGTATGGCTGCCTCTTCCACCAGGCGCTCGAACTGCTCCGCGCTCATGAGTCCGCGCGCTGCCACGACGTCGCGCACCGGTCGTCCACTGTGCTGCGATTCCTTTGCGACCTCGGCCGCCGCCGCATAGCCAATGGCGGTATTGAGCAGCGTGGCGAGTCCGACGCTCGCGTGCGCATACTCGCGGCAGCGCGCACGGTCGACAGTGAGCCCTGTGAGATTTTTGTCAGTGGCGGCCCGCAGGGCGTTGGTGAGCCAATCCATGGCGTCCAACAGCGCGGAAGCGAGAGCCGGCATCATCACGTTGAGCTCCAGCTGGCCTGCCTGGACCATGAGCGCAATGGCGGCATCCTGTCCGATGACCTGGTAGCAGACCTGGTTCAGCATCTCGAACATCACCGGGTTGACCTTTCCTGGCATGATGCTTGATCCGGGCTGCACCGCCGGTAACAGGATCTCGGCGAGGCCGGTGCGGGGACCAGAAGCCAGCAGGCGCATATCGTTGCTGATCCGGGTCAGCTCCAGCGCAAGCGCACGGATCGCGTTTGACAGCTGCATCAGGTCGGCCATCGACTGCATCTGCGCGCTCAGGTCAGCGCCGGAGCGGATCGGCTCGCCGGTGAGCTGTGCAAGTTCCTGGGCGACGCGCTCGACGTAGCCGGGGCAGGTGTTGAGGCCGGTGCCGGCCGCCGAACCGCCGAGGCCGATGTCGCACAGCAGCGGTCGCGTGGACCGCAAGGCATCCGCACAACGGCGCAACGTCCAGGCGTATGCGTAAAATTCGCGCCCAAGCGTGGTCGGTACGGCATCCTGCAGATGGGTGCGCCCGCTCTTGATGGTGTGGGCCTCCCGCTGTCCGATCTGCTCATACTCCCCAGCCATCGCGTCGACTGCCGCCAGCAGTCGCGGCAGCTTGGCCAGGGCCGCAAGCCGGATGGCGGTCGGAATGGTATCGTTGGTGCTCTGGCCCATGTTGACGTGATCATTGGGATTGACGGGCCGGTATTCGCCCTTCTTTCCGCCCAGGGCCACGTTGGCGAGGTTGGCGATGACCTCGTTGGTGTTCATGTTGTGACTCGTTCCGGCTCCGGCCTGGAAACGGTCCACCACGAATTCCTCGTGGTAGCCCCCGCCTATGATCGCCGCGGCAGCTTCCAGGATAGCCTGGGCGCAGCGCCCGTCGAGCCATCCGCCCGCGAGGTTCGCGCGCGCGGCGGCATACTTGATGCGGGCATGGGCAATGATGAAGTCCCGGTCGGGGCGGCGTCCGGAAATCGGAAAGTTCTCCACGGCACGTGCGGTCTGGATGCCGTACCAGGCTTCGACGGGCACCGGAAACGCTCCGAGACTGTCTTTTTCCATGCGGAAGGATGCGGTCATATCGACTCCTGGGTGGCGAAGGGCGCAGAGCGGACGGTCCGGATTGTCTCGGGAGCCGTCGGCACGGCATTATATCCTCGGGGGACCGGGCCCGCATGCGCCCCGCATGCGCGTGGTGCCGAACATCGGACGGAGCTGGCCCGACGAGAAGCGGAGGCAGTGCGACGCGGGAATGACTGAGGCATACAGTGCGCGCTTTGTCGTTTCGGGCCGGGTTCAAGGGGTATCATTCCGCGCCGCGACCCGGCGCGAGGCCCGGAGACTCGGGCTCCGCGGGTGGGTCAGAAACCGGGATGACGGTACCGTTGAGGTGGTTGCCTGCGGCGGGGACGGGGTGCTCCGCCAGCTCGAGGACTGGCTGTGGCGGGGTCCTTCCGGCGCCCGCGTTACGATGGTTGTGCGCTCTCCGGCACCCGATGAGCCGGAGGCCGGATTCGACGTACGCTATTGAAAGCGCGCGGCGTTACTGCGGAAACCAGCGTGTCTGGAAGGCACGGTATACCTGCGCTACGTACCGGTTCTGGCCAGGGCTGCCGTTGTAGAGGGCCAGCGCGCTGTTCAGGTTGCCGTGTTCCTTGTCCAGATAATATTTGAGGATGGTGCAACCGTAGCGGAGGTTGGTCCGGACGCGGAACAGGTCGTCTCCTGGCTTGCCGATCGCTTTCAGCCAGAATGGCATCACCTGCATTAGACCGCGGGCGCCGGAAGCCGAGATCGCAAACCGGTGAAAGCCGCTTTCCACCTGAATTACCGACAGCACCAGTTCCGGATTCAGGCCTGCCCGGACGGCCTCGTAATGCACGTTCTCGAGCAGCTTCATACGGAACGCGTCATTGGGGATGCGAGCCTTGAGCCGTTGCGACATGTCCATGAGCCAGACTTCAGCGTCAAACCGGTCGCGGAAGCTGCGCGGATCGTTCACGGCCTTCTTGAGCAGAGCCCTGAGCTCCGGGTCGACCTGGACCTGCCGGTCGGCACCGAAGGCTGGAGCAAGCAGGAACAGCGACGCCGCGATCGCCCAGGCGGCGCAGGGGCGGATTACGCTCCGAAGCATCGGCTTTTACCTCGCGTCCATGTTCATGAACCTCGCTCCCGTAGAGGATAGTCCGCTTTGGAGTATTGCGCCCAGGCGCGGGACGGAACGCGGGCCGCGCTAGCGTGCCGTGCCCAGCAGCTGTTCGAGGGCGCGGACGCGGGCACGCAGACGTTCGGCTTCCTCGAGCAGTTCGACGGCGAGGATGGCGCCACTGATGTCGATCTCGAGGTCCCGCTTCAGCCGCAGCGCCTTGTGCAGCCGCGACAGCGCCGGACCGGTAAAGCTCCAGGTCTGCGGGCTGATGCCGCGCGGCTCGACCAGGCCTTCCTGGACGCATGTCATGAGATCATCGATGCCCAGTCCGAGCGCCTCGCACAGCTGGCCGACACTGAGCGTCACGGTTTCGTCGAGTATGGTCGCGGTGACCACCGCAGTCTCGTCTGGCACCCTACACCCCCATGTGGCTGCGCGGATTGAATGACAGCTCGCGTGACATCTGCTCGTAGATTTCCCTGGCTGCCGGAGTCGTCGCTGGCGGCGTGACGATTTGCAGCACCATGTACTGGTCTCCGGGGGTCCTGCCGCCGAGGCCGCGGCCCTTGAGCCGCAGTTTCTGACCGGACTGCGAACCGGGGGGAATCCTGACATCGACCTTGCCACCCAGCGTGGGGACCGTGATCTGGCCGCCGAGGGCGGCCTCCCAGGGGGCGAGCGGCAGGTTGAGGTAAATGTCGTGCCCTTCCGCCTGGAACAGCGGGTGCGGCTGCAATGCCACCTCCAGATACAGGTCGCCCGGCGGGCCGCCAGCCATGCCGGGAGTACCCTGCCCTGCCAGGCGTATCTGCTGGCCCGGGATGACGCCGGCGGGAATCTGGACCTGAAGCTTGCGGTCGCGCAGGACCCTGCCGCCCCGGGCATCCCATTCCGGTACGGCCAGCTGGACGATACGGGTCGCGCCGCGGTAGGCATCGTCCAGGCTGATCACGATCCGGGCATGTTGGTCCTGTCCGCGCCGGCGCGCTCCCGATGTCCCGGCTCCGGCATGAAATGCGTGCCCGAAAAGCGTCTCGAAGAAATCGCTGAAGCGGTGACCGGTGCCGCCTTCGTCGGCATCGTGCTGGAAACCAAAGCCGCTGGTCTGCCATTCCGGCGGCGGGGTGAACTCCTGACCGGACTGCCAGGCGGAGCCGAGCCGGTCGTAGGCCGCGCGCTTCTGCGGGTCACGCAACACCTCGTAGGCTTCGCCGAGTTCCTTGAAACGTTCCTCGGCCTGGGGTTCCTTGCTTACGTCGGGGTGATACTTGCGGGCAAGCTTGCGGTAGGCGCGCTTGACCTCATCAGCGCTCGCCTCCCTGGCAAGCCCCATGATCTTGTAGTAGTCCTTGTATTGCATTGGTCGGCCGGACTCCGTCCGCAATGAGGATGAGGCGGATTCCGGGAACTATGAGGGTTGCAGGGCGCCGGTTCAAGACGTCGGACCCGTAGCCCCGGCCATGGCGTCGGGGGAGGTTGCTCAGCAACGCCCGGGTCGGAAGCCGGCGACGGCCCCCCGGGAGGCGGCGATGCGCGCTGCAGCTGGATCCCCGCGGGAATGCCGGCGACGGCACCGGCATTCCGCTGAGGTCCGCCAGGTGGGGCGGATTACTTGGGCATGTGGTAGTGCAGGGTATGCAGGCCCTTCTGGCTGGAGAAATAGGCAGCAATGTCCTCCATGTCCTGGGTCGACAGGCTCGCGGCAAACCCGTTCATGATCGCATTCTTGCGGGCTCCGGATTTGTACTGCTTCAGTGCATGGACGATGTAGTCCGCATACTGTCCGGCAAGCCGCGGAAACTCGGGGTTGGTGCTGTTGCCATCCACGCCATGGCAGGCCTGGCATACCTGAGATTTCACCTTACCGGCAGCTGCGTTGCCGTCCGCAAATGCGCTGGCAGAAACCAGGGTGAGCATTCCCGTCACCGTCAAGATAATGGCTGATTTAATCACGTTCGTGTTCCTCGGGCGGTTACTTGTCGGACTGGCCTTTCTGGCTGGCGAAGTATGCGGCGATGTCCTCCATGTCCTGGGTGGTCAGGGTCGAGGCATTTGCGTGCATCGTTGGGTTGGGTCGCGCTCCCGACTTGTACTCCTTGAGCGCGTTCACGATGTAGGCCGCGTGCTGTCCGCCGAGTTTCGGAACATGATTGGCGGGATACATGTACCGGTAGCCGCGTACGGCGTGACAGCCCGAGCAGTCGAAGGCCAGGGCTTTACCGGTGACTGGATTGCCAACGGCAAATGCCGTTCCCGAGGCGGCGAGCAGGATCCCGCATGTGATTAAACTGCAAAGGCTGTGTTTGTACATTCTTCATCGCTCCTGGCTAAAAGTGTTGTTACTGATGTGTCCCGTACCTATACTTTTTATGTGGGTCATGGACCGTCCCGGCGTGCATCCTGTTTCAGTGCCGTGCCGTCCCCATGGCCGGTGTACACCCGATGATTCCCCGCTTGCGGCAGTGCCGGGCCTGCGTTGCGCGGCCCCGGCATTCGCCTGCAGCCGTGACACCGGTTTCTGCCGGGCCGACCCCCCTGACGCGCCGCCTGTGCGCCAGCGGGGGAGGGAAGCGGCAGAAAATACAGACGAAAATTATATTCAGTCTAAAACCTTGGCGCTATCCTTTTCGAATTGTCCCGGACCGGCCGAACCAGATCCGAAAGGGGTATAGCAACCAGGCTATTGTACGGGCCGGAGCCGGGCCAGGCCGGCAGACCCGCCGATGTGGTCTCCCGGTGGCGATGAACCGGCTACAGCCATCGGAATATTGATGTCTACGGCGGCGACCCCACATCACTGGTGTACAGGGCCGGAATGACCTCCGGCAACGGATTTTCATGGTAAACGTCACAAGCAGACATTCCGGAATCGGCAGCAAGGACGCCATCGAACTCGAGGGCTGGCTCGACAGCCTGCGCCAGGATTATGCGTCCGAAGACCGCGAATTCATCCGGCGCGCAGCGCTCATGGTCCAGACCGGGCTGGGCGGGGAGGCGCTTGCCGGCGGCGCGCCGGATTTTCATCGCGCCCTTGGGATAGCCCGCACCCTGGCCGATTTGCACCTGGACCCCGAGACGATTGCGGCGGGCATCCTGCACGGTGCCGTGGATGCGGATCCCGCCGCGATGGAGGCGGTCCGGCAGAAATTCGGTGAACGTGTAGCCATGCTCGTGGACGGTGTCGCGAGGATGGGCATGATCCATGAGGGTCAGGATTCGTCCGAGGGGCACAGACGGGAGCATGCGCAGGCTGAGAGCCTGCGCAAGATGCTGCTGGCGATGGCCGAAGATGTGAGCGTCGTGCTCATCAAGCTTGCCGGGCGCCTGCACCAGATGCGCACGCTCGGAGCGCTTCCCGAGGAAAGCCGCCAGCGCATCGCGCGCGAGACCATGGATATCTTCGCGCCGCTCGCCAATCGCCTGGGTATCTGGCAGCTCAAGTGGGAGCTCGAAGACCTGGCGTTCCGGCACCTCAAACCGCAGGCGTACCGTCAGATTGCGGGCTGGCTGGCGGAACGGCGGGTGGACCGTCAGCAATACATCGAACGCTTTGTCGACGTGCTGAACGCCGAACTCCGGCGCGCGGGGATCGCGGCGGAGGTGACCGGCCGGCCCAAGCACATCTATGGGATCTGGCGGAAGATGCAGCGCAAGGGCAAGGACTTCAACCAGATCTTCGACGTGCGCGCCGTGCGGGTGCTGGTGAACGAGGTTCGCGACTGCTATGCGGCGCTCGGCGTTGTGCATACCCAGTGGCCCTACATCCCCGGAGAGTTCGACGACTACATCGCAACACCCAAGGAAAACAGCTACCGTTCGATCCATACCGCAGTAATCGGTCCCGAGGGCAAGACCGTGGAAGTTCAGGTCCGCACCCGGGACATGCACCAGCAGTCCGAGCTCGGTGTGGCCGCGCACTGGCGCTACAAGGAGGACGCCCGGCCCGACACGGTCTTCGATCGCAAGATAACGTGGCTGCGGCAGCTGCTCGACTGGAAGGACGAGGTTGCCGAAGCCAGCGAGTTCGTCGACCAGTTCAAGTCAGAGGTGTTCATCGAGCGTGTGTACGTCTTCACGCCGAAGGGCAAGATCGTCGATCTGCCCCAGGGGTCGACGCCGCTCGATTTCGCTTACCATATCCATACCGATGTCGGGCATCGCTGCCGGGGCGCGAAGGTCAATGGCCGGATCGTGCCGCTCACCTATGCGCTCAGCACCGGCGAGCGGGTCGAGGTGTTGACGGTGAAGGAGGGGGGGCCGAGCCGAGACTGGCTCAGCCCGCATCTGGGTTACCTGCGCACCTCGAAAGCGCGTGCAAAGGTCCAGGCCTGGTTCCGGCAGCAGAACTACGAGAGCAGTGTCTCGGCCGGGCGTGCCGGACTGGAGCGCGAGTTCCAGCGTCTCGGAATGAATGATGTGAACTACGAGAAGCTCGCGCACTACTTCGATTTTGCGAAGGTCGACGATTTCCTCGCCGCCATCGGTCGCGGCGAGGTGCGTCCGGCACAGATCGTGGCAGCCGTCCAGGAGCTGTCTCCGCCACGGCCCGCGGCCGCGGCCGCAGTGCCCCTCACCCGGGCGCAGCCGGGACTCGTGCCCCTGGCGGGCGTGACGGTGCAGGGCGTCGGCAATCTGCTCACCCGCATGGGACGCTGCTGCAATCCCGTTCCCGGAGATGCCATCGTCGGTTTCATCACGCGCGGCCAGGGCGTGACCATCCACCGCAGCGACTGTCCGAATGCCCTGCGTCACCACGATGAACATGATGAGCGTCTTATCGAAGTGGGTTGGGGGGAATCCGGCGGTGCGACCTATCCGGTGGAAGTCGAGGTGATCGGTTATGAACGGCCCGGGTTGCTGCGTGACATTACCGCGTTGCTTGCGAACCAGCACATCAACGTCATCGCAGTCAGTACCATGTCAGACAAGCAGCAGCACGTGACCCATATAAATCTCACCCTCGAGATCCCCAACATCGGTACGCTCAGCCAGATCCTGGCCCAGATCGATCAGCTGCCGAACGTCACCGAGGTGCGTCGCCGCACGCACTGATGCGGCACAGCGGCCCGGTTCCCCGGGAGCTGGCGCCACCGGTTTTGTCCGGTGCCGACAAGCCTAGATGCCCCTGCGCCTTCCATCAGAAACCGTCTGAGGGGGATGGGCCGTCCGCTGGAACCCGACGGATGGCATGGATATTGCTTGTAAATTTTCTATAGTAAAACCGTCGGGCTACTGCCGTCATGGTCGTGCAGGCACGCTGGCGCCAGCTTCATCGTGTCAGCGTACACCCCGCATCGGAAAATAATAAAGAGGATTGGATTATGTCGGAGTCCAACAAGTACACGCTGTTTGGGGCGCTGTTCGGGCTGTGCTTCCCGCTCGGTTCGGTCGCGTTCCTATGGCTTGCCGGAGAGATGTCGCCGGCGCACGGATTTCTGGCGGAGATCATGCAGGCCCATGCCCGCAATCCGCTGCTCTATGTGATCGACACCGCGCCGTTTTTCCTGGGCCTGTTCGCCCGGTTTGCAGGCATCCGGCAGGACCGGATCCGGAGGTTTTCGGAGGGGCTGGAACTGCAGGTGGCCCAGAAGACCGAATCGCTGCGGCGTGCCCTGGATGAGTCCCACAAGGCGAATGAGATGATCATCCACATGGCCGAGCATGATGCGCTCACGGGGCTGCTCAACCGCGGGCGCTTCCAGAAGGAGCTCGAACGCTGGACCCATCATGCTATCCGCTACCGGCGGGCCGTTGCGCTGATATTCGTCGACCTCGACCGGCTGAAGCATATCAACGATACCTACGGACACTCCGTCGGTGACAGCTATCTGCTCGTGGCTGCGGAAGTGCTGCAGCGTGGCCTGCGTTCCACCGACTACATTGCGCGCTGGGGCGGAGATGAATTCGCGGTTCTGCTTCCGGAAACGGAGGCCGAAGCGGCCGTGGAGGTCGCAAACAAACTGTTGCAGCTCTTCAGCGCCACCACAACGTCAGTCGGAGGACAGCAGCTGTCGATTTCGGCCAGCATCGGGATCGCATTGATGCCCGAACATACCACCTCGGCGAACGAACTCCTGATGTTCGCGGATGCCGCCATGTATGAGGCGAAGCAGTGCGGCCGCGGCTGCTGGCGGATGTATTCGGCCTCCACCGCCGAAATCGAGCACGTGCAGGAAAAGGCCAGCTGGGAGGGACGCATACGCCGTGCCCTCGACGCAGACCAGTTCCTGCTGCTCTACCAGCCGCTGCTTGACCTGCGTGACAATACGACCCATCACTACGAAGCATTGCTGCGCATGGAAGACCGGGACGGTCTCCTGATCACACCCGGGATGTTTCTCGAGAGCGCCGAGCAGTTCGATCTGAGCATTCCGATAGACCGAATGGTGATTCGCAAGGTGGCGCACAAGCTCTCGGTGCTCAATGGCCACGATCCGGAACTGGTCCTGTCGATCAACCTCTCCCGCAAAACTCTCGCGGATGTTGGTTTCATCGGACACGTCGGCGCCGCGGTGGTGCACGCCGGCGTTGATCCGCGGCACCTCGGGTTCGAGATTCCGGAGCGCATCGTGGTGGAGGACCTTGGGCGGGCCCACAAGCTTGCCAGCGAGATACACGGTGCCGGCCATGTTCTCATCATGGATGACTTCGGTGCCGGCCTTGCATCGTTCCGCTACCTGAAACAGCTTGCCCCGAGCATGCTGAAGCTCGATGCCGGATTGCTGCGCGAAATTGCGGCCAGTGACAAGACCCGGCGCCTGGTGAAATCGCTGGTGACCATGGCCCACGATCTAGGCATCGAGGTGGCCGCAAAATTCGTGGAAGACCCGGCGGTTCTCGGAGTCCTTGTTGAGCTGGGCATCGACTATGCCCAGGGCTTTGCTGTAGGCAAGCCGCTCGAGGCGATAGAGCAGGCGGCACACAAGTCCCGTCGGATCGCCTGAAGCGGATTCAGCCAGCGGAAGGCTTGCCCAGCAGGGCGATGTTGGCCGGCAGGCTGCGGACGTCGCGGGAGCAGCGGCTTTGGAATCCCACGATGTGCTCTGCGCGCTTTTTCAGACTCCTGGCGACATCTTTAACGAGGCTCGCGTCGGCATCCGCGCACCGGGCTGTTCGTGGCGATCATCCACCCAACAGATCACTGCTTGCCGCCGCCTTGGAGCGCGGCGCGGATCGCTCCGGGCGCGGGCCGCTTCGATCTGGTACGGTTTCAGGATGCGCTTGGTTTCAGTGGCCAGGCGATATCCGCTTCGTCGTAGTGTACCTTAAGGAAGTCGCGTCGAAGCGGGAATCCGGCTAAGCGACTCATTCCAGCTCGTTGCCAGAATGAGCGTAACCGGAACCTCCGGCATCCAGGCCGGGGAGGACGTCAAGCCATCGGCAACAGCGCAGCAGCCGGATTTCCTGCCCGCAGGCTTGCTCCCCCGAACTTACCGCCCGGGCCCACCGCCAGGTCCCATGCCGCCACCCGGTCCCATACCGCCACCCGGTCCCGGTCCCATGCCGCCACCCTGTGGCGGCGGCTGGTATGGCAGGCGCACGCCCCGTTCCCGGGCACGCTCCTGCATTTCGCGGTGATGCTGAAGCCGGTACTGCTCGCGCTCCCGCGCTGTCCTAAGGCGGCGCATGTGCGCACGGTACTGGGCGCGCTCTGTAGGTGTCATCAATTGAGATCCGTAGATTTGTTGGCGATCATGGGTCTGCAGCCGATCCCGATCCTGTGTCCGCAGCTGGTTCTGGTCGGCAGCGGTAGCGGCCGGCAGCAGGGCCGGCGCGAGCAGCGCTACAATCACTCCATATATCAAATGCCGTTTCATTAGATGCCTCCTTTCCGGTCCGAGCCTGGATAGCCCTGGGATCTTTATAGCAAGGCAGCCCGGAAGGCGGCTTTGATCGCTATCAAGTTTGCCGGTCAGCCACGTGGTGTTTCTCCGGCGGCCCACAGGCGCGCCGCGCCGCGTACGCCGGAACTGTCGCCATGGACATTTGGCAGAATCAGGGTCCGCAACTCGTCGTTGAAGACGTGCCGGGCAACCTGCTCGCGCCCTTCGTCGTAAAGGCGGGGGATATTGGAAAGCCCACCGCCCAGTATGACCGCATCGGGATCAAGAATATTGATCACCGACGCCAAGGCGCGGCCGAAGCGCGCGAGGTATCTCCGCATTGCGGCCTCCGCCCGCTCATCGCCGCCCTGCGCGAGCGCGGCGATTGTGCGCGCATCGGGCCCGGCATCGACTCCGGCAAGAGCCGGTCCGCCGGTGCCTTGCGTGCGCTGGAGTACGCTGTTGACTCCGGACGAGGGACCCTGCGCCACGTAATCCCGCTCGAGGCCGGGTCCGGATAAAAGGGTTTCGATGCAGCCCTGGCGGCCGCAGTAGCAGGCCGGTCCGTCCGGTTCGAGCGGATTGTGGCCCCATTCGCCCGCTATGTGTTGCAGGCCTTGCAGGAGCTCGCCCCGGACGACGATGCCGCCGCCGACCCCTGTGCCGATGATGACGCCGAATACAACCGCGCGGCCGTGGCCGGCGCCATCGATCGCTTCGCTCAGCGCAAAGCAGTTGGCGTCGTTTGCGATCCGGACCGGGCGTTGCAGCATGGCTTCCAGGTCGGACTGGACCGGCTGGCCATTGAGACAGGTAGTATTGGAGTTCTTGAGCAGGCCGGTTCGCGCGGAGACCGATCCGGGCGTACCGATTCCGACGGCGCAGGTGCGGCCGGCCTGCCGCTCGAGATCGAGAACCAGGCCGCGGACGCATTCCAGGATGGCGCGGTAGCCCTGCTGTCGGGGCGTGACCCGGCGCTCGCGTGCCAGGATGGCCCCGTCCGCGTCCATGAGAATGCACTCAGTCTTGGTGCCACCGAGGTCGATGCCGATACGCAACGCCGAGCAGGTCGGGGTGACCATGTGCCGTGGTTTGCTCCGAAAGCGTGTCGATCCGGTTGCAGCGCGGCTGCCTGAATCAGGACGACATCACACGGCCCCATCCGCAATTGCGGATGGGCGATTCAAGCCAGCCCCTGCAACCACCGGGTATAAATCGCATCCGCTACCTGATGCAAGCGACTGATGCGTTGTTCCAGCGCTTCAGTCATTTGTCCGGCACTTTGGATGGTATCCGATGGCGTGGCGATTTCCTCGCGCCCGATGCGGGCCCAGTCCTGAACCATGCTTGGCAGCATTTCCACATGACACTGCAGTGCGAGCGCTTTCCCGACGGCAAATGCCTGATTGGCGCAGGCGTCGCTCGACAGAATACAGCTGGCACCATCCGGAATCGAGAAGGTCTCCCCATGCCAGTGGAAAGTCTCGAATTCGGATGGCAGCGCACCAAGCCAGTCATTCGCGGCCGCATCCGGCGCTCGTCTGACCGTAAACCATCCGATCTCGCGCACGCCGTTGGAGGCAACCGTGCCTCCGAGTGCCTTGCTGAGGAGTTGTCCACCGAGGCAGTGACCGAGCACCGGCCGGTCGGCCGCCATTGCCTCCTTGATCAGCCTGAGGACCTCCGGGATCCACGGCAGCCGGTCATTGACGCTCATGGGTCCGCCCATCAGCACAACCGCGCTGCTGTCGTCGATGCGGGCGGGCACCGGCTCATTCTGGTCTATGCGAATGATGCGGTAGCGCAGTTCGTGACGGTCGAGAAACCGGGCGAAATAGCCCGGACCCTCGCCGGCGGCATGACGGAAGATCAGGATTTCCTGCATGCCCCATTCTAGCGTGATCGGCGCGCCGGACGAAACGGCATCGCTGTTCCCCGGCATGAGATGCTGCCGGCAGGTCCGGCTGCACGCGGCTTTGGCCGCGTCGCCACTGCGTGCCCGACGGGGCCGCCGGACGGATCTCCGTCAGCAGATACGCGGCAGCGGATCGTCCTCGAGCTCTTCGAGGAAGCGTTCGCCTCCGAGGGAGGTCTCCACGGTGACCTGCGGTCGCGGACCTTCCATCCTGCCTATGATTGCAGCCAGACCGCCCTCAGGCAGGGCGCGCCAGGCGGCGAGCGCCGCGTCGGCGTCGGCGGCGGCGACCACTGCGACTACGCGCCCTTCGCAGGCAAGATACAGGGGATCGTAGCCGAGCAATTCGCACACCGAGCGTACTGCCTCGCGCACCGGTATCTGCTGTTCGTGCAGGCGCACGCCGAGACCGGTGGCGCGGCTGATTTCGTGGGCCACAGTGGCCAGCCCGCCGCGCGTAGGGTCGCGCATGAACCGCAACCCCGGCAGCGGCAGCAGCGCCCGGGTGAGCGGCAAGACGCTGGCGGCATCGGACTTCAGATCGCTGCGCATTCCGAACTGCTCGCGGGCGAGCATCACCGCGATGCCGTGGTCTCCGACCGGTCCGCTCACGATGACGGCGTCGCCTGTGCGGATGTGCTGCATACCGAGAGACAGGCCGGGCGGGCGGATTCCCATGCCGGTGACCACGATGTAGAGCCCGCCTCCTTCACCGCGGCGCACAACCTTGGTGTCGCCGGCAACCACCTGCGCGCCCGATTTTGCGGCGGCGCGGCCGAGGCTTGCAACGATCCGCTCGAGCTGGGCGATCTCCAGCCCTTCTTCGATGATCGTGCTGAGGCTGAGGTACAGCGGGGCGGCACCGGAGACGGCGAGATCGTTGGTGGTGCCGTGTACCGCCAGCGACCCGATGTCGCCGCCGGGAAACTCGAGCGGCTGGACTGTGAATCCGTCGGTGGTGACCATGAGCTCTCCGGACCCGATCGGTACCGCCGCGGCGTCTGCCCGAATGTCGAGCAGCGGGCCCGACAGATGCCGCGCAAATACCTGCTCGATCAGCTCGCGCATGAAGCGACCACCGTTTCCGTGAGCCAGGGATATATGGGTGTCAGCGGGTTTGTCGGGTTTCATGTGAGGGTTGCCGGTTGCCGGACCACTGTTGAAGTTCCTGGCGGCCGCCAAGACGGGCCTGCTGTTCCACGATCTGACCGAAGCTGATACCGGCATCATTGCACGGAATGTCGGCAGGAAGGTATACCCGGAATCCGTCGTGCTGCAACAAGGCGCTGGCATGCTCGGCCAAAACGCGGTTCTGGAAGACGCCGCCGGTGAGTCCTACGGCATCGAACCGGTGCGCGAGCCGTAGGGTGCGGGCCTGCTGGGCCACAGCGTGCGCCAGGCTCGCGTGAAAGCCGGCTGCGCGCCTTGCTGCCGGCAATGTGGTGTCGTCCAGGAAGGGCACCAGCGGCGCCCAGTCGCACTCCCACATTCCTTCGGCCGAGCGCCGCAGCGGCAGAACCGGTCCGGGTGCCGGTCCGGCGCATGCCGCCTCGAGATACATCGGGCCCTGTCCCTCGAAGCTCGCGTGGTGAAGCAAGCCGACGAACGAGGCCGCTGCGTCAAACAGTCTTCCGGCGGCCGTCGAACGCGGACTGTTGAGGCGCCGCTGCCACGCCTCGAACAGGAGCGCCGCGTCTTCAGGGCAGGAGCGCCAGGCGTATCCAGTTTCCCAGCACAACGCCGCCGCGCTGCGCCACGGCTGGCGTGCGGCGTGCTCGCCGCCAGGCAGGTGAAACGGCCGCAATCGGGCCACCCGCTGCCAGGCACCGGGCCAGCCGAGCAGGGCCTCACCGCCCCACAGGGTTCCGTCCTCTCCGTAGCCGGCGCCATCCCAGGTGAAAACGAGCCAGGTGCCAATATCCGGGAACTCGCCGGCGAGGGCCGAGGCGTGTGCATGGTGATGGAAAACTTCGGCGAGTGGTAGGCCGCAGCGCTTTGCCCAACGGGTGCTGCCATAGTCAGGGTGGGCGTCGCAGACCACGGCGGATGCCTCCACGCGATACAGCCTCTGAAGGTCGTTTATTACCTGTTCGAAGACTTCGAGACCGCGCACCGAGTCCAGGTCGCCGATGTGCGGCGAGACCACGACGCGGTTTTCCCAGGCGATGGCTACCGTGTTCTTGGAATGCCCGCCAACGGCCAGCAGCGGTTGCGTCAGGCGCAGCGGCAGGTGGCGTTCGAGCGGTGCACCGCCGCGTCCGAGGCGCAGCGGCCGCGGGTGGCGTGCGATAATGCGATATACGGCGTCATCGGCCGGCCGTTCGATGGGGCGGTTGTGGTGCAAGCTCGCGTCGATCACTCGCGCGAGGCGCTCCTCGAGGCGGTCCGGTTCGGTCAGGACGGGTTCGCCGCTCACGTTGGCCGAAGTCGCCACCACCGCAGTACCGAGATCGGCGAGCAGCAGGTGATGCAGCGGACTGTAAGGCAGCATTACGCCGATTTCCTGGAGGCCTGGGGCAATCTCCGTGCACAGCGGACCGTCGGCCCGTTTGCGGCATAGCACGATCGGGCGCATCGGTGAACGCAGCCAGTGCGCGGTATCGTCATCGAGCGCCACCGCTGCGCGCACGGCGTCGAGTCCATCCGAACCCAGTAGCGGAAACATCACGGCAAGCGGCTTGTGGGGACGGGGCTTGCGCTGGCGCAGGCGGCGGACTGCTGCAGCATTGAGCGCATCGCACAAAAGGTGATAGCCGCCCACGCCTTTGACTGCGATGATTTGCCCGGCCCGCAGCGCGGCGACCGCGGCTGCCAGCGCCGCCACGGGCTCGCGCACGGAAGCAGTGCCGGAACGGCAGAACTCCACGGTCGGGCCGCAGGCGGGACAGGCCACGGGCTCGGCGTGGAAGCGACGGTTGCCCGGGTCCTGGTACTCGCGCCGGCAAGCCTCGCACAGCGCGAAGCCGGCCATGGTCGTATTTGCCCGATCGTAGGGAAGCCGGCGGATGAGCGTGTAGCGGGGACCGCACTGGGTGCAGTTGATAAAAGGATAGTGGTAGCGCCGGTCGGCGGGATCCTGCAGCTCACGCAGACAATCGTCGCAAGCGAAGTAATCGGGCGGAACGTGTATGGTGGCGTCCGCCGCCTCACCGCTCTCCAAAATGCGGAATGCCTGCAGCGGAGCGGGTGGCGCATCCTCCACCGACACGAGTCGCGGTTGCGCCAGCGGAGGTGCTTCGGTCAGCAGTGCGGCGGCGAATGCATCCAGGGCCGCAGGCGGACCCTGCGCCAGGATTTCGACCTGTCCGCCACGGTTCCTGACCCAGCCCGAGAGTCCATGCCGATGGGCAATACGATAGACAAAGGGACGGAATCCCACAGCCTGCACCCGGCCACCAAGTGCCCAGAGCCTGGCCACAGTCTGCGGCGGGCTCGAGCCATCCGTGCGACGCGGTTGGTCCGGCATATTATCGGCACCCCGTTCCGCCGGCAGCCTGCCGGCGATGCCAGGAGCGATGCGCGGCGGCGGGCTCAGCGCGGGGCGCTGCGTCAGCCACTTGAACGCAGATACTGTGCATTGTCACCCGGACACGGTTGCGGAATTTATGCTACGTCCATCTTTGTCTTCGCAGCGCCAGCCGTCAACCGCGGCGTGGCCCATCGCGCAAGCAGGCGGCGTCAGACCTCCCGATCTCTTGACCTCCCTCCCGGCTTTCAGGCCGGAGATTGGCACGGCGCTACGCATGGATTGCTCTGCGCAGCGTCGCCTCGGCGGTTCCTGCTTCACGGACCGGGCCCGGCTGCACGGCCCGGCACAGGCTGCAACGCGGCGTCTCTGCGCTAACATGTTGATCGCGCCGACCAGATCGGTGTTTTCCTCGAAGCCGCATTCCGCACGCGAACCTGGCTCGTGACCGCCGATCATCGGCCGACACATGACCACAGCGCGGACACGTCCGGCTGGTGTTCTTGGGTGGTACGGCGAGGAGGCAAACCAAAAGTGATTGCTTTGGCTCCGGATCGCATGCATCACTCCTGGCCGATGGCCGGGCTGACGCGCCGGTGCTGGCGGATCGCCTGCAGCGAGATGAGCATCAGGGCGGATCCGATGAGCAGCATCCCGACCGTTTCCGGCGTGTCCGGCAACTCGCCGAGCTGCAGTGCCGCTGCCAGCACACCGACTACGGGCGTGGCGAGCGTGCCGAGGCTCGCGACCCCGGCAGGAAGCGTGTCGAGGGCATATAGCCATAGAAACCAGGCGAGCGCGTTTCCGAGGAATGCATTATAGGCCAGCGCTCCGATGAACTCCCCGCTCCAGTGCACCGGTGCATGGGGCAGGAGCAGTGCAATGATCCCTAGCCCGATGCCGCCGAACAGCATCTGCCATGCCGTCAGAGACAGCAGGTCGAATCGCACCCGCCGCCGCAGAAACTTGGCGTACAGCGTTCCGGCCGCCCAGAAGATGCCGGCGGCGATGGCGATGAGGTCGCTCTCCAGTCCGCCCCGCGGGTGCCAGGGTGCCAGTACCATCACCAGGCCAAGAAGCCCCAGGACCACGGCAGACCGCTGCATCCCGTCCATGCGTTCTCCCAGTGTGAGCCTGGAGAGCACGATGACCCAGAATGGCATCGTATAGACCAGCACCGCGGTCTTGCCTGCGGCACCGCTCACCAGTGCCCACATGGAAAACCCGACGAACCCCGTGGTCTGCAGCAGACCGAGCCAGGCGAGTCCAAGCGGCGCAGCGGGACGCAGCGGACGGCGCAGCGCAGCAAGTATGATGAACAGGCAGGCAGTCCCCAGCACCGTGCGCAGCGTGGCGAAGTCAAAAGGGCTCGCCGAGCGCAATGCGAGCTTCATCACGACCCAGTTGTATCCCCATATCAGGGACAGCAGCAGGAGCGCGCCCGCTGCGGCAAGGCGCGGGTGCCTAGCAGCGAGACGCGCGGCGCGCACAGCGGTTCCGGCACCGGGTGGCCGCGAGACCGGACAGCAAGACCATCGGCGAGAATGAGGGCAAGGTGCGGGCGCCTGCAGGCTGCAATTGCGGGCCAAGGATCTGGTTACGGGGCTTCAGCCCGCAGCCGTCAGTGTTGACCGCTGCGGCTGGTCTGTCAAGGCGGCGACGTGGTTCCAGCGACGGCGTGCAGCGTGCGATTTCAGGGCTTTGTCGGAAGCAAGACGTATCCCGGATGCGGGACCGGTGCGGCCCCACGGTGCCGGAGACGGCCGTCCGGCTGAATCGCCGGTCGCGTGGTGTGGTGCTGTGCGACGCGCTCGCGCTGTGCCGCGAGCTCGTTCCGCAGCCAGGCGGTCCAGCCTTCCAGGCCCACGCGAGAGCGGGCCGAGAGCCGAATCACGGGCGCGTCGCTGGCCAGACCGCGCAACGCTGCCTCGGCACGCTGTGGATCAAAATCGTCGAGGACCGCGAGCAGATCGGTCTTGGAAAGCACCATCAGGTCGGCGGCGCGGAACATCACCGGATACTTGGCGGGTTTGTCGTCGCCCTCGGTGACGGAGAGGAGTGTGACATTGCGGTGATGGCCCAGATCGAAACTTGCCGGGCACACCAGGTTTCCGACGTTTTCAATGAACACGATGTCGATGTCTGCAAGCGGCAGGTGGTGCAGTGCATTGTGCACCATATGCGCATCCAGGTGGCAGGCGCTGCCGGTCGTGATCTGCACCGCAGGCACCCCCTTGGCGCGTACGCGCTGTGCGTCGTTTTCGGTCTCCAGGTCGCCCTCGATCACCGCCACCTTCAGGTCTCCGCGCAAGGCGTCGATGGTCGCCTCGAGCAACGCGGTTTTGCCGGAGCCCGGTGACGACATGAGGTTTACGGTCAGAACCGCGTGGCGGTCGAAATGCTGCCGGTTATGGTGTGCCTGTAGATCGTTTTCATCGAGCAGGCCCTTGAGCACGGTCACCGCATTCTTGCCGTCCGCCGTTCGGGACAGCTTCCCGTCGCCGGCCACCAGATGTCTGTTGCCGGGAGTGATGTTGCATCCGCAGGTGTCGCACATAATTCGTCTCCGCAACGTCGGCGCTTCGCGATAATCCGGGACTAGGGGCCCGGAGCCCCATCCGGCGCAGCAACCGGCACCTCGTCCGCGTCCAGCTCTACGCTCGCCAGAATCATCTCGTCTCCGCTCACCAGCCGGGTATGCCAGTCGCCGCATCGGGCGCAGACCAGCCGGTTCGGCACGGCCTCGGACTCATGTTCACAGCGCTCGCAGCGGACCCGTACCGGTAGGCGCTCGATGAGCAGGTCAGCGCCATCGGCCACGGTGCCCGCCCGCGCGAGCGGGAAGGCCCGCTGCAGAAGATCAGGATCCACGCCGCAGAGCGGCCCCATGCTGATGCGTATGCAGCGCACTGCCCGGGCTCTGTGCTGCAGCGCCACTGCCTCGACCTCGGCGATCAGTGACCGGCAAACCGACAGCTCATGCATTGGCAGCGAGTATCTGGTCGTAGAGCGCCCAGGCGGCATGCGCTTCTTCGGCGCTCATTTTTTGGACGACATGTCCGAGATGAATCATCACAAAGTCGCCTGGCTCGATCTGTGTTTCCTGCACCAGGAACAGGCTGGCCTCGCGTTCGACGCCTCTCGCGGCGCAGCGCGCCACATAGCCGTCGACTTCAAGGACCTGCATGGGTATTGCGAGGCACATCTATCGTTGCGTCTCCGCCGCCGATTCGCTTCGTGTCCCATATTACTTCCATGCCCTTCCGAAATTTTGATTTATATCAATGATTGCTGTCCTGAGTGGCATAGTATCGTGCACGTACTGTGGTTTGTGCGCGGCGGCTCAGGGCACAGTGGGGCGGGGCGTGCGACCTCGCGCAGGGGAGATGCCGCTGCACGTTCGGGAGACACGGCAACGAAGACGCTAGTGCTTGGCCTGGGAAATACGCTGCTCGGCGATGAGGGTGCCGGCGTCCACGCGGTGCGCCAGATGCAGCAGCTCCATTCCGGCCATCCCGATATCGAATTCATGGACGGCGGCACGCTCAGCTTCACGCTCGCCGGACCGATCGAACAAGCCGACAATCTCATCGTGGTCGATGCCGCCGAATTGCATGCGCCTGCGGGCACGCTGCGGGTGTTCGTCGGCGAGGAGATGGACCGTTTTCTGGGGGGCAGCCGCAAGGCGAGCGTGCACGAGGTGAGTCTGCTTGACCTCATGTCGGTGGCGCTGCTTGCGGGACGGCTGCCGCGGCAGCGGGCCCTGGTCGGAATCCAGCCGCAATTTCTGGACTGGGCCGACCGCCCGAGTGAGGCCGTTGCGCGTGCGATTCCGCGGGTGTGCAGCGAAGTCATCAGTCTTGCAGGGGCATGGCAATGAGCGTGGTGGGAGACTTTCCGGTGAGGGTGGTGGGTGTGGAGCAGCTTGGCAATCGTGGCAGGCTGCTGGCGGTCGTCAACGAGGTCGAGTCCCTGCTCGCCAGGCTGGCAGACAGCGGGGCTTGCGGGTCCATTGATCTGCGCAGCATGCCGATGGCGCCGGCTGACCGCGACGGCCTGCGCGGGATTTTCGCCGAGGGCGAAGTGAGCGCCGTGATTCGCGCCCTGGGCGAGACTGAAGTGTATGAGTCGATTGTGCGCGGTGTGTGGTGGGTGACGCATCGCAGTGAAGACGGGAGGATTGCGGCCGAGTTCATCGAAGTTACACACATGCCCGAGATTCTCAAGACGCCACCGGACGACGTTGCCGACGGACTGGAAGTCCTGCATGAGCAGCTGGCGGCGCTCGACGGAGAACGCCACAGGGCATAGAAACCACAAGGGGGTGTCCGATGTCGGATGACGGTTCGATTGGGGAATCACTCAGGAAGCAGGGCATATCCCGAAGGGCGTTCATGAAGTTCTGTGCGGCCACAGCCTCTGTGCTGGCGCTGCCGCCGGGTATGGCGACGGTGATGGCGGAGACGCTTAGTCGCGCGCGGCGTCCTTCGGTCATATACCTCTCGTATCAGGAATGCACCGGCTGCGGCGAATCGCTGACCCGCTCGTTCTCGCCGACTCTCGAAAACCTGATCTTCAACGTCATGTCCCTGGATTACTATGAAACCCTGCAGGCGGCTGCCGGGACTGCCGCGGAAGCCGCACGCACGACGGCAATGAAGGAGAACTGGGGCAAGTACCTTCTGGTCGTGGATGGGGCGATTCCCCTGAAAATCGGCGGCGCCTATTGCACCATCGCCGGAGAAAGCGCGGTGGACATACTTACCGAGGCTGCCAAGGGCGCCGCCGCCGTGGTTGCGGTTGGCACCTGCGCCGCTTTCGGCGGCATTCCCCACGCCCAGCCCGACCCCACCGGCGCTGTTGCAGTAAGCGCAGTGGTGAAGGACAAGCCGGTCGTCAATGTCTCCGGTTGTCCCCCGGTGCCCGAGGTGATCACCGGCGTGCTGGCCCATTATCTGACCTTCGGCAGCCTTCCGGAACTCGACCACCTCGGCCGCCCGAAGGTCTTCTACGGCGAAACCATACACGACCGCTGCTATCGCCGGCCTTTCTATGACGAGGGCAAATTCGCCAAAACCTTCGATGACGAGGGCGCGCGCAACGGCTGGTGTCTGTACGAGCTCGGGTGCAAGGGGCCGGTAACCTACAACGCCTGTCCGACGGTGAAATGGAATCAGGGCACGAGCTATCCGATCCAGTCGGGGCACGGCTGCCTCGGCTGTTCGGAGCCCGATTTCTGGGACCAGGGCAGCTTCTACCAGGCCCTGTCGACGCGCACCTGGAGCGGCGGAGCCGCTCTCGGTGCGGCTGCGGTTGCCGGGGTCGCCATAGGCGTGGGCGCAGCGGTGGTGTCGCGCCGCCGCCGGGCCCATCGTGAGGAGGAGAAACGGCCATGAATCTGCTCGACTTCGCCCGCGGGGCGGCCATGAAGTGGTCAATCGCCGTGTTTCTGTTCGGCGTGCTGTGGCGCCTCTTCGGCGTTCTGCTGCTGCGGCGCACGCACGATTATTCCGCGCCTCGAACGCACGGGGCCGCGTTCGCCGCGCTGCAAACCATCATCAGTCGGTCCTGGCCACGCAAGGAATTCCAGGCGCGCACCGCTTATGGCGTGACCGTCAGTTACGTCTTCCATATCGGGCTGGCCATCGTGGTTTTCGGGTTCGTGCCCCATATCCTTTTCATCCGCAGCCTCATCGGAGTGGGCTGGGACGGGCTGCCGGGCGGGGTGGTCTATTTCTTCGCAGTGATTACCCTGGTTGCGCTGTTGATGGCCATCATCCGCCGCCTCACCCATCCGGTGCTGAGGCTCTTGTCGAACTTCGACGATTATTTCAGCTGGATCGTGACGGCCGCCCCGGTGATAACCGGACTGCTGGCAGTGGCTCATTACGGGGCGCGCTATGAAACGCTGCTGGCGGTGCACATATTGAGCTTCGAGCTGCTGCTGATCTGGTTTCCGTTCGGCAAGCTGATGCATTCGCTGTTGTTGCCGGTAGCGCGCGGCCAGACCGGTGCTTATTACGGACGCAGGGGGGCCAGCACATGAGTACCGACATTAATGCCGTCCACCCGCTCGACACCGAAGGGACACGCCTGAGCATCAAGGCCCCGGCGCAGCGCTATGACCGGCAGGGCGAGATGCCCGACCGCGATCGCGTCGAGGCCGCTATGCGCGCATTTGTGCGCGAATTCGGCGCAACCACGGCGACCTACCTGGAGTCCTGCATCCACTGCGGGATGTGCGCCGAAGCCTGCCAGTACTATGTCCAGACGAACGATCCGCGCTATACCCCGGTGCGCAAGCTCGAGCCCTTCAAGCAGGCGTACAAGCGCGAAGCCGGTCCGTTTGCCGTTTTTTACCGCCTGTTCAATCTCAAGTCGCGGGTGACTGCGGACGAACTGCAGACGTGGCAGGAACTCATCTATGATTCCTGCACGATGTGCGGGCGCTGCACCCTCATATGTCCCATGGGCATCGACATAGCGCGGCTCGTGGGACAGGCCCGGCACGGGATGTTCAAGGCCGGTCTCGTGCCACACGAACTGTGGGCGGTGGCCGAACGTGCCGAACGCGAGGGCAGTCCGCTCGGCGCGACGCCCAAGGTATTCAAGGAGCGGATCGACTGGCTGTCGGATGAGAACGGGGTGGAGATCCCGGTGGATCGGGACGAAGCGGACATACTTGTGAGCATGTCGTCGATCGAGATCATGAAGTATCCCCAGGCTATCGTTGCGACCGCCAAGGTGCTGAATGCGCTCGGCGAGAAGTGGACCATCCGCCTCGACGGTTACGAGGCGACCAACTTTGGCATGCTTTCCGGCAATGCGCAGTGGCAGAAGGATCTCAGCATGAAAATCATCAACGCAGCCGTCAAGTGCAGGGCAAAGCTGCTGATCCTTCCCGAATGCGGCCACGCCTATGGGGCCATGCGCTGGGACGGCGCCAACATCTACGGTAAGCCGCTGCCGTTCGAGGTGCTGCATATTTCGGAATTTCTCGCCAGGAACCTCGGCAATGGCAGGCTCAAGGTCCGCAATGTGCCGAAGTCCGTGACATTTCATGATCCCTGCCAGATCGCCCGCCGCGGTGGCGCCACCCAGGCTCCGCGCGATGTGCTCGCCAAACTCGGCGTGGATCTGCATGAAATGGCTCCGAACCGGGACGTGAACTGGTGCTGCGGTGGCGGTGGGGGGGTGGTGACCATCCACCGGGCCGATCAGCTGCGTTACAAGGTCTTTCAGATCAAGATGAGGCAGGTGGACGACTCGGGAGCCGAGATGCTGGTGATGAGCTGTTCGAACTGCCGCCAGACCTTCGACGACGGCCAGGCGCACTTCAAATGGGACAAGACCGCGCACAGCCTGCTCGAGCTGGTCGCGGACAACCTCGTGCAATAGACGGTGCGCCGCAGTATCGGAGCGGCCGTAGGCGTTCCGTAGCGTGTCCGGCCGCCCTGTGGAGAAAGAGACGATGCCAAGCCAAACAGTTGTGGTTGACCCGGTTACCCGAATCGAAGGGCATTTGCGCATCGAGGCGGAAACCGACGCCACCGGTACGATCACCAATGCATCGAGTGCCGGCACCATGGTGCGCGGCATTGAAATCATCTTGCGCGGGCGCGACCCGCGCGACGCCTGGGCATTCGCCCAGCGCATCTGCGGGGTATGCACGCTGGTTCACGGCATCGCGTCGGTACGCACGGTGGAAAACGCGCTCGACTACGAAATTCCGCCCAATGCCCAGCTGATCCGCAATCTGATGATTGCGGCGCAGTTCGTCCACGACCACGTGATGCATTTCTACCATCTGCATGCGCTGGACTGGGTCGATGTGGTGTCGGCGCTCAAGGCCGATCCCGCAAAGACGGCGGCGCTGGCGCAGTCAATCAGCAGCTACGCGAAGTCGTCACCCGGCTACTTTGCCGACCAGCGCAAGAAGCTCAGGAACTTCGTCGAGTCCGGCCAGCTCGGGCTCTTTGCCAATGGCTACTGGGGGCACCCAGCCTACAAGCTGCCGCCGGAGGCGAATCTCCTGGCGGTCAGCCATTATCTGGAGGCGCTCGCATGGCAGCGGGAGGTGGTGAAGCTGCATGCCATCTTCGGCGGCAAGAATCCGCATCCGAATTTCCTGGTTGGCGGTGCGCCCTGTGCCATCAGCGTGCATCCGGAGCACGTGGAAAGCGGGGTCGACGAATTCAGCAGGGGCGCCGGTGCCGGAGCGACCGCCGTAAACATCCTCGGCCTCGAGGTGGTTCAGCACGTCATAAACCAGATGCGATCGTTCGTCGATGAGGTATACCTTCCGGACACGCTTGCCATCGCCGGGTTCTACAAGGACTGGTTCAAGCTGGGCGAGGGGGTGGGGAATTTCATGACTTTCGGCGAGTTTCCGCAGAAGGGCATGAATGATCCGAAGAGCTTCCTGATCCCGCCCGCAGCCATCATCGACCGCGACCTTACAAAGCTGCGCGCGGTTGATCTGAGCGATCCGGCGCAGGTCCAGGAGTTTGTCGCCCATTCCTGGTACGACTACAGCGTCGGCAAGGACAAGGGCCTGCATCCCTACAAGGGCGAGACCGTCCTTCACTACTCCGGGCCGAAGCCCCCTTACGAGCACCTGAATACGGAACAGAGCTATTCCTGGTTGAAGTCGCCGCGCTGGCGCGGGAAGCCGATGGAAGTGGGACCGCTGGCGCGGGTATTGGTGCTTTACGCCAGCGGCCATGAGCCCACCCGCGAGCTGGCCGGGTACGCCCTGAAGAAGCTCGATCTGCCGATCCAGGCGCTGTTTTCCACGCTTGGGCGGACCGCGGCGCGGACCCTCGAGGCAAAGATCATCGCCGACGCGATGCAGGGCTGGTACGACGGACTGATCGCGAATATCAAGCGAGGCGATGTCCGGACATTCAATGACAGGCTGTGGGAACCCTCTTCCTGGCCGGAAACGGCACGAGGCGTCGGGTTTACCGAGGCTCCGCGTGGCGCGCTCGCGCACTGGGTGGTGATCAAGGACGGAAAAATAGACAACTACCAGGCGGTCGTGCCAACCACGTGGAATGCAGGGCCGCGTGACGCGGCTGGCCTGGAAGGCCCCTACGAGGCGTCGCTCAAGGGCACGCAACTCTACGACGCCAAGCAGCCGCTCGAAATCCTGCGCACCATCCACAGCTTCGATCCCTGCATTGCCTGCGCCGTGCACGTGACCGATCCCGCCGGTGATGAGCTCATTCGTGTGAAGGTTAGCTAGGCGGCTGCGCCGCCGGCTCCGGGTGGGATGCCGTGCCGCGCTGGGATTGGGGAACGGAACGATGGAAGATGAGCTGAAGCGGCTGCTTGACGCAGAAGCACGTGCCGAGGCCGTGGTGGATGCGACCCGTCGCGAGTGCGAACGGCTGATCCAGCAAGCGCACGAACAGGTGCGCGCTTCCGAGCAGCGGGTCGAGGAGCATGTGCCGGAGTTGCGAAGCGCGTTCTACGACAAGGCCGAGGAACGCGCGAACTTGGCACTGGCGGAGCTCGAGCGCCGTTACCATGAACGGAGCGAGCAGCTGCGCAGCTTGGCGCTCAAGCATTCAGGAGAGGCCGTCGACGCGGCGTTCGCGCTGATCATTGACCCAGACTGGGAGTGATTCATGCGCTCCATCGCGCGCTATGCATATCTCAACACCCGGGTGTCGGGCATGGCGGCGCGCCTGCTCTCCGACCGCGACATAGACGGCCTCATCGATCATGCCGCCGACCAGGACCATGCCATCCTTCAGGCCGAAGGACTGTCCGGATGGACACCAGACAGTTCCGTTGACCCTGGTCTGTCCCTCGAGCAGCGGCTGATTGCAAACCTGCTGGCGGATTTTTCGATCCTGGTGCGCGCGCTGGATGGCGCGCGCCGCC